>NZ_JBFABE010000001.1:0-129346 GCF_040640155.1 Streptosporangium sp. NPDC023615
ACGTTCCGCTCCTCGGTCTTCGAGAGGTTCACCGAGCTGGAGCGGGCCGTCGCCGCACCCCCGGCCCCGGGATCCCGGCACCTCGGGATCCCGGCACCCCCCCGTAGCACCCCGGTGCCCGCGGCGTCGTGACGTCACGGCCACCTCTGCCTTGAGAGGACCTTCCTTGACGTCCCTGAGTTTCCGGCCGGGCAGCAAGCAGGACCCGAGTTACGCGCACGAGGACGGCACCCACTCCGTGCTCGTCACCGACATCATCCAGCGCGGCACGGCCAGCCAGATCTACCGGGCCCTCACCGATCCGGCCTCCCTGGCGGCGTGGACCGGCGAGCCGGCCGGCGAGACCTCCGAGGGGGTGCGCTGGAGCATCGCGGAGTTCGGGCTGTCGGCCACCACCGCCGAGCTCGTCCTGGGCGAGCGGGTCGCGGTGACCATGGACTGCGAGGGCTGGCCCACGCGGCGCAGCGTCGCCGAGATCAGGCTCTGGCCGACCCCCAGGGCGACCATGCTCGTGGTCACCCACCGCGGCCTGTCCGAGGCCGACCTGGAGCACGCCCGGGAGATGTGGGCCCCCCGCGTCCTGGACCGGATGCGCTGGTACATCTGCGCCGTCGGCCCGCAGAGCAGCCCGGTCGGCGTCGTCGACCGGGGTGAGAGGGGATGAGCCGGGTCGAGGCGCGGCTCGCCCCGCCTCCCCCGCCGGCGGTGCCGTACGCGGTCTCGCTGCGCGGAGCCTTCACGGTCACCTTCCTGCTGCGCGCGTCGCAGATGGGGACCATCGCCATCATCGTCCCCTACCTGCTGGACCGCGGGGTCGAGCTGGCCATGCTCGGCACCGTGATGATCTGTTCCGCCTTCGGCGCCGCCGCCTCGAACCTGATCACCGGCCGGCTGGTGGACCGGTTCGGGGCCTGGCGGGCACTGGTCGGCGGCTGCGCGGTGGCGTTCCTCGCCGCGCTGGCCTTCATCATGATCTCCTACCTCCCGGTGATGGCCGTCGCCTACCTGTTCACCACGGGCGGCATGGCGGCGGCCGGGAACGCGCTGCGCACCACGATCGGCCTGGCCACCCCGGCGGCCGAGCACGAGCGGATCTTCGGCCGGTTCAACAGCGTGGGGACGGCCGGGGCGCTGGTCGGGCCGATCATGGTCGGCCTGGTCGTGATCGACGGCACCGCCGCCGCCCCCTGGTTCGCGGTGGTGGCCCTCGGCAGCGCCGGCGTCGTCAGCCTGCTGAGCCGCACCGCCGCCCTCCCGGCGGAACTGCGCAAGGACGGGGGCCAGAGCGCCGGGAAGCCGGAGGACGCCGAAGGCGCCGGACGCGCGGAGGGCGGGAAGAACGCCGGCGAGGCGGACGGGACCGCGACGCCCGGACAGGCCGCGGGCACGGGTACGGGCACGGGCACGGACGCGGTGGACAGGACCTCGCTGCTGGACGTGCTGCGCTCCATCGGCCCGGTGATCGCCCTGGTCTCCGCCACCGCCACCATGTACGGCGTGTACGCCGTGCTGTGGGGTCCCTACCTGCGCGAGCTCGGCGCGGCCGACCCGATCATCCCGTGGTCGTTCACCGCGACGATGCTGCCGGTGGTGCTGCTGTCCCCGCACGCCTCCAAGGTGCTGCCCAACACCCCCCGCTGGCTGGTGGTGGGCGTGGTCACCGGCCTGCTGGGCGTGCTGGCGTTCGCGTACGCGGTGACGACCAGCATCTGGATGGCCATCGTCATCTCGGTGGTCGAGGGTGTGCTGATGGCCGTCTCGGTGCCCCTCACCTACGCGCTGATCACCAAGCTGGCGCCCCCGGCGGCACTCGGCCGTTCCTTCGGCGTGGCCAGCGCCTCGGACTCGATCTCCTCGGGCGTCGGCACCTCGATCGCCGGGATCCTGATCGCGGCGGGAGGCGTGGCGTTCGTCTTCCAGCTCGCCGGCGCCTACTGCGTGCTCGGCACCGTCCTGGCGATGTTCTGGTGGTGGCGCAAGAGCGCCCGGCGCTGAGCCTGCGGTCCCGGTCCGGCCCCGGGGTGCGGCGGTCCCGGGGTGCGGCGATCCCGCCCCCCGGAGCCACCGTGCCCGGGGGGCGGGCGCCGCCCGGTCAGGGAGCCGGCGCGTCCAGGATCGGGATCAGCCACTCCTCCTCGTAGACCAGGTGGGCCTCGACCGCGCCGGTGAGCCGCTCGACCTCGGTGAGCACCGGCAGGGGGTCGGCGCGGTCGGCGGAGACGACCTCGCGCAGGTCGTCCAGGAGGGTCGCGATCGTCCGGTGCTCCTCGCGGAGCCGCTCCAGCACCGGCTCCAGGTCGGGACGGTCCCGGCCCAGCGCCGGGAACATCATCAGGTCCTCACCGGTGTGGTGGTTGTGCATCCCCTGGCAGAGCGTCAGGCAGTTCACCCTGAGCTGGGCGCCCAGGCCGGGACCCGACCGCGCGACCTCCTCGCGGATCAGGGCCAGCTCCCGCCGGAAGGCGTCGTGGACCAGCTTCAGGTGCGCGCCCCAGGACGTGACGTTCGGCGCCGGGGGCCCGTCCCCGGCCTGTCGCAGGGCGACCACCGGGATGACGCGGTCGGTCTTGGCCTGGTAGTCGGCCCATCCGGGGTCGGCCTCGACCGCGCGGGCGAAGAGCCGGTCGCGTTCGCCGCCCTCCAGCACGACGGCCCGCGCCTCGTAGGTGAAGGCGCCGGTCTCGACCGTGACGCGAGGGTCGGCCACCAGGTTGTGGAACCAGGCCGGATGCCTCGGCGCGCCCGCGGCCGAGGCGATGACCAGGACCCGGTCGCCGTCGGGGAGGTAGCCGAGCGGGGTCGTGTGCGGGGCTCCGGACCGCGCGCCGACCGTGGTCAGCAACAGCAGCCGGGCCCCCTCGAAGAAACCGCCGACCCGGCCGGCGTTGGCGCGGAACTCCTCGATGACCTGCCGGTTGAAATCATTGGGCATTCTCTGTACGTGCTCCTTGTCGATGGCCCGCGGACCGTTCGCGGGCATGGCGAATGACCGCACGGCGGGCGGTGCGAAATCACCGTCGGGTGATGCCTGCCGCGGTGCGGGTGACAACGGGAAAGGGCGTGCCGAATATCCGGCCGGGGCGGATGACCCGCCCGCCGGACCGGTTCGTCGAAGGCACGCTGAAGCGACGGTGACCTGCACCGTCGTGCTCATGGAAACGTCGCGCGGAATGCTCGGAATGCGCGGAAAAAGAAAAGGCGGGCCTCTGGCCCACCTGGCGGTCACGCGAAGGCCGGGTGCCCCACTCGCTCTTGGCCCAAGGCCGACCCGGCAGTCATGAATTCAATGTAGTGCCTGGCGGAGGGACGAGGCAACACGGATTTCCCCGCGGAACGCCTTTCGCGGGCGCGTTCTCCCGCCGGTCCTTTCCGGTCGCCACGGCCGCCTCGCCGGCCGGCCCGGCCGGCCCGGCCGACCGGGTCGCGTGCCCGTCCCCGGACCGGCCGGCGCGCTCCCGGCGGGCGGGCGGTCGCCGCCCGCCCACCGGGTCACGGTTCGGCGGACAACCGGTCGGCGGCGTGCTCGATGGCGGTGCTCACCCGGTCGGCCAGCAGGCCGACCGCGCCGACCGCGCGGGTCACCGGGTCGTCCTCGGCGCCGCCCAGCGCCTGGGAGCGCAGGTGGGCCGCCTTCACCTCCGCCCACCGGGCGGCCTGCCCGGCCGTCATGGTGCCGCGCAGCTCGGCCAGCTTGAGCAGGTTGGACTCCGCCCCGGAGGTGAGCGTCTGCGCCTCACCGACGTAGTGGTCGTCGATCACGGCCTCCAGCTCCGCGTCGTTCATCACCGGCATGACCCGCGCCGCGAGCCTGTTCATGTTCCGGTACGAGCCCTGGAGCCGGAACGGCGGCTCGGTCCGCGAGGCGTCCGACCGCGCGGCCGAGGCGATGTACTCCTGGTTGCACGCCAGCACCGTCCGCTGGACCCGCAGCAGCTTGCGCAGCACCGACAGGACCTGCTCCAGCTCCGTCGGCGAGTACGGGTACGAGAGCCGGTCGGCCCGGACGCCCTCCTCGCCCCGCGCCAGCCGCACCAGCAGGCGGACGTCGCCGCGGTCCCGGCCGGCGAGCGGGGCCAGCACCGGGTTGGAGGTCAGCGCGTTGTCGATGTAGCTCAGCGCGAACAGCTCCTCCCTGCCGGAGAGCACGTCGCCCAGGTTCCACACGTCGGCGCGGTTGGCCAGCATGTCGGGGACGCGGAAACGCCCGCCCGACTCGGTGTAGGGGTTGCCCGCCATGCAGACCGCGAAGCGCTTGCCCCGCAGGTCGTAGGTGCGGGTACGGCCCTCCCAGACGCCCTCCATCCGCCGCTGGCCGTCGCAGAGCGAGATGAACCTCTGCAGCAGCTCGGGGGAGGTGTGCTGGATGTCGTCCAGGTACAGCAGGACGTTGTTGCCCATCTCCAGCGCGAAGGAGATCTTCTCGACCTCCTGCCGGGCCGTGGCGTCGGGTGCCTGCGCCGGATCCAGCGAGGTGACCAGGTGTCCCAGGGCCGGCCCGTCGACCTTCACGAAGATCAGCCCGAGCCGGTCGGCCACGTACTCCATCAGCGTGGTCTTGCCGTACCCCGGCGGGGAGATGAGCAGCAGCATGCCCATCTGGTCGGTCCGCTCGGCGTCACCGGCCGCGCCGAGCTGCTTGGCCAGGTTGTCGCCGATCAGCGGCAGGTAGACCTCGTCGAGGAGCTGGTTGCGGACGAAGGCGCTCATCACCTTCGGGCGGAACTCCTCCAGCCTCAACCGCTCGCGCTCGGCCGCGACCAGCTCGTTGCGCCGCCGCTGGTAGGCGCGGTACGCCGGGACGCGGTGCTCGCGGAAGCGCCGGGTCCTGGTGAGGAACTCGTCCAGGCGCAGCTCCATGCGGTGCGCGGAGATCCGGGGATGGGTGCCGAGCAGGTCCTCGACCACCACGGCCGGCGCCGCCTCCGAGTCGTAGCGCGGCAGCTCGCACAGCAGCACGGCCACCGCCTCCGCGATCTCGCCCGCCGCGTCCCGCCCGGTGCCCTCGAAGGCCGACAGCCACGCCTCGGCCAGGCGGTGACGGCCGGCGAGGTCGTCGCCCAGCGCCCGCAGGTCGTCCTCGAACCCCGCGCGGGCGGGCCCCAGCGCCCGGTCGAACCGCTCCAGCAGCGACCGGGCGCCGGCGCTCGTCACGAACCCGTCCTGCCCGCCCGCGAGCTCCTCGAAGAGGTACTCCCCGGCCTGCCCGGCGTCCAGGTCGTCCAGGTCGTCCACCGATCCCGCCGGCCCCGCCGATCCCGCCGACCCGGCCGCGCCCATCGCACCCGCCGCCCCCGGTGATCCCGCCGCGTCCGCCGCTCCGCCGCGCAGGGGCCGGACGAAGGACGCGATCGCGCGGGCCAGGGCGTCGCGGGTCTCGGCCACCGCCTCCACGCGGCCGAACAGGGACCGCGCCCGCGCCAGCGACCCCACCCGGGTCGTCCAGGTCGCGCGGGCGTCGGTGTCGACGCCGAACGCCCAGAACAGCTGGGCCGCGGCCCTGGCCTCCGGCGGGTGGCGCAGCAGGCCGGCGTCCGCGTGCAGCCGGAGCACGGCCCGCAGGACGGCGGTGGCGTCGTGGTCGTGGACGCCGCGCTCGTACCCCTCGTCGTAGCGGGTCTCCGCCACCCGGCGGACGATCTCCAGCAGCTCCCCGCCCTCGGACGCCGCGGCCTCGTGCAGCGCCCGCGCCGGGACCGGGGTCTCGCCCACGGTCAGGGTGCCGGCCTCGGCGGCGGCCAGGATCGAGGCGGCCAGGTACTCGCCCCGGTAGACCTCGGGCGACTCCGAGACGGCCGCCTGTTCCCAGAACGGCCGGGTCTCGGCGAAGGCCGCGTCGCGCACCGGGGCGCGGTAGTCGGTCCCGGTGACGGCGAACGCCATGCCGCCCTCGTGGGGCACCAGCGTCAGGTCGGCCGGCCGGGTGTTGACCGCGAACAGGTGCCGGCCGAGCCGGATGGTGTCGCCGCCGTCGACGTAGAGGTCCAGGCGGTCGCGCAGCGCCCGGCCCGCCTCCTGGCGGGCGGACGCGATCCGTCCTTCGAGCTCCTCGGCGCGGACCTGGTCGCCCAGCGCGCGCAGCTCGCCGGCAACGGCCCTGAGCTTGAGCACCATCGGGTCGGACCCGAAGTAGGTGTTGACCTCGTCCTGGGACGCCAGGCCCGCCGTCCGGCGCCGTACCCCGGTCAGGACGCGGGCCGCCGAGTCGACCAGCCGGTCGGCGCGGCGGGCCCGCTCGTCGAGCAGCGCCTGGCGGCGCGAGGAGAACGCCTCGTAGACGTCCTCCCGCTTGGCGTCCAGCCGCCCCAGGAAGTCGTCGAACTCGGCGAAGCGCGCCTGGAGGTTCTCCAGCTGGAGCATCAGCCGGCCCAGTTGCTCGTCGCAGCGCTCGGGGGTGTCGGACATCGCCAGGGCGCCGGTGATCGCCTGGCCCAGCAGGGCGTACTCGGCGGCGAACGCGGCCCGCCCCTCACCGGCCAGCAGCTCCGCGCGGCGGGACCGGAGCGTGGCGCGGGCGCGGTTGACGCCGCCGAGCACCTCGCCGACCCGCTCCAGGATGGCGGTGCGCACGGTGGCGTCGGCGATGTCGAGCGTGCCGACGACCTCGACGAGGACCTCCAGGCCGCGCGCCTGCCGGTCCATCCGCTCGGCGACCGGCCCGGCCTCGGCCACGGTCGCGATCGTGCCCGCGTCCGCGACCAGCCGCTCGACGTCGGCGTGGTAGCCGGCGAAGGCGTCGTCGCCGCTGAGGAAGCCCGCGGCGCTCCGCGCGGTGGCGCCGAGCTCGGCGGTCAGCTCCGTCTCCAGCGCGTCGATCCCGCCGAGGTCGACGTGGCGCATCTCGCGCAGGGTCACCAGGTGCCCCTGCGCGCGGCGCAGCTCCGACAGCCGGTCCACCCATCCCTGGGCGGTCCCCGGCGCGTCGACGCGCGCCCGCCGTACCAGCGAGGTGACGTCGTCGGCGGCGGCCGCCAGCGCCTCGGCCGCCTGCCGGGTGAGCTCCTGGACCGCCTCGAACTCGTCCAGCACCTGCTCGGCGGTGGCCCGCACGTCGGCGAGCGGGCCGCGCAGGTGGTGCTCGCCCAGCCAGTGGTAGCGGTCGAAGACCCGGGCGCAGGCGGCGATCAGCGCCTCGAAGACCGGCACCGACGGCGCCATCTCCTCGGTCATCCGGGCCACCGACAGGCAGTCGGAGATGCCCCGCACCAGCTCGGCGTTGCCGATGCGCTCCAGCGGCCCGGTGCCCGTGCGCCGCCCGGCGGCGTACAGGTCGGACTGGTAGGCCGTCTGCCAGACCTGCATGGGGTGCACGCGGGTGGGCTCGTCGGAGACGGCCTTGAAGACCACCAGCGTGCCGTCGTCGAACAGCGAGTACCCGTGGCAGGACAGCGGCGTCGCCACCTGCTTGCGGATCACGTTGTACGGCAGCAGCAGCGACCGCCCCTCCGCCCTGGCGTGGAAGACGTAGAGCACGTCCTCGCCGTTGGGGGAGCGGACGACCCGCTCGAACTCCAGGTCCGTCACGTCGGTGTCGAAGGTCTTGCCGACGCCGGTGGCCAGGTGGTAGCCGCCGGGGAAGATGATCCCCTGGTCCTCGGGCAGGCGCCGGCAGGCCTGCCCGATGCCGTCCACGCGGACCACGCCCTTGGTGCGGGTGTTGAAGACCAGGTGGCGCCACTCGGTCTCCTTGTACGGGCGCACCCGAAGAAGGATCAGCGGGCCGATCCTGGCGTGCTGCACCTCCGCGTCGGCGAGGCTCTGCAGCGGCTCGGCGACGGGCTCGCGGTAGACGCCCTCGCCGGTCTCGGTGTTGTTCTCGATCTTGATGGTGAGGTCGCCGCCGACGGTCTCGACGAACACCTCGCCCTCGATCGAGATGTGCGGGTGACGGCCCGGGACGTGGTCGTCGCGGGTGGCGGGGATCCACTCGAAGTCGTGCGAGGGCGGGAAGACGTGGTCGCGCTCCCCGCGGTTGTCGATGTAGGTGAGCGTGCCGTCGGTCTCGACCTGCCAGCGCAGCACGCGGGTGTCCTGCGGGCCGGTCCGGAAGACGGCCAGCAGCTTGCCCTCGACGCGGCGGAGCTGGAGCAGCCGCGTCTCCCGGTAGTAGCGGTACAGCTCGGCGAAGTCGTGCTCGAAGCGGGGGTCGCGGAACATCGGCGCGGGGTCGAAGCGGAACGGCCTGCCCGCCTCACCCGCGCCGTCCGCGCCGTCCGCGCCGTCCGCGGTGCTCCCGGCGGCCCGGCCGTTCCCCGCGCCGCCGTCCCCGGCCGGGCCACCGGCGCCACCGGCGGCGCCACCGGCGGTGCCGCCGGTGGCGCCCGTGTCCCGTACGAACGTGTGCACGGAGAAGACGTCCTCGACGGTCGTCTCCGGCTTCAGCCCGATGAACACGTTGTAGCCGAAGAGCATGAGCCCGCCGACGGACACGATGTCACGCGGTACGCAGTTGTTCTCGGTGCGGATCCGCTCGGTGCCCAGCAGGCGCATCTCGGTCCCGCCGAACACCGCCAGGCGTTCGGCGTTGAGCGCGTCGGCCCGCCGGGCGAGCTCGGCGGCCTGCTCGGCCAGGCGGGCGCGGAGCACCTCGTAGGTGCCCGCGTCCAGCCCCGTCCCCTCGCCGGGGGTCTGGGTGACGGCTTCCGCCGTGGATGACGTCACCGCGAGGCGGGGTCGAGCGCGCCGGCCGGCACCTCGGCGGTGCCGGACGCCTGCGTCTCGGCCAGCAGGAGGCGCAGCCTGTCGGCGTCGGGCCCGCCCTCCTTGATCAGCTTCATCAGCAGCGCCGAGAGCGAGAGGTCACGCACGCCCGCGGCGTCGATCGAGCCGAGCATCCCGGCCAGGTCGGCGGGAAGGCTCGACGAGCCGTCCAGGTACGGGCCGGCCAGCGTCCTGGCGACGTCGGAGTGGCCCACGAAACCGTCCACGGCCTTGCCCATGGTGATCGAGCCCATCAGCCGGTCGAAGAACACGCTGTCGCCGCCGACGATGTCGATGTTGGCCTTGGACAGGCCGGCCGACAGGACCGAGGCCTGCGCCTCGGCGATCCTGCGCTGCACCTCCACCCCGGCGAGCCGGATCTCCTTCTCCGCCTCCAGCCGCAGGCGGTACTCCTCGTGGGCGCGGGTCGCGTCGTCGAGCGCGGCCATCGCCGCGGCCTTCTCGGTCAGGCCCTCGGCCTCGGCCTTGAGCTTCTCGCCGATCGCGGTGGCGGCGGCCAGCGCCTTGGCCTGCTCACCCTCGGCCTCGGCCTTGAGCTTCTCGCGCACCCCGGTGGCCACGGCGAGCGCCCTGGCCTGCTCGCCCTCGGCGACCGCCAGCGCCCGCTCCCGCTCGACGGTGGCCTCGGCGCGGCCGACCTTCTCGATCGCCGCGGCGTCCCGCTCGCGCACCTGCACCTCGGCCAGCCCGGCCGCCGCGGTCTCGGCCTGCACGCCCTCGGCCAGGCGGATCTTGGCGCGGGCGTCGAGCTCGGCGGCCTGCTGGCGGGACTCGGCCAGCACCAGCGCCTCGCGGGCCCGGTGCTTGGACGCCGCCTCGGAGGCCTCGGCCGCCTTGATGTCCTTGACCAGGCTCTCCTGCGCCTCGGCCTCGGCCTGGATGATCACGGCCTGGCGGGTCCGCTCGGCCTCCTCGACCACCCGCAGGCGCTTGATGCTCTCCTCCTGCTCGGCGACCGTCCTCTCCACGACGATCCGCTCGCGGACGACCTCGGCGATGGAGCGCTTCTCGCCCTCCACCTCCTTGTCCTTGGAGATGCGCGACAGCTCGGTCTCGCGCTCGCGGGCGATGACCTCCAGCAGGCGGTCCTTCTCGATGCGCTCGGTCTCGATGGCGAGGACCCGCTCGCGGTTCTTCGCCGCCACCGCGATCTCACGGGCCTGGTTCTCCTGCTGGACGCCGAGCTGCTCGTCGGTGCGCAGCCCGGCGGCGTGCGCCTTGAGCCGCTCCTCGGCCTGCACCTTGGCGGTCTCGGCCTCCTCGCGGGCGCGCATGGTCGCGACCTCGCGCTTCTGCTTGGTCTCCGCGTCGGCCTGGCGGCGCTCCAGCTCCAGGATGGCCTCCCGCGCGTCCACGTTCTGGCGGGTGATCTCCTTCTCCTCGCGGCGCTGGAACTCGTTGGTGCGCACGTGCTCGATCGCGGTCAGCTCGGTGATCTTCCTGATGCCCTGCGCGTCGAGGATGTTGTTCCTGTCCATGGAGGCCAGCGAGGTCTGCTCCAGGTAGTCGATGGCCGCGTCCTCCAGGCTGTAGCCGTTGAGGTCGGTGCCGATGACCTGGATGATCTGGTCGCGGAAGTGGTCGCGCTGGGTGTAGAGGTCGACGAAGTCGAGCTGCTTGCCGACGGTCTTGAGCGCCTCGGAGAACTTGGCGTTGAACAGCTCCTGCAGCGTCTCCTGGTGGCTGGCGCGGGCGGTCCCGATCGCCTGGGCGACCTTCACCACGTCCTCGACGGTCTTGTTGACGCGGACGAAGAAGGTGATGCGGATGTCGGCGCGGATGTTGTCGCGGCAGATCAGGCCCTCGCGACCGGTCCGCGCGATCTCGATGGTCTTCACCGAGATGTCCATCAGCTCCGCCTTGTGGAAGACGGGCAGCACGACGGCGCCGGTGAACGTGACGTCCACCTTGTTGATCTTGGAGATGATCAGCGCCTTGCCCTGTTCCACCTTGTTGAACAGACGGCTGATCAGGAAGAGCATGCCGATGACGAGCAGGAGGACGACGGCGAGGAGAATGCCGAGTCCGGTGGAGATGACGTCCATGTGCTCCCTCGTTAGATCGGACGATCGGGGTCGAGTTCCGCGTCGTACGGCATCACCCAGAAGAATTCGCCGGGGGAGTCATAGGCGAAGATCAGGGCGGTGCTGCCGGCTGCGAAATCCTCGTCGCCGGTCTGTCGTACTTGCACGAGAGCGGAGGAGCCGTCCGCGGAGGTGACCTCGGCCTGGCCGAAGTCGCGGCCGACCCGCCTGGTGCGGATGACGCACGCGCGGCCCACGAAGTCGGCGCGGGAGGGGAGGCGCTCCTTCGGGATGAGACGCCGCAGCGATACGACGACGAGACGCGTGCACGCCCAGGCGCAGAGAAGTGCCCCGAGGAGCACCGCGACCAGGGCGGGGGTACCGGTGAACAGGGTGCCGCCCACCAGGCTGGCGAACCAGGCGACGGTCACCAGCAGCGAGACGGCGATCGCGGCCGGGACCCCGCCGAGTCCCAGCCCGCTCATCAGGCCGGCGGCGCCGGTCGCCTCGGAGGCGTCCGTGCCGTCGGGGCCGCCGTCGTCGAACCCGAACACCCCGGCCACGACGAGCACCCAGTAGACGACGATGACCAGGAGCATGAACGTGAAAAGAACGGTCGGGAAAGAGAGCGCGGCATCGACGAACGGACCCATCGGCGTGTGAGATCCCCCTGCTGGCGTACCGGTTTCGCGCCCCCCCGAGCACGCGTTCATGACTATATATAGATAAAGATCTGTTAAAGGAGAAAGTTCCCCAAAGGGAAAAATATCCGGTGAATCATTCGGGTCGGGGGACGTGCCCGCCGCGCGGGTTCAGAGCGCCCGTTCGAGCGCGGCGAGCACGGCGTCGTCCAGCATCTCGGCACGGCCGCCGACGAGATGGCGCTCCACGACCTCCAGCACCACCGTCTCGCTGCGGGCGACCTTCCGCGCCACGTGGTCCGGCCCCGCCGTGGCCGGGGCGTCGCTCCGCAGGTAGGTGAGGTCGGCGAAGTAGGGCAGCACCCACGGCAGCGAGTTGCGGGTGAAGGAGTCGCCGACGAGCAGCGTCCTGGACCGCGACAGCGGCGCGCGGTCCGAGACGTGGGTGACGCCGAACGACAGGGGCAGTTCGCGGTCGTCCCGCCGGAGCGGCCGCACGCCGTCCCTGACCAGGTTCCACCGCTCGACGCTCTCCTCGTGGGGCACGCCCAGCAGCGCGCCCAGGTCGCCGTCGCGCACCGCCCGCCCGGCCCCGACCAGCCGCGTGTGCCCGACCAGGGCGGGATCGAGGGCGCGGGCCAGTTCGGCGCCGTACAGGCCCGCGGACCGGTCGTTCCAGTGGCTGTCGGTCCGCCAGTACGCCGGCGTGCCGGATTCCCGCTGTGCCCGCTCCAGGGGTCCCCTGAGGTCCACGTACCCGGGCAGGCGCGCCGCCCGCAGCGCGTCCCAGAACTCCCTCTTGCGTTCCCGAAGGCAGTCCCGGCCGGGGAAGCGCTCCGGCAGCCGGCCGGGGGTCACCGTGGTCTTGTCGGGGGCCACGGTGAACAGGAACCGCCTGCCGGACTTCCGCACGATCCCGGCCAGGCGGCGCAGGCGGTCGAGGGTGTCGGCGACGGACCGGCGCGGCCGGCAGGCCTCGATCACGTCGTCGCCGAAGTAGAGCCAGCCGTCGCGTCCCTCGATGACCCTGGGGTAGTCCGCGGCCGACCTGCCGTACGACGGCGCGTGCCCGAACAGCAGCCGCGACAGGACGGCGTTGCCGCGTATCGCGTGCTGCCTCAGCGGCAGGTGGGCGGTCGCCCAGGCCTGCGCCTCCGGGACGGCGTCCCAGCCGCGCGACAACGCCGGGAACGACGGGAGCCTCCGGTTCTCGATCTCCTCGGCGCGCTCGCCCGCGACGAAGGCCAGGGCGGGACCGAAGAAGAACAGCACCGCCGCCAGCGTCACCGGCCACCGTCTCACCGACCGTCCCGGCCACCGTCTCACCGGCCGTCCCGGCCACCGTCCGGGCCACCGTCCCGGCGGCCGTCGCCACACCGGGCGGCGCCGTTCCGCGGGCGGCACCGGCTCCGCCCGTCCAGTGATCATCGGCATCCTCATCGGGGACCTCGTTCAGAATTGGTAGTACAGGAAGGGACTGAAGGTGCCCGCGGCGACCAGCACCGCCGCGTAGGGGGCGGCCACCCAGGTCAGCGCCGCCCGCGCGGCCCGCGCCACCGGCCCCCGGCCCGACTCGACCAGCGGGCCGAGCGCCGGCGCGGAGGGCAGCGCCACCGCGGCCAGCGCCAGCACGAGGACGAGCGTCCGCTGGTCGGTCGCGGCGAACGCGGCGAACTCGTCGAGCTCGCCCGGCCGCCAGGTGAACATCGCCCGCAGCATGCCCGCGGCCTCGGTCATGCTCGGGGCCCGGAAGAACACCCAGCCGACCACGACCAGCAGGAGGGTCACGCCGCGGCGCAGCACGAGGGTCGCGAGGCCCGAGGGCGGGCGGTCCCAGCCGAGCAGCCGCTCGGCCACCAGCAGGAGACCGTGGTACAGCCCCCAGACCAGGAAGGTCCACCCTGCGCCGTGCCAGAAGCCGCAGAGCACGAAGATGATCAAAAGGTTGCGGTACGTCCGCGCCGCGCCGCCCCGGTTCCCGCCGAGCGGGATGTAGACGTAGTCGCGGAACCAGCGGGACAGCGACATGTGCCAGCGCCGCCAGAAGTCGGTGACGGAGTACGCCGTGTAGGGCCGGTCGAAGTTCTCCGGAAGCCGGAACCCGAACATCGTGCCCAGGCCGACGGCCATGTCCGAGTAGCCGGAGAAGTCGAAGTAGATCTGCAGGGTGTAGGCGAGCGCCCCCAGCCACGCCGTGGGAGTGGTGATCTCACCGCCCGCGTGCGCGAACGCGGCGTCCGCCACGGGGGCGATCGAGTCGGCGACGACCACCTTCTTGGCCAGGCCCAGGGCGAAGCGGGGAAATCCCGCCGCGAGGTCGCCGAGCCGGTCGCGCCGCGTGTCGCCGAGCTGCCCGGCGATCTCGTGGTAGCGGACGATCGGCCCGGCGACGAGCTGCGGGAACATCGCGATGTAGGTGACGAACCGGACGGGATCTCGCTGGGCCGGGGTGCTGCCCCGGTAGACGTCCACCACGTACGACAGATGGTGGAAGGTGAAGAACGAGATCCCGATCGGCAGGGCGAGGTTCACGATCGGCGTGTGGCCCAGTCCCAGCGCGCCCGCCAGGGCGTCGATCTGGGCACTGGCGAAACCGGCGTACTTCCACACCGCGAGGATCGCCACGTCCCACCCGGCGGTCGCCAGCAGCACGGCCCGGCGTGCCCGGGGCCGGTCCCGCAGCCGCGCCGAGTCGAGTGCGAGACCGGCGCCGTAGTTGACGGCGACGGCCGACAGCAGCAGCGCGGCGTACGGCCCGGCGCCCCAGGTGTAGAAGACCAGGCTGGCCACGGCGACGACCGCGTTGCGCCGCCGCGGCGGAAGCAGCCAGTGGAGCAGCAGCGTGACCGGCATGAAGAACCACAGGAAGACGGGCGAGGCGAACGACATCGATGTCCATGGAGGTGCGGAGACGGAGAGGGGGACAGGACGCACTCCAGTGGACCGACGGTCGGGCGGGCGTAACCGAATCTGGTTACGCCTGCGTTATCCCGCCTCTGTCAGCCTTGAGCGGCGTGCGGGCATGCCATGCCCGCCCGGCAGGCTCGGGGGAGCGACGGGTGAGGAACGGGGGAGAGACGACATGAGGGTTCTGATCGCCGAGGACGAGCAGATGCTCGCCGACTCGATCGCGGCGGGCCTTCGCGGCGAGACACTGGTCGTGGACGTGGTCCACGACGGCGGGGCGGCGCTGGAACGGCTCGCCGCCTGCGACTACGACGTGCTGGTCCTGGACCGGGACCTGCCGGTCACGCACGGGGACGAGGTCTGCAGGACGGTGGTCGAGACCGGCGGCGCGGTCCGCATCCTGATGCTCACCGCCGCGGGCGACGTGCGGGACCGCGTGGCGGGGCTGTCCCTCGGCGCGGACGACTACCTGCGCAAACCGTTCGCCTTCGAGGAACTGCTGGCCCGGGTGCGGGCCCTGGCCCGGCGTGCCGGCCCCGCCGACCCGCCGATCCTGCGGCACGCGGACATCAGCCTCGACTCGGTCCACCGGCAGGTCTTCCGGGCCGGCCGTTACGTCCCGCTGGCCCGCAAGGAGTTCGGCCTGCTCGCCGAGCTGCTGCGCGCCCGCGGCACCGTGGTCTCGGCCGAGGTCCTGCTGGAGAAGGTGTGGGACGAGCAGATCGACCTGTTCACCAACACGGTGCGGACCACGATGATGAGGTTGCGCCGCAAGCTGGGCGACCCGCAGGTCATCGAGACCGTCACCGGGGTCGGGTACCGGATCCCGTGAGAACGACCGTCCGGACGAGGTTCGCGCTGCTGTCCGGCGCCATGTCCCTCCTGATCGGCGTCCTGCTGCTGGGCGCCGTCCTTCTCGTCGTACGGCAGAACCTCCAGCCCCTCCCCCACGAGAACACCTCCGCGGTGGTCCGCGTCCCGGGGGGGTGGGCCGTGGAGGAGGACTTCCGGACCGGCTACGAGCGGGCGGTCCGGCGGCTCTACCTGCGCGACACCATGAGCGCCGTGCGCGGCTGGGGGGCTCTCGTCGTGCTGGGGACCACCGCGATCGGCGCCGGGGCCGGCTGGTGGGCCGCGGGCTGGGCGCTCCACCCGGCCCGCAGGGTCACCGTCGCCGCCCGGCGCGTGGCGCAGAGCCACGACCTGGCCGGGCGCATCCGCTACGAGGGCCCGGAGGACGAGGTCAAGGAGCTGGCCGACATCTTCGACGTCATGCTGGGACGGCTGGCCCGCGTCGTGGACGGGCAGCGGCGGTTCATCGCCAACGCCTCGCACGAGCTGCGCACCCCGCTCGCCATCAACCGCACACTGGTCGACGTGGCGGTCCGCGCGCCCGGCACGACCGAGGAGGTACGGCGGCTCGGCGAGTCGCTGCTGCTGGTCAACACCAGGCACCAGAGGCTCATCGACGGCCTGCTCGCGCTGGCCGAGGGCGAGCAGGTGATCCACGATCCGAGCCGGTTCGACCTGGCCGACGTGGTGGAGCACGTCGTGGACCAGGCGGGGACCGAGGCCGGGGCGCGCGGGGTGGTCGTGCACGGCACGCCCGGGCACGCGCCGATCGCGGGTGACGCGGCACTGGTCGAGCGGCTGGTGCAGAACCTCGTGGAGAACGCGATCAGGCACAACCTGCCGGGCGGCCAGGCATGGGTGACCAGCCGGAGGCGCGGCGACACGGTGGAGCTGGTGGTCGCGAACACCGGCTCCGCCGTGTCGCCCTTCGACGTCGAGGCGATCTTCCAGCCGTTCCGCCGGCTCGGGGGCGACCGGCCGGACCACGAGCGCGGCAGCGGGCTCGGCCTGTCGATCGTCCGGGCAGTCGCCGGCGCGCACGGCGGCACGGTCACCGCCCGGCCGCGCGACGGCGGCGGTCTCACCGTCACCGTACGGCTGCCGTACGAGGAGTGACGGGCGGGCGGGTCAGACGGGCCGGGTGATCATGTAGGCGAGACCGACGAGGATCACGACGGGAATGAGCCAGACGACGGCCTCGATGGCGAATTCCTTGTACACGGGGACATCCCTCCGCAACGGTGATCGGCAGGAGCGTGGATCTCCGACGATAACCGCCGCCGTCGTCCCCGGCCAGGACCTGAGCGGAGACCCGACGTCCCCGGTCGGGAGCTGAGCGGAGACCCGACGTCCCCGGCCGGGAGCTGAGCGGAGACCCGGGCCGGGAGCTGAGCCGCCGTCCTCCCCGGTCGGGGACGGTCCCTACACCGGGTCCGCTGAACCGACCACCACCGGGGTGTCGGAGATCTCCCCCTCGACCACGTCGGCGACCACGCAGGTGATGTTGTCGGGGCCCCCCGCCTCGCAGGCGAGCTCGATCAGCCGCCGGGTCACCTCCGTCAGGTCGTCGACCTCGGCGAGCACCTGCCGGAGCCGTTCGGCCTCGACCACCCCGGACAGCCCGTCGGAACAGAGCAGGTAGCGGTCACCGAGCTCGGCGTCCCGCAGGGAGAGGTCGAGCTCGAGGTTCTCGCCGCCGTCGAGGACCTGCAACAGGATCGACCGGTGCGGGTGGCGGGCGGCCTCCTCGGCGGTGATCCGGCCGTCGTCCATCAGCGTCTGGACCAGCGTGTGGTCGTAGGTGATCTGGTAGAGGTCGCCGTTGCGGAGCAGGTAGGCGCGGGAGTCGCCGATGTGGGCCAGGGCGACGCGCGAGCCGTTCCAGAGCATCAGGGTCAGGGTGGTGCCCATGCCGCTGAGCGTCGGGTCCTCCTCGACCAGCTCGCGCAGGCGCTGGTTGGCCCTGCGGACCCCGGCCTCGGCCGCGGCGGTGAGGTCACCCGGGCACTCCTGGTCCAGGGACGCGACGGTGGCGATCGCCGCCGAGCTCGCGACCTCACCGCCCACGTGACCGCCCATCCCGTCGGCGACGGCGAGGAGCCGTGCGCCGGCGTAGGCGGCGTCCTCGTTGCCTTGGCGGACCCGGCCCACGTCGGAGCCTGCCGTATAACGCAGCGTGATCATATGCACACCACTGGATCGTCGAGTTGCACGAGCTAAGCCGCTTTCGGACAGTTGGGATGGGCGTGGGCGAACCGAGATGTTCCACAATCCACTTAACACCATGGTGGCGCAAGCGGCCTGGGGAAGTGTTGCCACATCTGTTGACGGCTGTGGCGGCGCGTAAGCTGTCTCAGAACACTCTCGGGGCCTTTGGTGCCTCCCGCACTGTGCCCGGAGTTCCGCGACTTACGCACCGAGGAGACCAGGAATGGCCGCGATCATTCAGGAGGCGGCACGGCGCCGCACGTTCGCGGTGATCAGCCACCCCGACGCGGGCAAGTCGACCATGACCGAGGCCCTGGCGCTGCACGCCTCGGCGATCAGCCAGGCCGGCGCGGTGCACGGCAAGTCCGGACGGCGCGGGGTGACCTCCGACTGGATGGAGATGGAGAAGGCCAGGGGCATCTCCATCACCTCGGCCGCGCTGCGCTTCGAGTACCGCGGGCACATGTTCAACCTGGTCGACACCCCCGGCCACGCCGACTTCTCCGAGGACACCTACCGGGTGCTGGCCGCCGTCGACTGCGCGGTCATGCTGCTGGACGCCGCCAAGGGCATGGAGCCGCAGACGCTCAAGCTGTTCGAGGTCTGCCGGCACCGCCGTATCCCGGTGATCACGTTCGTCAACAAGTGGGACCGGCCCGGGCGCGAGGCCCTGGAGCTCCTGGACGAGATCCAGGAGCGGACCGGCCTGAAGCCCACGCCGATCACCTGGCCGATCGGCACCGGCGGGTTCTTTCACGGGGTGGCCGACCGGACCGCCGACCGGATCGTCCGCTACACCCGCACCCCCGGCGGCGCCACCAAGGCCATCGAGACCGACCTGACCGCCGAGCGGGCCCTGGCCGAGCTGGGCGAGGACTGGGAGCGGGCCAAGGACGAGATCGACCTGCTCTCCGCGATCGGCTCCGACCACGACCAGAAGACCTTCGAGGCGCACGAGTCCACCCCGGTGCTGTTCGGTGCCGCGCTGTCCAACTTCGGCGTCGGCCGCCTGCTGGACGCCATGGTCGACATCGCCCCCGCGCCCACCCCCCGACCGGACGTGCGCGACGACCCGCGCCCGCTCGAGGAGCCGTTCTCCGGGCTGGTCTTCAAGGTGCAGGCCAACATGGACCCCTCGCACCGCGACCGGATCGCCTTCGTCAGGGTCTGCTCGGGCAGGTTCGAGCGCGGCATGGTGCTCGTCCACGCGGCCACCGCCCGCCCGTTCGCCACCAAGTACGCCCAGTCGGTCTTCGGCCAGGAGCGCGCCACGATCGACGAGGCCTACCCCGGGGACGTGGTCGGCCTGGTGAACGCCAGCGCGCTGCGTCCGGGGGACACCCTCTACGACGGCCCGCCCGTGGAGTTCCCGAGGATCCCGAGCTTCGCCCCGGAGCACTTCTCCACCGCCCGGGTCCGCGACTCCAGCCGGTCCAAGCAGTTCCGCAAGGGCATCGAGCAGCTCGACGCCGAGGGTGTGGTCCAGGTGCTGCGCTCCGACGTCCGCGGTGACCAGTCGCCGGTGCTCGCCGCGGTGGGCCCGATGCAGTTCGACGTGGTCAAGCACCGGATGGCCGCCGAGTTCAACACCGAGATCCTGATGGACCGCCTCGACTTCGGCATCGCCAGGCTCACCGACGCCGAGTCGGCGCCGATCCTGGCCCGCCAGCGCGGCGTGGAGGTCTTCACCCGGTCGCTGGACGGGGTCCTGCTGGCGCTGTTCACCGACGAGTGGCGGATGCGGGGCGTGATGCGCGACCATCCCGACCTGGTGCTGAACGCCCTGCTCGCCGACACGCGCGGCTGAGCGTCTCCCCGGCGACCGCCGGTCCCGCGGGCCGAGTCCCTCCCGCGTGACCGACGGTCCCGCGGGCCGGGCGTCCCCCGCGCGATCACCGGCCCCGTGACGCCCGCCCGCGGGGGCGCGTGGGGCCGGGATCCGTACCGGCCGACCACTGGAGAACGACTCATGGTGAGATATGAGGCTATGAGCGCGATTAAGCCGATCAAGTGGGGCATTCTGGCGACCGGCGGCATCGCCGCCACCTTCACCGAGGACCTGAAGCTCCTGCCGGACGCCGAGGTGGTCGCGGTCGGATCGCGGTCGGAGGGGTCCGCGCGGGCCTTCGCCGACCGGCACGGCATCCCCCGGGCCCACGGAAGCTGGGCGGAGCTGGCCGCCGACCCCGACGTGGACATCGTCTACGTCGCCAACACCCAGAACGCCCACCACGACGCCGTACGGACCTGCCTCGAAGGCGGCAAGGCCGTCCTGTGCGAGAAGGCGTTCACCCTCAACCGGGCCCAGGCCGCCGATCTGGTCGACCTCGCGCGCGAGCGGGGCCTGTTCCTGATGGAGGCCATGTGGACGCGCTGCATCCCGGCCGTCCGCACGATCATGGAGCTGATCGAGGGCGGCGCCATCGGCCCGGTCGCCACCGTCCACGCCGACTTCGGGTTCTCCGTCTCCGTCCCGCCCGACCACCGGCTCCGCAACCCGGAACTGGGCGGTGGCGCGCTGCTCGACGTGGGCGTCTACCCCGTCTCCTTCGCCCACATGGTGCTCGGCGCCCCCGCCGGGGTGCGGTCCTGGGCGCGGCTGACCCCCGAGGGGGTGGACGAGAACACCGGCGTGCTGCTCGGCTACGACAGCGGTGCGGTCGCCCTGCTGTCCTGCGGCATCACCACGCACAGCCCGGTCGTCGCGTCCGTCTCCGGCCCGCTCGGCCGGATCGAGGTGCCGGGCCCGTTCTTCCGCCCCGACACCTTCACCCTGCACCGCACGGAGGGCGAGCCGGAGACCTTCCACGTCCCCTTCGAGGGGAAGGGCATGCTGCACGAGGCCGCCGAGGCCATGCGCTGCCTGCGCGAGGGCCTGCTGGAGAGCCCGCTGATGCCCTGGCGGGCGACGCTGGACGTGATGGGCACCCTGGACGAGGTCCGTTCGCAGGTGGGGGTCCGCTTCCCCGGCGAGTGACCGCCCGGGGAGGTTCCTCCCTCGTTCTCCGACGACCCGCCGGGCTACGAGGGCCGGCGTTCAGCGGGTGGCGTGTTCGCCCCCGTTGACGGCGATGACCTGGCCGGTGATCTGCCGGGCGGCGGGGGAGGCCAGGAAGCTCACCGCGCCGGCCACGTCCCGCGGGGTTCCGGGGCGCCCGGTGGGGATCGCCGACACGAGGGAACGCCGGCGCTCGGCCGTCAGCCGGTCGCGGAAGAACTCGGTGTCGGCGATGTAGCCGGGGGAGACGACGTTGGCGGTCACTCCGCGCGGCCCGAGCCCGGCGGAGAGCTCCACGTTCCACGAGGCCAGCCCGGCCTTGGCCGCGCCGTACGCGCCGGCGCCCTTGTCCGCGGCGATCGAGCCGATGCTGATCACGGCCCCGCCCTCGGCCAGGCGGTCGATCAGGGCCGTGGTCATCAGGACCGCGGTGAGCAGGTTGGCCTCGATGTTGGCCCGCCAGTTGTCGGCCAGTTCCCGCAGGTTCGACGAGGTCTGCCGGTCGAAGTCGGTGTTGCCGCCCGCGTTGTTCACCAGCACGTCGACCGAGGCCGGAAGCCGTTCCAGCAGCGCCTCCACCTCGTCCGGGTCGCCGGCGTCGCACACGAGGGCGCGGGCGCCGAGCTCGGCGGCGACCGCCTGGAGGGGCGCGGGGCGACGACCTGTGATCACGACGTCGTCGCCGTCCTCGGCGAACGCCGCCGCCACCGCGCGGCCGATGCCGGTACCTGCGCCGGTGACCACCACAGTGCGTGTCATGATTACTCCCTAAGCTAGGTTTAGGTCTAAACGATAGGTGTCGTTTAGACCTAAATGCAAATCGGAGGGGACATCATGGACGAGAACGACCCGGTGGACGCCATCACGCTCGCCTGGCTTCGCGAGCGCCCCGGCACCCCGGTCGAGGGGATCGGCGTCGTCACCCGGATCTGGCAACTGGCCAAGATCTTCGGGGACGACCGCCGGCGGATGCTCGCCGCCGTGGACGCCGACCCGGCGATCCTGGACCTGCTCAGCGTGCTCAGGCGCAGCGGGCCGCCGTACCGGCTGACCACCCGTCAGCTCGTCGAGCGCGCGCACGTCACCGCCGGGGCCATCTCCCAGCGGGTGGCCCGTGCCGAGGCCGAGGGACTCGTCGTCAGGGAACCGCTCGGCGCCGGCTCGCGATCCGTCGTGGTGACCCTCACCCCCGAAGGACACGCGCTGGTCGAGCGGCTCGTCGACCGGGTGCTCGGCCGGGAGGCGGACCTGATCTCCGGGCTCACCGCGGAGCAGCGGACCGCCCTGACGGACCTGTTGCGCGCTCTTCTCGACGACCTCCAGGCACGGCTCGGCGAGGAGAAGATCACACCGGTCGGATCCGGGTGAGGACACTCGTCGGCAGGGACCCCCGGCCGGCTCCGCGAGTCGCGGAACGACCTCCGACGTTCCCGGTCACCCCGCGAGAGCGGCCGGCTCGCAGGACCGGGAGACACCTCGGACATCGGGAAGGGGGAACAGGCCTTCGGACGAAGGTCAGACGGGCCGCCAGTCGTGACGGTCCATGAAGGCCCGCCCACCGGTGGCGTACTCGACGAAGGCGTCCTGGACCGCGGCGAGGTCGGCGACGTGCGTGCGGAACATCAGCCCGCGCACGCTGTCGCGGTACTCCAGCTCGTAGCCGGACGGTTCCGGGGAGGTCTGGACGAAGTGCTCGCCGAAGACGACCAGTGCCATGAAGGGGTTCTGCGGGGACAGGGTGGTGAGCGCGTCCGAGACGAGCCCCAGGTCGGGGCCGACCACGATCATCCCGTCGCCCGTGCGCATCTCCATGGCGGGGTGGACGCCCCGGGGCTCCAGGTTGTGCACCAGGTGCCGCCGCGGGTCGTAGCAGACCAGCCCGCACCCGGCCGCCAGCGCGAAGACCTCGGCCGAGTCCTCGTCGGCCCGTTCCGGGACCAGGGTGACCAGGACGACACCCGGGGAGAGCCACTCGGCACCGGGAAGACGCCCGGCGAACGCGACCACCCCGGGATGGGGCTCCGCGCCCTCGGTCTCACCGAGGATCCCGTCCCCGGGGCCCACCGGCCCGTCGCGGCGCTCCCCGGGGATCCCGGCCTCACCGGGACGTGCCGGTGCGCCCTCCGGCGCCGCGTGACGCGCCGCCCGGAAGACGTCCCGGGCGCGTTCCCGGGTGATCGGCTCGGGCTCGTACCAGACGGCCAGTTCGAAGCTCACGACCCCATTGTCCCCCGGGCGACACGGCCTGCCGACCCGGGCGGTCCGCATGTGCCGGTCTTCCGGTGAAGGGCGCGACTCCAGAAGGCGCCATTTCGTTCACGGCGCCTGCGGGGAAAGGAATTGAACCGCTTCAGGAGGGCGACCGGGTCGATGAGCGGAGGTCCTGCGGTCGTCGGAGTGAAATACGAGAAACGTTTTCCCGTCAGGGGATCTCGGACCTCACACTCTCGACGAAGCTTTCCCACTCTCTCGGCGTGAAGCGCAGTACGGGGCTGTCGTCGCCGAGCTTGTTGTCTCGCACCGCCATTCCGCCGTTCGGAAGACGGGCCACCTCGACACATGATCCGTTGTTGCAGAAACTGGATGCACGCCACGGCAGGTCTGGCGATCCTGCGAACTCCGATGACGTCACTGTTCTCACCTCCGGTAAACCTGTACCAGGTGAATCAGTCGGCCGAATAATTCCTGCTCATCTCCTCGATCTTCTCCATTGAATTTCGCGGGCTGAGCGCCGCTGCGATGATGTGTTCCTTCGCCTCCTTGTACGGGGCCGTATCGACCGCCTTCTCGAGATATCTCTCCGTGGTCATGGATTCCAGGTAGACGATGTCCGGGATCTTGGAGTCCGGGATCTCGAAAAGGACGAAAGGATTGTTGATTCCCATGTGGGCGCCTGCCTCGAAGGGGACGACCTGAATGGTCACATTGGGTAACCTGGCGATCTCTGTCACGTGCAGCAGTTGCTCGTGCATGACGCCGTCGCCGCCTATCCTCTTACGCAGCACCGCCTCGTCCATGACCGCCCAGTACTTCGGCGGGTCGGGACGCGTGAGGATCTCCTGCCGCTTGACGCGGATCGCGACGCGGGTGTCCAGGACGTCGGGGGTGATCTGCGGAAGCATGCCGCCGGTGAGGGTGCGGGCGTATTCCTCGGTCTGGAGGAGGCCGGGGACGAGGGCGGTCTGAAATTCCCAGATGGACGAGGCCGCCGCCTCGAGCCCGACATAGGTACGGAGGATCTTCTCGACGGAGGCGGAGCCTATGTCGAGATGGATTCCGGCCTGTTTGGCCTCGCGGGCCATCTCCATCAGGGTGTCGATCTCGTCCTGCTCCCGCACCCCGTACAACAGGCACAGGTCCCGCACTTCACGGGGAATGGCGCCGCGTTGAGCGTTCTCGATGCGCTGAATCTTCGCAGGTGAACATTCGATGCCTTCGGCGGCCTCTTTGACGGTGAGGCCGGCCTTCTCACGTAGCGCTCGCAGGCGAGCCGCCAGTTGACGGCCACGGAGAGTAGGTGTGGTACTGGCCATCGTCGCTCACTTACTTCGGTAAGATTCAACGAGATATCTGACGTTAAGCGTCCATTCTGGCCGATCCACCGGTCGGTGACCGCCATCGTCTGCGGAATCGTGAGCCCGTGCTCTCCGGAAGCGGCAGGCCGTCGTACGGGGCACTTCTCTCGCGCGTCGCCGGTTACGCCGGAGGCCGGTCGCCGACGGCGACCCGCGACAGTTCCACGGTGCAGAACGCGCAACGCTTGGCGTCGATCGGAATGTCGCTCAGGCACTCCGGGCATTCCTTCTCGGTGGCCTTCTTGTCCCTGTCGAAGAAACCGATCAGGCGGGTCATCGGCATCACGACCAGCCAGTAGACGACCGCGGCGATGATGAGGAAGGTCAGCAGGTGGTTGATGAAGTCGCCGTACATGAACTTGGAGCCGTTGATCGTGAACACGTACTGCGAGAAGTCCGGCTGCCTGCCACCCGTCACGGCCCCGATCAGGGGGGTGATGAGGTCCTTGACCAGTGCCTGGATCAGCCCGCTGAAGGTCGCTCCGACGACGACCGCCACGGCCAGCTCGACGAGGTTGCCCCTCAGCAGGAACTTCTTGAATCCACCCATGCTTCGCGTCCTCCGATCGTGAGGACGCTGGAACTACCCATCCATCAGCGGCCAAACCTCCTGCTCCTGCGGGTGATCCGCCGCAGCCAGGAGATGTCGAAGCGTCCTCGGCGGACGGATCGGACGAAGGAGGTCCACTCCGTGGCGGTGAAGGTGAGGATCGGTCCGTTCGCGCCGTTCTTGCCGTCGCGCACGCCGACGCTGCCGTGCTCGAAGGCCACCTCTACGCACTCTCCGTTGTTGCACGCCGGTCGATGCCAGACGCTGTCGCTGAACGTAGATCGGCCCGTCATACGCTCTCCCAGAAGATCGATTATGAAGCCGAGATGTCATGCCGGGAGTATCGTAATATATGTCCAGAAAATGTGAATGTCTCTTTTGGGCTTAACCGTGTACCGGGGCCGCTGGTTTCGGTCCCGGCACACGGTTACGGCATCTAATAACGGTCGTATGCGCCCTGCTTGACGGCCCTCACGAAGGCGGACCAATCGCCGGGCGAGTAGCGCAGCACGGGGCCGTCGAGAACCTTGGAATCGCGAACGCTGACCGTATCGGGCGCAAAGGCGACTTGGACGCAGTTACCTCCGTTGCAGTAGGAGGAAATGCGCCACTCCATGGGGGGAGTGGTCGTGCCTTGCGGTGAGTTCATTGACACTCCCGGTGTCTTTGGTGAAAATGGGACTCCTGTTGCGCAGGGCGTCCCGGGTCACCATTGTGGCATGGCCTCTTACGTATGGATGTTAAATTCATATTTGGGCTTTATATGTCCGAATCATCTCTTTGATGCACTTCAGGGAATCTTTGGGGTCCAGTGCCGTGGCACGGATCTGGTCGATCGCCTCACGGTGCACCTTCAGGTCATCGGGTCGCTCGAAGTACTCGTTCCGGACGAGGATCTCGATGTAGACGACGTCCGAGCCCGTGCCCTCGCCCATCTCCAGGAAGACGAACGGGCTGCCGGCCCCCATGTAGGCACCCTTGTCGAACGGAACGACCTGGAGGGTGACGTGACGTTTCTCGGCGACCACCAGGACATGCTCCATCTGGGCCGTCATGATCTCAAGGTTGCCGACCCGCCGGTGCAGCACGGCCTCGTCGATGAAGGTCCAGTAGCGGGGAGGGTCGGCCCTCTCCAGTAGGGCACGCTGCCGCGCCATGCGAGCGGCGACACGCCGCTCCAGCACGTCGGATTCCATCCGGGGCAGCAGGCCGTGGATCAGGGCCCGGGCGTAGTCCTCCGTCTGGAGCAGGCCGGGGAAGAACGCGGTCTGGAACTCGGTGATCGACGCCGCTCCGGCCTCCAGTTCCATGTACGTGTACAGCATGTCGTTGCCGAGATCGCCGTGTTCGTATTTCAGGCCCGGTTTCCGTATCTCGCGGGCCAGCGTCATGAGCTGTTCGATCAGCTCCTCGTCCTCGATGCCGTAGGCGGCACAGAGATCGCGTACGTCTCTCTGGCTGGCGCCGCGCTGTGCGTTCTCTATACGGCTGATCTTCGAAGGGGTGCAGAGCAGGGCCTCGGCCGCCTGCTCGACCGTCAGCCCGGCCGCCTTGCGCAGTTCTCGCAACCGGCCCCCGAGTCGGCGTCGGCGCAGGGTCGGATTGTTCTCAGCCATCGGCGCAACCTCTTCTCGATGCCGCAGACGGCGGGCCGGTCTCTGTCCAGCCCCCGGTACAACGCGTGTACGGAGCGGCGGCAAGAACCAACGGAAAGATCCTCCGGCAAATCCTACATGGCAATTGCCATAATCGTGTTGTCATCGGCACAAGGTTGGGTAGAGGGACAGGCAAGGCCCCAAGGGGGCGAATCTTCAGGGGGTGGAGCCTTGAAGCACGACATCGAAGGCGGGAGAAGCCTCTCGATCCGAGTACGAAGCTTAGCGATCACCTGTCTCCGGGCGCTGGACAACTGGATCTTCGGGGAGATCGACGCGTTCGCCGGGGTGCTGGGCTGGGAGATCGACCGGAGCCGTCCGTTCACGCGCAGGTACCGTTCCCCGCAGTTCGACGCGCTGCAGAGATGCGGCCTGTGCCGGGGCGCGGGGTGGACCGGGCGGGACGATCACGTGTGCGGGCTCTGCGGGGGGGACGGGCGGATAGCACGGCTCAACGCGGGGGCGAGCCGTGAGAAGTGAGGAGCCCCGGTTCGGTCAGCTCTCCGCGACGCGGCGGGCGGCGATCATCCCTCAGGCGCGGACCGGGCCGCTCGGGCTGATCTGGGAGTGGCGGTACGAGATCGGCCTCGTCCTGGTCGTGCCGGTCGCCGTCGTCGTCGCGGTGAGGATCTTCGACTGGGGCTGGGTGCTCGCGACCGTGGCGCTGCTCGCCCTCGTGGTGGGGGCGGTGCCGGTCGCGCGGGCCGAGGTGTGGGGGCGGTGCCGGTGCGTGTTCACCGCGCACCGTGTCCGCTCCGGTTGCGTGGAGGCGCTGGTCGTCAACCGGAGGGGCCGCGCGCCCCACGTCCTGCGGACGGTGGCGACCCCGTTCGGGGAGCGGGCCTGGCTCTGGTGCCGGGCCGGGACCACGGTCTCCGACCTGGAGGACGCCGCAGAGGTGCTGGCGATCTGCTGTCTGGCGCCGCTGGTGCGGATCGCCGCCCATCCTCGCCACCCGGCGCTGGTCGCGGTCGAGGTCATCCGCGACGAGCGGGCGTGGGCCGCCGGGCCGGGCGGGCACGGGCGCAGGGAGTCCCCCTTCTCGGGAAGCCGGGGCTGACCGGGCCCGCGGGGAACGGCCGGCCGGTGAGGACCGGCGGTTCAAGGCCATCGGAGTCAAGGCCGGTGGGTCAAGGCCGGCAGGTGAGGGCCGGTGGGCCGAGGCTCGGCGCGGCAGGCGAAAGGTACTATCGGCGCAGTTCAATGCGAGGTGGGCCGGATGGACTTTCGTGTGCTGGGCCCGGTCGGGGTGATCGCCGACGACGGGACGGCGCTGGACACCGGCCCCTACCAGCAACGGCTGGTGCTGGCCATGTGCGTCCTCGCCGCGCCGCGGCCGGTCGGGCCGCAGCGGATGATCGGCGTGCTCTGGGAGGACGAACCCCCTCCGGGGGCGCTCAACACCGTGCAGGCGTACATCTCCAAGCTCCGCAGGGTCTTCGAGCCCGGCAGGACACGCGGGGTGGCCCCGGCGGTCCTCGTCACCAGGCCGGGCGGGTACGTCCTGGACGTCCCCGCGGCCTCGATCGACCTGGGCCGGGCGCGGGAGCGCGTGGCCGCCGGGACGAGCCGGGCGGCGGCGGGCGACCACGACGGGGCGGCCCGGGAGCTGCGGCGGGCGCTGGGGGAGTGGAGCGGCGAGCCGCTCGCGGACCTGACGGCCTCCTCCTGGGCGGCGGAGGAGGGCGCGCACCTGGCCGAGTTCCGGCTGACGACCGAGGAGGACCTGGCCGCGTCCGAGCTGGCGCTGGGGCGGGGGGCGTCGCTGAACGGCCGGTTGGCCCAGCTGGTCGCCGCGCAGCCGTTCAGGGAGCGGCTGCGCGCGCTCTCGGCGCACGCCCTGTACCAGGCGGGGCGGCAGGCCGACGCGCTCGCCGTGCTCGCCGAGGGGCGGCGGCTGCTGATGGAGGACCTGGGGCTGGACCCCGGCGCGGGTTCCCGGGAGATGGAGCGGCGCATCCTGGCCCAGGACCCCGCGCTGACCCCACGTCCCCCGGCGGGCGAGGCGGGCGCGAGGGGCGCGCCGGGCGCACCGGGTACGGCGGACGTCGCGGACGAGACGAACGGGGCGGGCGCGACGAGCGCGGGCGGGGACGCCGGGACGGGGCCGGCCACCGAGGCCGGGCGGGACGACGGGCTGGTCGGCAGGGACGCCGAGGCCGGGGTGCTGGAGCGGATGGCCGCCGGGGACGGGCACCGGGTGGTGCTGATCGCCGGTGAGCCGGGCATCGGCAAGACCCGCCTCGCCGAGCACGCGGCCGACGCCGCCCGGGCCCGGGGCCACCGGGTGGCGTGGGGCCGCTGCTGGGACGACGCGGGCGCGCCCCCGTTCTGGCCCTGGACGCAGGCCGTGCGGGGGCTGGTCGGCGGGGACGGGGACCTGGCGCACCTCATCGGCGCCGGGGCGCGATCGGGAACGCCGGGAACGCCGGGAGCGCCGGGAGCGCCGGGAGCGCCGGGAGCGCCGGGCGGCACGGCCGCGACCGGGCAGTTCGAGCTGTACGAGGCGTTCGCCCGGCTGCTGAACGAGCACGGCCGGACGCTGGTGGTCCTCGACGACCTGCAGTGGGCCGACCCCTCGTCGCTGCGGCTGCTGGAGTTCCTGGCCTCCACCCGGCTCTGCCCGGACCTGGCCGTGGTGGCGACGTACCGCGACACCGGCGGGCGGGACGGCGGGCCGCTGGAGCGCACGCTGGGCGCGCTGGCACGGCTGCCGCACGTGCGGCGGCTCCCGGTGCGCGGCCTGGCCGAGGGGGAGATCCGCGAGTACCTGCGACGGGCCGGCGCCGACCCGGGCAGGGCGGCCGAGATGGGCAGGCTCACCGCGGGAAACCCGTTCTTCCTGGGCGAGGCGCTCCAGCTCGGCGAGACCCCCGAGGCGCTGTCGGACGTCGTGCGCGGCCGGCTGGCGGGCCTGCCGCCCGGCACCGAGGAGGTGCTGACCGCCGCGGCGCTGCTGGGCCGGGAGGCGGACCTGGACGTGCTGACCCGGGTGGCCGGGCCGTCCCCGGAACGGGTGCTCGACATCGTCGACGCCGCCGTGCAGGCCCGGCTGCTGGTCGCCGAGGACGGGCCCGGTTGCCGGTTCGTCCACGACATCGTCCGCGACGTGCTGCGCGAGGCGCTGCCGCCGCTGCGCCGCAGGAGGACGCACGCGCGGATCGCCGAGGTGCTCCAGGAGCGGAGCGGGACGCGGCTGAGCGAGATCGCCCACCACTGCCGCGAGGGCCTGCTCGGCCCGGAGACGACGGCCAGGGCGATCGGCTACACCCGGCGCGCGGCGGCCTGGGCCGGTGCCCGGTTCGCCCACGAGGACGCGGTTGAGGGCCTGGAGAAGGCGCTCGCGCTGGTCGACCGGCTGCCCGAGCCGGACGCCGCGCTCCGCTGCGACCTGTTGCTCGACCTGGCCGAGGCCCAGGCGGCCGCCGGGGCGAGCGGCGCGGCCCACGCCTCGCTGGAGGCGGCGGCGGACCTCGCCGAGGAGCTCGGCGACGACGACCGGCTGGCCAGGGCGGTGCTCGGCTTCTCCGACCCGCTCCACCTGGCCATGTACGAGGAGATGACCGGCATCGCCCGGATGGCCGAGCGCATCGGCCGGGTGCTCGCCTCCGGCCTGGCCTCCGACTCGCCCTGGCGGGCCAGGCTGCTCGCGGCCGCCGCGCTGACCGGCTCGACCTCCCGGCCGGTGGGGCGGAGCGTGGAGCTGGCGCGGGAGGCGGTGTCGCTGGCCCGCCGAGGCGGTGACGAGGCGACCCTGTCCAGGACGCTGATCGCGCTGGAGATCCTGCTGCGTTCCGGCCACGACCACGAGGGCGGGCGGGCGGCCGTCGCCGAGATCGTGGAGATCGGCCGCCGCACCGGGGACCTGGTCACCGAGTGGATCGGCAGGGAGAACGCGTACGTCGAGCTGATGGCCCGGGGCGAGGCGGAGGCCGCCGCGGAGTCGCTGGCCTGGCTGCGGGAGAACGCCGGCCGGCTCCGGCTCCCCTCGATGGTCAGTCTCGCCGAGTGGCAGGCCGCGGTCCGCGCCTACCTGTCCGGGAACCTCGTCGGCGCGCTCGCCGCGGCCGACGCCTCCGGGGCCGCCCACCCCGAGGGCGCGCTGGGCCGCGACGACGCGCTGCTGCGCCGCGAGACGTTCCGCTTCCTGTCCCTGCGGGCCGGGGGCGAGGCCGGCCGGGCGCTCGCGCTGGCCGGGGAGATGCTCGCCCTGCGTCCCGGCCAGCGGCCCTGGACGATCCTGCGCTGCCTGGCCCTGGTCGACCTGGGCAGGACCGGCGAGGCGCGCGAGATCCTCGACGCCCTCGCCCGGGACGGCTTCGCCGCGATCGGCCCGGAGCTGGCCTACCGGTTCGTGGCGGACGCCGTCAGCGAGATCTGCGACGCGCTCGGCGACGAGGCCGCCGGAGAGGTCCTGTACGGCCTGCTCGCCCCGCACGCGGGACGGCTGCTCGGCTGGTCGCAGGCCGACCTCTGCCTGGGCAGGCTGGCCCTGCTGGCCGGCGACGAGGAGCGGGCCGCGGCCCACCTGCGCGCGGCCGGGACGTTCGTGGCGCGGGCGGGCCTGCGCGTGTACGAACCCGCCGTCCGGGCACTGGTCGGACGCCTGGAGCCGGGTTCGCCCTAGGCTCGTGGCGGCGTGACGCGCCCGGCCGGTGAGATCAGAGACACAGGAGTGGGAATGTATGCATGCCACGGCGAACACGGGGCATATCTGTCCACCGCTGAAGGGGCGGTGTAATGATCGAGATCTGGCCGGGTGATCCCTATCCTCTGGGGGCCACCTACGACGGCGCGGGAACCAACTTCGCGCTTTTCACCGAGGCCGCGGAACGCGTCGAACTGTGCCTGTTCGACGATGACAATCAGGAGACGAAGGTCCCTCTCACCGAGTGTGAGGGCTTCGTCTGGCACGGATATCTGCCGCGCGTCGGCCCGGGGCAGCGGTACGGCTACCGCGTCCACGGCCCGTACGACCCGGCGGCGGGGCAGCGATGCAACCCCGCCAAGTTGCTGCTCGATCCCTACGCCAAGGCGATCGACGGCGACGTGAACTGGAACGAGGCCGTGTACGGCTACCGTTTCGGCGAGCCCGACAGCCTCAACGACGCCGACTCGGCCGAGTTCATGCCGAAGTCCGTCGTGATCAACCCGTTCTTCGGGTGGGGGCACGACCGGCCGCCGAGCACGCCGTACCACAACACGGTGATCTACGAGGCGCACGTCAAGGGCCTGACGATCAACCACCCGAAGATCCCCGAGCGGATCCGCGGCACCTACGCCGCGATCGGGCACCCGGAGATCATCGACCACCTGACGTCGCTCGGGGTGACCGCGCTCGAACTGATGCCGGTGCACCAGTTCGTCACCGACCACATCCTGTCCGACCGCGGGCTGACGAACTACTGGGGCTACAACAGCATCGGTTTCTTCGCGCCGCACAACGCCTACTCGAGCACCGGGCAGCGCGGCGGGCAGGTGCTGGAGTTCAAGGCCATGGTCAAGGCCCTGCACGAGGCGAACATCGAGGTCATCCTCGACGTGGTCTACAACCACACCGCCGAGGGCAACCACCTGGGCCCGACGCTGAGCATGCGGGGCATCGACAACGCCGGGTACTACCGTCTGGTCGACGACGACAAGCGGTACTACATGGACACCACGGGCACCGGCAACAGCCTGTTCATGCGCTCCCCGCACGTCCTGCAGATGATCATGGACTCGCTCCGCTACTGGGTCATCGAGATGCACGTGGACGGCTTCAGGTTCGACCTGGCCTCGACGCTGGCGCGGGAGCTGCACGAGGTCGACCGGCTGAGCGCCTTCTTCGACCTGGTCCAGCAGGACCCGGTGCTCTCCCAGGTCAAGCTGATCGCCGAGCCGTGGGACGTCGGTCCCGGCGGCTACCAGGTGGGCAACTTCCCGGCCCGGTGGACCGAGTGGAACGGCCTGTACCGCGACACGATCCGCGACCTGTGGCGGGGAGAGCCCGCCGCGCTGCCCGAGTTCGCCTCCCGGCTGACCGGCTCCAGCGACCTCTACCAGGACGACAGCCGCCGCCCGGCCGCCTCCATCAACTTCGTCACCTGCCACGACGGCTTCACCCTGCAGGACCTCGTGTCCTACAACGGCAAGCACAACGAGGCCAACGGCGAGGAAAACCGGGACGGCGCCGACGACAACCGCTCGTGGAACTGCGGCGAGGAGGGGCCGGCCTCGCTGGCCATCGAGTCGCTGCGCGAGCAGCAGAAGCGCAACTTCCTGACGACGCTGTTCCTGTCCCAGGGCGTCCCGATGCTCTCCCACGGCGACGAGCTGGGCCGCACCCAGCGGGGCAACAACAACGTCTACTGCCAGGACAACGAGCTCAGCTGGGTCGACTGGTCCGACGTCAGGGAGAACTGGCTGCTGCTGGAGTTCACCCGGCGGGTGGCCAAGCTCCGCGCCGACCACCCGGTCTTCCGGCGGCGCCGGTTCTTCTACGGCCGGCCGGTACGGGGGTCGGAGGACAACCTCAGCGACATCGCCTGGCTCACCCCCAAGGGCGAGAAGATGACCGACGCCGACTGGAACGTGGGCTACGCCAAGTCGCTGGCCGTCTTCCTGAACGGCGACGCCATCACCGAGCCCGACCGCCGGGGCCGGCAGATCACCGACGACTCGTTCCTGCTGCTGTTCAACGCCCACCACGACGTCATCAAGTTCACCCTTCCGAAGGACTACGGCGAGATGTGGCTGACGGAGATCGACACGGCGATGCCGATCACGATCGACACCCGGCTGTGCCGGGCCGGAGAGAGCGTGCCGGTGGTCGGCCGCTCGGTGAGGGTGTTGCGCCGTGTCTGAGCCGATGGTCCAGCCCGTTCCCGAGCCCGCCCCGGCCGGGCCCGTCCTGACCGGGCCCGCCCCGGCCGAGCCCGCTCCCGTTCCGGAGCCGGCCCCTGTCCCCGAGCCTGTCCCCGAGCCCGGGACCGTCCCCGAGCCCGGGACCGTACCGCAGCAGGGCGCTCCGGACGTCCCGCCCGCCGAGACGGTGCCCGGCGCCAGGACCGGCGAGGACGTCGACGAGATCGTCGATCCGGCGCCGCTGGAGACCGACGGGCAGATCCCGCTGCCCTCACCCGGCTCCTACGAGGTGCCGCTGTCGACGTACCGGTTCCAGCTCACCCCCGACTTCGGGTTCGACAAGGTGGCCGAGCTCGCCCCGTACCTGCGGGACCTGGGGGTCAGCCACGTCTACCTGTCGCCGATCCTGCAGGCCGTGCCCGAGTCGCGGCACGGCTACGACGTGACCGACCACTCGCGCGTCCGCGAGGAGTTCGGCGGCGCCGAGGGCCTGCGCGAGCTGTCGGCGACGCTGGCCCAGCACGGGATCGGCATCGTCGTCGACATCGTGCCCAACCACATGACGATCCCGGTGCCCGAGTCGGGCAACGCCCAGCTCTGGTCGGTGCTCAAGGAGGGGCGCGACTCGCCGTACGCCTCCTGGTTCGACATCGACTGGGAGGGCGGCGAGGGCAGGGTCAACATGCCCGTCCTCGGCGGCGACCCGGAGGAGGTCGTGGCCGACGGCGACGTGCTGCGCTACCACGACCACGAGTTCCCGCTGCCCGACACGCACTACCGGCTGGTCGACTGGCGGCGCGGCCCCGGCTACCGCCGCTTCTTCGACGTCTCCTCGCTGATCGGGTTGCGCGTCGAGGACCCGGAGGTCTTCGACGACACGCACGCCCTCATCCTGGCCCTGGTCAAGGAGGGCGTCATCCAGGGGCTGCGGGTGGACCACCCCGACGGGCTGGCCGAGCCGCGCGGTTACCTGTCGCGGCTGCGCGCGGCCTCGGGCCTGTGGACCGTGGCCGAGAAGATCCTGGTCGGCTCCGAGCGGCTGCCCGCCGACTGGGAGTGCGACGGCACCACCGGCTACGACGTGCTCAACCGCATCACCGGCCTGTTCGTCGACCCGGCCGGCAAGGAACCGCTGGTCGAGCTGTACACCACGCACACCGGCGGGCCGTCCGACTACGCCCAGGTGGTCCGCGAGTCCAAGACCGAGGTCCTGAACCTGTTCTTCGGCTCCGAGATCGACCGGCTGCACGCCCTGACCGGCTCCGACCGGCGGACCCTGGTGGAACTGCTCGCCGCCATGCCGGTCTACCGGGCCTACGCGGTGCCGGGAGAGCCGGTGCCCGAGGCGTCGGCGCGGATCGTCGAGGAGGCCGGGCGGATCGCGGCCGGGCACCTGCCCGAGGGCGCCCCGGTCGACGAGGTCGTCCGCCAGGTGCTGCACGGGCCGGCCGAGGCCGTCACCCGCTTCCAGCAGACCTGCGGGCCGGTGATGGCCAAGGGCGTCGAGGACACCGCCCTGTACCGGTGGTACCCGCTGTCCTGCCTGAACGAGGTGGGCGGCGAGCCCGACCGGTTCGGCGAGTCCGTCGAGGAGTTCCACGCGTTCTGCCGGAGGATGTCCCCGGCCACCATGACGACGCTGTCCACCCACGACACCAAGCGCTCCGAGGACGTGCGGGCCAGGCTGGCCGTGCTGTCGGAGATGCCGGCGGAGTGGGCGGCGGCGGTCGGCGAGTGGTCGGCGAAGGTCTCCTTCGACCCGGCCCTGGACTACCTGGCCTGGCAGAACCTGATGGCGTCCTGGCCGATCGACCCGGGCCGTTTCTTCGACTACCTGTTCAAGGCGGCCCGCGAGGCCAAGACCTCGATCTCCTGGGCCACCCCGGACCCGGCCTACGAGCGGGGCATCCGCGACTTCGTCACCCGCGCGGTGGAGGAGTGCGGTCCCTCGATCGCGGAGTTCGCCGCCAGGATCGAGCCGTACGCCAGGTCCAACTCGCTGGGGCAGAAGCTCGTCCAGCTCATGCTGCCCGGCGTGCCCGACCTGTACTGGGGGAACGAGATCACCGACTTCTCCCTGGTCGACCCGGACAACCGCCGGCCGGTGGACTTCCAGCTCCGCCGCCGGATGCTCTCGTCGGCCCAGGCGCACGCGAGCCACGCCAACCCCGACGAGGCCAACCCGAGCACCGCAGCCGAGGACCTCTCCTGGGACGAGGCCAAGCTGGCCGTCACCGCCCAGGCCCTCGGGCTGCGGCACCGGCTGGGCCCGGAGGCGCCGTACCTGCCGATCGAGGCGGGCGAGCACGGACTCGCCTTCGCCCGTGGCGAGCGGGCCGTGACCGTCGCCACCCGGCTGCCGGTGGGGCTGGAGCGGCGCGGCGGCTGGGGGAGCGACACGATCACCCTGCCGCGCGGCACCTGGCGGGACCTGCTGACCGGCACCGAGCACACCGGCCGCATCCCCCTGGCGCACCTGCTGGCCGTCCACCCTGTCGCGCTGCTGGAAAGGAACTGACACGTGTTCGAAGTATGGGCACCACAGGCGACGTCGGTGGACGTGGAGATCGGCGAGGTCCGCTACCCCATGTCCTCGGCGGGCGGTGGCTGGTGGACCGCCGAGGTCCCCGGCGCCGGCCACGGTACCGACTACCGCTTCCGGCTGGACGGCGGCGACCCGATGCCCGACCCCCGGAGCCGCTGGCAGCCCGACGGCATCTTCGGGCCGAGCCGCCTCTACGACCACGCCCGCTTCGAGTGGGGCGACGAGCTGTGGCGGGGGCGTGACCTGCCGGGCTCGGTCATCTACGAGCTGCACATCGGCACCTTCACCCCCGAGGGCACCTTCGACGCGGCGATCGGCAGGCTGGAGCACCTGGTCGACCTCGGTGTCGACTTCGTCGAGGTCATGCCGGTGCCGCCGGTGCCGGGCGGGCGCAACTGGGGCTACGACGGCGTGGACCTGTGGGCCGTCACCGAGAACTACGGCGGCCCGGACCCCTTCAAGCGCTTCGTGGACGCCTGCCACCGGCGCGGGCTGGGCGTGATCCTCGACGTCGTCTACAACCACCTGGGTCCCTCGGGGAACTTCCTGGCCCCCTTCGGCCCGTACTTCCACTCCAGCGCCTCCTCCTTCTGGGGGCAGGCGGTCAACCTGGACGGCCCCGGTTCCGACGAGGTGCGCGCCTACTTCGTCGGCAACGCGATGCAGTGGCTGCGCGACTACCACGTCGACGGCCTGCGGCTGGACGCCGTGCACGCGCTGCACGACAGCCGGGCCGTGCACCTGCTGGAGGAGCTGGCCGTCGAGACCGAGGCGCTGTCGGCCGCCGTGGGCAGGCCGCTCACGCTCATCGCCGAGTCCGACCTCAACGACCCCCGGCTGATGACGCCCCGCGAGGCCGGGGGATTCGGCCTGGCGGGGGCCTGGGACGACGACGTCCACCACGCCCTGCACGTGGCGGTGACCGGGGAGCGGCACGGCTACTACGACGACTTCCACGGCGCCCTGCCCAAGGTGCTCAGCCACGGCTACTACCACGACGGGACCTTCTCCTCGTTCCGGGGACGCTCCCACGGCCGCCCGGCCTCCCACGTTCCCGGGTACCGCTTCGTCTGCTGCGCGCAGAACCACGACCAGATCGGCAACCGGGCCGAGGGTGACCGGATGGACCCCGAGGCGCTCCGGCTGGCCGCGGGGCTCCTGCTGACCTCGCCGTTCACGCCCATGCTGTTCATGGGGGAGGAGTGGGGGGCGAGCTCGCCGTTCCTGTTCTTCACCGACCACGTGGAGCCGCAGCTGCGCGAGGGCGAGGGGGACCGGCGGCGCAGGGAGTTCGTGGGCTTCGGCTACGACGATTGGGCGGAGAAGGCGCCCGACCCGGGCGAGGAGACCACGTTCCTGCGCTCCAAGCTCGACTGGAGCGAGCTGGACGAGGACGCCCACCGGGCCCACCTGGACTGGTACCGGGCCCTGATCGCGCTACGCCGCGCCCACCCCGAGCTGACCGACCCCCGGCTGGACCGGGTCAAGGTCGACCACGGCGAGTCCTGGCTGGTCGTGCACCGGGGAGGGGTCAGGGTGGCGGCCAATCTCGGGCCGGTCCCGCTGACGGTCACGCTCGGGACGGGCCGGTCCACGCCGGGACAGGTCCTGCTCGCCTCCGAGGCGTCGGTGACCGTGCAGGGGGAGGAATTGTCCCTGCCGCCCCGCTCGCTCGCGGTCGTCCGCCTGGACCCGCCGGCCTGACGAGCTTTTCCCGGCCCTTTACGGCACATCCTCCTTCGGGGGATGTGCCGTACCGGTTTTCACGGGTTCCACCTCACCCGTGATCGCCTTTCGCGGGTGGGAAGGAGCCCGGTACGGCCGCGCGACCGGGTCGCCGACTGCCCGAATGCTCGAACCGGCGGCGTGGTTCCCGCAGGTCACGGCCTTGCCGATCGGGTTTTTCCGGGGCGGGGACGGGCGGCGCGGCCAAAAACGGTGATTGGCCTGTTTGGCTGACCTGTTGGGAATTTAAGAGGTGTTGGCGCGGTTCGATGTGCCGTTGTTTCCCTGATCGGGAATTTACTGCTGGTCACTGCTTGGGGCTGGTGTCCCAATTTCTCATTATATACGTGAAATGGGAAGAAATGACCTATAGCGGTAATAGGCGTATCCCGGTGTCGCACCTCGGCGGGTGTTCCTACGTCCTGATCGTCACGACGACGATCGCCGGGGCCTTTCTGGCGGCGTCCTGCCAGAGGCTCGCCGACGCCGACACCGGGGGGACGGACGATCGGGGCGGTTCCCACCCTCCGCTCGCCGGTACGGCCGCGAACGCGTACCTCGCCGCCCTCCCCCTGACGCCGCGTCCCCGTTCCGGAGCGGCGTGCCGGGACGGACGGTGCGGACGCTGTGGCTGCGGGATCCCGGTGTGCCGCCGCGAGTGCAGACGCGGACCACGCGGTCCCGCGGGCCCCAGGGGAGAGAGGGGAGCCAGGGGTGAGGAGGGCCGCCCCGGCCTGGGCCTGCCGGGACCGGTCGGTCCCCCGGGGCCCACGGGCCCGCAGGGCCCCCCGGGTTCGTTCCCGACCGACACGGGGCCTCCGGGACCACCGGGTCCCCCGGGACCTCCAGGGCCCGGAGGTCCGAGCGGACCCGTGGGCCCGGCCGGCCCCGCGGGGGTGGACGGTACGGACGGCGCCCCGGGCGCGACGGGACCGACCGGGCCGAGGGGGCCGGTGGGCCCGCGGGGACCCGCCGGTGCCACGGGCGAGGCCGGTACCCCTGGGCCGGCCGGCGAGACCGGTTCGGCGGGGCCTCGAGGACCCGCGGGCGCCACGGGCCAGATCGGCCCGGCCGGTCCCACGGGAGCGACGGGACCGAGAGGCCTGAGGGGACCGAGGGGCTTCAGAGGGCTGAGGGGCTTGAGAGGCCTGAGGGGTCTGAGAGGTCTGACCGGCGCCACGGGTCAGGTCGGCCCGGACGGCCCTGCGGGTCCTGCGGGCCCGGCCGGTCCCGTGGGGGCGACCGGCCAGAGAGGTCTCACGGGGCAGAGAGGGGCGACGGGTCCGACCGGGGCCGCGGGGCTGAGAGGGCAGACCGGCCAGAGAGGTCTCACCGGGCAGAGAGGCCAGACGGGTCCCGCCGGTCCGATCGGTCAGCAGGGTCCGGCGGGTCAGCCCGGTCAGCCCGGTCAGCCGGGTCAGCCGGGTCAGACAGGCCAGACGGGTCCCGCCGGTCCGATCGGTCAGCAGGGTCCGGCCGGCCAGCCAGGCCAGCCCGGTCAGCAGGGTCCGGCCGGTCAGCCGGGTCAGCCGGGTCAGACAGGCCAGACGGGTCCCGCCGGTCCGATCGGTCAGCAGGGTCCGGCCGGCCAGCCAGGCCAGCCCGGTCAGCAGGGTCCGGCCGGTCAGCCCGGCCAGCCCGGCCAGCCCGGCCAGACAGGCCAGACCGGTCCGGCAGGTCCCGCGGGTCCCGCGGGTCCCGCCGGTCCGGTCGGCCCCGCAGGCCCGGTGGGTCCGGCGGGACCCCCGGGGCCTGCGGGTGCCGCCGTCCTGACGGCCCGGTCGAGGGGGAGCATCGCCACCTCTCTCAACGCCCTGGCCCGGTTCACCGCGTTCACCTCGGGCAACGGGACGACGTCGATCCGGGACCCGCGCACGGACCCGTCCTGGCACGACATCACGTCGGTGCCGGGGTACCCCGGTACCGTCACCCAGGTGGAACTGGAGAGCGACGCCACCGACCTCCACGTCACGGTGCTCACCGCGACCGGCACGATCGCCCACACGACCTGTCTGGTGCGGCCCGTCCCGGGAACGCTGTCGAACCCGGCCTGGCCGGGGAACTGCGGCGCCTTCACCGACGTCGCCCCACCGACCTGACCCCACCGACCTGGGAACCGCCGGTCGGTGCCGGTCGGTGCCGGGGACCGCCGCGCAATCGCGAGGACAGGGGCTCCCGTGCCGGCGGCCACCGTGGAACCGGCGTGTACGACAGGGGGCCGAATTCGGTCGTAGGCTGCTCGCACCTGAGGAACGGAAGGCTGAGGTGGCCGAGACGATGGTGGCCGAGGTGATGGCCGAGCTGGCCGAGCTCGAGGACCCGAAGATACGCGAGGCGAACGAGAGACGCGGTGACGACCACGGTGTGAACCTCGGCAAGCTGCGCGCGCTGGCGAAGCGGCTGAAGACGCAGCAGGAACTCGCCTGCCGCCTCTGGGAGACGGGTGACACCGCGGCGAGACTGCTGGCGATCCTGATCTGCCGCCCGAAGGCGTTCGAGCGTGGTGAGCTGGACGCCATGCTGCGCGAGGCGCGCGCGCCCAAGGTCCACGACTGGCTCGTGAACTACGTGGTGAAGAAGAACCCGCACTCGGAGGAACTGCGCCTGGCCTGGTCGGCCGATCCGGACCCGGTGGTCGCGAGTGCCGGCTGGGCGCTGACCACCGAACGCGTGGCGAAGAGGCCCGAGGGTCTCGACCTCGCGGGACTGCTCGACGTCGTCGAGGCGCGGATGAAGGACGCCCCGGACCGGCTGCAGTGGGCGATGAACCACTGCCTGGCCCAGATCGGGATCGAGCACGCCGGGCACCGCGCCCGCGCGATCGACATCGGTGAGCGCCTGGAGGTGCTCAAGGACTACCCCACCGCTCCGGGCTGCACGTCCCCGTTCGCACCCGTGTGGATCACCGAGATGGTGAGCCGGAACGGCTCCTGAGCGCGTCACGTTCCCGCCCGAAAGGCTCTCCCGTGACCTCCCCGACCATCTACACCTCACCCGCCGGTGAACGGCGGATCCGCGACTGGTGCCGGGACCGGCTGCGCTCCTGGACGACCCCGCACCGGACGCGCACGCTGGAGACCGGGCTGGGAAGCACGACGGTGGTCGTCGCCGGGCGGGGACCGGGCGTGCTGCTGCTTCCGGGCACCAACTTCTGCGCCGCGACCCTGCTGGAGGTGGCCGACGCCCTGGTGCCCGACCATGAGGTGATCATGGCGGACCTGCCGGGCCAGCCCGGCCTGAGCGCTCCGGGGCGCCCCCGGCGGGGGCGCATGGCGGCCTACGGGCGTTGGGTCGTGGAGGTCGCCGGGCAGGTGAGCGATGGTCCCGTCACGGTGGTGGGACACTCGCTGGGAGCGGCGGTGGCCCTGGCGGCGCGACCGGGACCGCTCATCGACGGACTGGTGCTGGTGTCCCCGGCCGGGCTGAGCCGGGCCCGCCTGACCCCCGCCCTGCTCGGCGTCACCCTGCCCTGGCTGGTCGCTCCCACGATCGGGCACAGCGAGGCCCTGCTGCGGTACATGAGCGGCCGGGCGCACGTGCCGAGGGACGGGGACCGGATGCCGGCGGAGTGGATGACCCTCGTCGCCCGGCACAGCCGCACCAGCCTGGCTCCGGCGCCGCTGCCCGCGTCCGTCGTGCGCCGCTGGGAGGGGACGCCGGTGGTCGTGGCCACCGGGACCGACGATCGTTTCTACCCGCCCGCCCGTGTCGGCGGCCCGGTCCGTGCCCTGCTCGGCGGCGAGACGGTGGCCGTACCGGGTATGGGGCATCTCGGCCCGCACGAGGATCCCGAGCTGCTCCCCGCGCTCCTGGGCCGCCTCCGGGCCGGGAACGGCATGCCCCGGTGAGAGCGAGCGGGGTCTCGAAGAGGAGTGGGCCGGGACGTGTGTCGCCGGCCGCGCTCAGGCCGGCACGTGGTTGCGGAGCCGGAGTTCCTCCGGGTACGGGGCGAAGTAGGTCTGGTCGCGCACGTACCCGGCGGCCTCGCCCCGGGCGTGGTGGCGGATCAGGGTGACGGGGACGCTCAGGGACACCCGCCCGGCCCGATAGGAGGCGATGACCTCGGCCAGATCTGCCCGGCGGGCCGGGTCGAGCGAGTCGTTCAGCATGCCCACGCAGTGCTGCAGGACGTTGACGTTCCTTCCGATGCCGGCCTTGGCGGCGAACGCCGTCCCGAAGAAACGCGCGTAGTCGGAGGCCAGCTCCTCGCGCGGGAGCAGGCCCGCCCGGGCGACCACCCGTCCGGCCTCCCGGTAGGCCGAGGGGTGGTGGGCGAGCAGTTGCATCTTGTGCCGCGCGTGGAAGGCCACCAGGTCGCGGGGCCGCCAGTCGCTCTCCAGCAGGGCGCGGAGCCGGGCGTGGGCGAAGATCCGCTCCACGAAGGTCTCGCGGAGCAGGGCGTCGTTGAGCCGCCCCTCCTCCTCCACCGGGAGCAGCGGGTGGGTCTCCAGGACGACGGCCGCGAAAACGCCCCGGGCCCGGCGATGGACGACCGGGTTGCGGTTCCCGCCCTTGCGGCCGCTGCCGTCGCCCCAGGTCGCGGTGACGCCCTCCGGGTCGGGGGCGTACAGCGGGATGCCGTGCACGCCACAGCTCGGGCTCTTGGACTTGAGGACGTAGCCGTCCACCTCGTCCAGGGTGCGTGCCCGCTCGGCGGCCAGGGCGGTCATCCGGTCGGTGAGGTCGATCCTGGTCCTGCGGGTGACCAGGCGCGGGCCGATCGGCGAGCTCTCCAGATGGAGGGTCTCGCGCGGCGAGCCGAGACCGATCTCCATCTCGGGGCAGACGTGCACCCAGTCCACGTGGGCGTCGAGCTCGTCGCCGAGGAACCGGTCGCGGCTGTGGCCGCCGTTGAACCGGACGGGCTCGCCCATCAGGCAGCTGGAGACCGCGACCCTCGGCCTGACGGCCGCTCCGGCCGTCTCGGCCTTCATCCCGGTTCTCGTCCCGGGCGCGGCGCCGGCGTCCGTCCGCGCGGGGGCGGGGTGGCCGCTCATGCCGCGGCCGGGGTGAGTATGCCGGACAGGCGGCGCAGGCCACGGGCCGTACGGGCCTTGATCGTGCCGAGCGGGACGCTCAGCCTCTCGGCGATCTCCCGCTGGGTCAGGTCCCCGTAGTAGGCCAGCTCGATGGCCTGGCGCTGCGGCTCGGGCAGCTCGGCCAGCGCCCGCTGAACCTGGTCGCGCTCGGCCATGCCGTCCCCGTCCACCCGGCCGTCGTCGCCGGCCGGGTCCGTCAGCACGTCCAGGGGCACGGTGCGCAGGGTGCGCATCCGCAGGTGGTCGACCGCCCGCTTGTGGGCGATCCCGAGCATCCAGGCGGGCAGGCTGCGTGACGGGTCGAAGCGGTGCCGTGATCGCCAGACCTCGGCGAACACGATCTGCTGGAGATCGTCGATCTCCTGTGAAGGGACGAATCGCCGCAGGTAGGACCGGATCAGGGAGCCGTGGACACGGAAGCACTCGGCGAGTGCGGCGTCGTCGCCCGCGGCGAAGCGAACGTTCAGCGTGTCTGTCATGGTGGACTCCCCTTACCGAGAAAACCTACTCAAAACTTATTCATAGTCGCTCGGTGGCTGTGATCGCAAGTCGACGGGACGGTCGGTGTGCGAGACATCGGGCTGGGACGGTGACGACGGAAGGGGGCGTCCTCGCCCGGCCCGGCCCGTGAACCCCGAGCGGCCGCCACGTACGGTGATGTCGGGGACATCAGGATGATTCCCTGCGACGAGTACCTGGACGCCGTCCGCCGGCACGGCGGATCCCGTTGAGGACACCACGGCCGGTCAGACCGTGAGCCAGACCTCACCGGGAGGCGTTCACCTTTGTCCTCACTGTCACCTTTGTCCTCACTGTCAGTCCAGGGCGGCCAGGACGCGGGTGACGGCTTCCTCGAACGAGGTGACGTGCGGGATCGACGCGGGGAGCCCCTCCCGCCAGCCGACCCCCCCGGCGATGATCCGGCTCGGCGGGCGGGTCGCGGGCAGCGACGAGAGCGGGGCGGGGTCACCGGTGGCCGGCAACTGGGACCAGACGAAGACCACCGAGGGCCCCAGCCGGCGCATCGCGTCCGCCAGCGCCGGGTACGGGGTGCGGGAACCCAGCACCCGCGTCTCCACGCGGTGCTCGGTGGTCAGGGCCGCGGCCAGCGCGTAGATCGGCAGGCTGTGCTGGTCGTCGGGGGCGCAGGCGAGCAGGACCGGCCTGACGTTGACCGGCCGGGACGGCCGTTCGGTGAGCCCGATCAGCGAGGCCAGCAGCCGGTCGGAGAACAGGTGCTCGACCTCCACGCCCGCGGAGCTCTCCGACTGGAGCCTGCAGATCGCCTCGAAGACCGGCGTCACCAGCCGCTCCCAGGTCCACGACACCCCGTGCCTGGTCAGGGCGGCGACGAGCCACTCGTGCACCGTCCGGCTGTCCAGCGCCACCGCGGCCCGCGTCAGCATCGCGACGGTCGGCAGCGCGGGCACGCCGGGCCGCCCGGCGGGTGCGGGGACGCGCTCCGGGGACGGGCGCCCGGACGCGGGCGGCGGCCCGGACGTCGATCCGGACGTCGATCCGGGCGCCGGACCCGTCGCGGGCCCGGGCCGTGATCCCGGCCGTGCCCCGGGTGCCGGCCCGGTGCCCGGCCGCTGTCCCTGCCCCGCTCCCTGCTCGGGCCCCTGTCCCTGCCCGGCTCCCCGCGCCGGGCCCCGCTCCGCTCCGGGCTCGGCCGGGGGCTCGGGGACGGTCTCGATCCTCAGCACCTCGCGGGCCGCGTCGGCCGCGGGAACGCCGCTCCTGATGAGCCGGTTCATCTCCTCCAGGCGCCACAGGTCACGGGCGTCGTAGCGGCGGTGACCCCCCGGACTCCGGCGGCTCGGCCCCAGGCCGTAGCGTAGGTTCCAGGTCCGCAGCGTGGGGGCGGGCACGCCGAGACGCCGCGCGACGGCTCCGATGCCGTAGCCCGGTTCCTCATCGGTTGCCACCTGACGCTGCTCGTCCATCTCATCTCATTTCCGGCCCGTCACTGCGGTACCAGCGTGACAGGCGACGGGAGCGGTCGCTCCCTGAACGTTCCTTCGAGATGCGGTCCCCGCTGGATGCAACCGACCCAGCGTGACCGGCCGAAAGGAAAACGTGACCGATACAGTGATCGTTCTGTTCAGCCGTGATCTCCGGGTGCACGACCACCCGGCGCTCGCCGCTGCGTGCGAGCGCGCACGTCATGTCATACCGCTTTTCGTGGCCGACCCCGCCGTGCCCTCGGGCAACCGGTGGGGCTTCCTGTCGGAGTGCCTGGCCGACCTGCGCGAGTCACTCCGGAGCAGGGGCGGCGACCTGATCGTCCGCCGGGGCGACGTGGTCGCCGAGACGATGCGCCTGGCCGGGGAGGTGGGGGCCGGGGCCGTGTACGCCAGCCTGGACGTCAGCACGTTCGCGCGCCTGCGGCAGCGCAGGCTGGCCGAGGAGTGCGAGCGGGCCAGGACGGAGTACCGGCTGTTCCCCGGCCTGACGGTCGTGCCGCCGGACGCCCTGCGCCCCTCGGGCGGCGGGGACCACTACCGGGTCTTCACGCCCTACTGGCGGGCCTGGAGCGCGCGCCCACGGCGGGAGGTGCTCAAGGCCCCGGGCGTGGTGCCCGTTCCCCGGAGCCTCTTCGCGGGCCCCCTGCCCGAGCCCGGGAGCCGGACCTACGAGCTGTTCCCGGGGGGTGAGACGGTCGGCCGCCGGAGAATGGACCAGTGGCTCAGGCACTGCGTGCGCGAGTACACCGACGGCCACGACGACATGGCCGGGAACCGCACGTCCAGGCTCAGTCCCTACCTGCGCTTCGGCTGCGTCTCGCCGCTGGAGCTGGAGTCGCTCGCCGGGGAGGCCGCGAACATGTGGGCCGCCGGATCCGCCGGGATCGTCGGCCTCGCCGAGGACGCCGATCCCGCCGGAGAGGTCGATCCATCCGGGAACGCGCGTCCCACCGACGACGACCCGAGGAGGGCCGCGTACGCCCGGGCGGCGGACGAGGTCGCGGCCTTCGTCAGGCAGCTGTGCTGGCGCGACTTCTTCTACCAGGTGACGCGGGCCTTCCCGCGTATCGACCGGGACGACTACCGGCCTCGCGGCCACGAGTGGCGCGGCGACGACCAGGCGGCGCGGGCGTGGAGGGAGGGCATCACCGGCGTCCCCATCGTGGACGCCGGGATGCGGCAGATGCTCACCGAGGGGTGGATGCACAACCGGGCCCGCCTGATCACGGGGTCGTTCCTGATCAGGCGGCTCCGCGTCGACTGGCGCGTCGGCGGGGAGCACTTCTTCGAGCACCTGCTCGACGGTGACGTGGCCAACAACTACGGCAACTGGCAGTGGGTGGCCGGGACCGGCAACGACACCCGGCCCAACCGGCCCGTCAACCACATCCGGCAGGCCAGGCGCTACGACCCGGACGGGGAGTACGTCCTGCGCCACGTTCCCGAGCTCCGCGGGGTGCCCAGGCGGATGATCCACGAGCCGTGGCGGCTCTCCTCGCCCGTGCCGGGCTATCCGCCGCCGCTGGTGGCCATGGAGTGAACGGACCGGCCGGCCGGGGGCCCGGTCGTGAAAAAGCCCTGCCGGTGGGGGGCCCTCCCCGCGGGGCGCCTGCGGGGAGGGCCCCCCACCGGCAGGGCGGCGGGGGGCGGGCCGGTGAGGCCCGGTGGCGCGAGGTGGCTAGTGCTGGTGGTCGTCCTCTTCGTCGTCCTCGTCGGAGGGGCCGTCCGAGGGCTCGACGCCCAGCACGGCCTCGCGGGGCTCGATCTGGTCGACGTGCTCGATCAGCCCCAGCACGTGGTCCGGCTCGATCAACCACTGCAGCGCGGTGGCACCGGTCTCGTCGGTCGAGACGAGCTCGGCCTGTTCCTTGCGCTCGTCGTCGTCCAGATCCGCGTCGGGGTGGTTGACCTCTTTCAGCGCGGCCGCCTGCAGGGCGGCGATGTCCTGCACCTCGACGGTCAGTTCAACGGTAAGACGCAGATAGCGTTCGGTGCCCGATTCATCACTCATGGTGGAAATCCTAGTGCCTGGAGGAAGGCTAACCCGACTAGGGGAGCTTCCACTCCACCGGGGTCGCGCCCTGCTGCTCGAGAAGCTCGTTCGTCCTGCTGAACGGGCGGGAGCCGAAGAAGCCGCTGCGGGCGGACAGGGGGCTGGGGTGGGCCGACTCGATGGCGGGCAGGTCGCCGAGCATCGGGCGCAGGGTGCGGGCGTCGCGTCCCCACAGGATCGACACCAGGGGCGTGCCGCGCGCGACGAGCGCCTCGATGGCCTGGGCGGTGATCTCCTCCCAGCCCTTGCCGCGGTGCGAGGCGGGCTTGCCCGGCATGACGGTGAGCACCCTGTTGAGCAGGAGCACGCCCTGCTCGGTCCAGGGGGTCAGGTCGCCGTTGCCCGGCATCGGGAGCCCGAGGTCCTCGGTGAGCTCCTTGTAGATGTTGCGCAGGCTGCCCGGGATCGGCTTCACGTCCGCGGCGACGGAGAAGCTCAGGCCGATCGGGTGGCCCGGGGTGGGGTAGGGGTCCTGCCCCACGATCAGCACCTTCACCTGGTCGAAGGGCTGCTGGAAGGCGCGGAGCACGTTGGCTCCGGAGGGGAGGTACTGCCGGCCTTCGGCCACCTCCCTCCGCAGGAACTCGCCCATTTCGGCGACCTTCTCGGAGACGGGTTCCAGGGCCTCGGCCCACCCGGCTTCCACGACTTCGTTCAAGGGACGTGCGGCCATGGGGGGACCCTATCGAGGTTTGAGGCCCGGTACGGCGTGCCCCGTCGAATCGACGCGCCGTACCGGGCCTGCCCCTGTTATCTATTTCACCGAGCCAGCCATCATCCCCTGAACGAAGTAGCGCTGGAAGGCGAAGAAAAGGATCAACGGGATGATCAGCGACAGGAAGGCTCCTGGCGCAAGAATGTCCACGTTGGTCCCGAATTGCCGCATTTGGGACTGGAGGGCCTTGGTCATCGGCTGGTTCTCGGGGTTGGCGAAGACCAGCGAGACGAGCAGGTCGTTCCAGACCCAGAGGAACTGGAAGATGCCGAGCGAGGCGACCGCGGGCTTGGCCAGCGGGAACACCACGGTCGAGAAGATCTTCCACTCCCCGGCGCCGTCCATCCGCGCCGCCTCCAGCAGCGAGCGCGAGATGCCCGCGAAGAAGTTGCGGAGCAGGAAGATGGCGAAGGGAAGACCGAAGGCGACGTGGAAGAGCACCACGCTGACGATGGAGCCGAAGATCCCGGCCGACCCGTAGAGCTTGGCGATCGGGATCAGCGCGATCTGGGTCGGCACCACCAGCAGGCCGACCACGACCAGGAACAGCGCGTCCCGGCCGGGGAACTCCATCCAGGCGAACGCGTACGCCGCCATGGCGGCGATGCCGATCACCAGGACGGTCGAGGGCACCGTGATGAACACGGTGTTCCAGAACGACGCGGTGAACCCGGTGGCCAGCAGGTCGGAGTAGTTCTGCAGGGTGAGCTCGGCCGGCTTGGTGAGGACCGTCCACCAGCCGGTGGAGTTGTTGGCCGTCTCGTCCCGGATCGAGACGATGAACAGGCCGAGCGTGGGGACCAGCCAGAACAGGCCGATCACCACCAGCACCGCCTGGACGGCGCCGCCGCCGAGCCGGTCCACGATCCTGCCGAGGGTGCCGCGCCGCGGGGCGCCGAGGGTGGAGGTCGTCACTGGTTGTCCCTCCTGAACCGGCGGATGTTGAGAATCATGAACGGCAGGACGAGGATCAGCAGGAAGATGGCCAGCGCGCTGCCCAGCCCCTGGTTGCCGCCTCCGCCGAACGAGACCCGCCACATCTCCAGCGCGATCACGTTGGCCTGTGGCTGCACCGATCCCGGGGCGATGACGAAGACCAGGTCGAAGACCTTCAGGGTGTTGATGATCATCGTGACGAACACCACGAGGAGCACCGGGGACAGCAGCGGTACGGTGATCTTCCGGAACACCTGCCACTCGGTGGCGCCGTCGATGCGGGCCGCCTCCAGCGCGTCGCGCGGGATGGCCGCGAGGCCGGCCGCGATCAGCACCATGGCGAACCCCGCCCACACCCAGATGAACGCGCCGATGATCGCCGGAGTGATCAGCGCCGGGCCCAGCCAGGGGATGCCGTTGAAGGCCGCCTGGAAGTTCGACTGCGGCAGCCGTACCCGGTAGTCGCCCGGGGCCAGCCCGGTGAAGCGGAAGGTCCCGTCGGCCTCGCTGGTGGCGGTGGCCTTGACGGCGCCGTTCTGCACCGCCTCGACCGTCACCCCGGCCAGGGCCTTCTCGGTGGCGTCCACCTGGTTGAGCGCGCCGCCGCCGCCCTGGGTGAAGTCCACCCAGACGGTGCCGGCCAGCTCGCCGGGACCGGGCTGCGCCGCCTTCGCTGTCGCGGCCGAGGCCACGTCGGCGGGCTTCACGCCCACCAGCGGGATGAGCACCGGCTGCCCGGCCTTGGCGGGCTGTCTGGTCACCACCGCGCCCTGCTCGGTGACGACGGGCGCCTGGTCGTTCTCCCTGGCGCGGGCGTCGGGGTAGGTCTGGCCCGAGCCGAAGAAGCCGGTCACCGTGGTGGCCACGGCGTTGGCCACGCCCCGGTCGGGGTCCTGCTCGTAGACCAGGCGGAAGATGACGCCCGAGGCCATCAGGGAGACGGCCATCGGCATGAACACGATCAGCTTGAACGCGGTCGCCCAGCGGATCCGCTCGGTCAGCACCGCGAAGATCAGGCCGATCACGGTGACCAGGGCCGGGGCCACCAGGACCCAGATCAGGTTGTTCCTGATCGTGGTCAGGGTGCCGGAGTCACTGAAGATCGTCGCGTAGTTCTCCACCCCGACGAAGGTCCCGCCGTCGGCGTCGTAGAGGCTGCGGAAGACGGAGTAGACGATCGGGTAGATCACCATCACCCCGAGCACGAGCGCGCCCGGCAGCAGGAACCACAGCGCCAGCCGTGGCGGCGGTCCCAGCCGGGAGGCCCCGGCGGGCACCACCGCCGGGGCGGCGGGCCCGGCCGTCGTGAGCTCGGGCCCGGCCGTCGCCTCCGGTACGGCCGGGTGACCGGACCGCGTCTCCGTGCCCGGGGACGCGGAGCCGGGAGAACCCGGGGCGGGGGAGGCGGAGGCAGCGGAGCCGGGGGAGCCGGGGGAGCCGGGGGAATCGGGGGAATCGGGGGCGGGGGACGGGGAGCCGGGGGCCGGCGGCGAGGCGCCGTCCGCCCGGGCGTCGTCCGGTCGGGTGTCGTGTGGTCCGGAGGAGGGACCGCGGGCGGCGTCGTCGCCGCCGCGCGGGCCCTGCGGGCCGTCCAACCTGTCGGTCACGGCCGCTCTCCCCTACTTCCAGGCCTTCTTGGCGTCGGCCTCGAGCTTGGCCTGGATGCCCTTGACGTCGGAGGGGTCGCGGACGAAGTCCTGCAGGTGCTTCCACTCGGCCTTGCCGTCGGTGCCGCCGAACGCGCTGGGCGCGAGGTCGGACATGTCGTAGCGGACGGTCTCACCGGCCGCGATGATCGTCTCGGCGAGCTTCTTGGTCAGCTCGTCCGGGTAGTTGTCCGGCGAGACGTTGCGGTTGGGGGACAGGTAGCCGGGCAGCTTCGCCCAGACCTCGCCGCCCTCCTTGGAGGCGAGGAACTCCAGCAGCGCCATCGCGCCCTTGGAGTCCTTCAGCGCCACCGCGATGTCGCCGCCCAGCACGACCGGAGCGGTCTCGCCGGCCTTGGGGAACGGGAAGTACTTGGCCTCCTCGCCGAGCTTGGCGCCCGACTGCTCGGCCGTAACGCCCACGAAGTCCGCCTCGATGACCATGGCCGACTTGTCCTGGCCGTAGACCTGGGTCACACAGGTCGGGAAGTCGGTCTGCAGGGCGCCGGCCGAGCCGCCGAGCAGGAACTCCTTCTTGCCGACGAGCTGGGCGATCTTCTCCAGCGCGGTGGTGACGCTGGGGTCGGTCCACGGGATCTCGTGCTTGGAGAGCTTGGTGTAGTTCTCCGGGCCCGCGGTGGACAGGTAGACGTTCTCGAACAGGTCGGTCAGGGTCCAGCCGGAGGCGCCGCAGAGCGAGAACGGCGGGGTGCCGGAGTCGGCGATGGTCTGGGCGGTCTTGATCAGGTCGTCCCAGGTGGCCGGGGGCTGCGCGCCGGCGTCCTGGAAGGCCTGGTCGCGGTACCAGACGAGCGACTTGTGGGCCGCCTTGACCAGCACGCCGTAGGACTGGCCGCCGGCGGAGCCGAGCTCCTTCCAGTACGGGGTGTAATTCTCGTCGATCTGCGCCTGGACCTCGGCGGTCAGCGGCTTGAGCGCCTTCTGGTCGGCGTACTGCCCCACCAGGCCGGGCTGGGGGAGGATCGCGATGTCCGGCGGGGTGCCGCCCTGGATGCGCGGGCCGAGGTAGGCGCCGGTGTCCTCGCCGGTGGAGGCGTAGGTGACCTTGGCGCCGGTCTTCGCCTCGAAGGCCTGGAGCACCTTCTGGAAGTTCTCCTGCTCGGCGCCGGTCCACTTGGCGGCGACCTCGACGGTCACGCCTTCGAGGGTCTTGGCGGCGGCCGGGGCGGACGAGGCGCCGCTCGCGGCCGGGGCCGGCGACGCGGGGGTCGCGGCCCCGCCGCCACACGCGGCGAGCGCCAGCGCCAGTCCCGCCGTCGTCACTGCGGGGATGGTTTTGCGCATGCTGAACAGACCTCCTGGATTGCGTTCCCTCCGGCGGGGGGAGCCACCGGGCCGGGAACGGGTCGTACGGATCGCGATGGTGACGGTGGTGCTCGACGTGCTCGTGACCGGGTCGGGCTGCGGGGCGCCGGGATCGTCCCGGCGTCACCGATCTCGGATGATCTCGTCGAGCTGGCCTTTCATGGAGGCGACGACGTCGTCGCCGGACTCCTCGAAGGGTGGGGTGAGCGCGTTGGAGACCGCACTGGCGATCGCCAGGCTCACCTGTTCGTAGTTGGCGCTGGCGGGCCTGGGCCGAGCCGAGAGGATGCTCTGCTTCAGGACCGGCAGGTAGGGGAATCGTTCGATCAGCTCGGGGTCGTCGTACAGCTCGGCCCACACGGGCGGGAACGAGCCCTCGGTGAGCACCCGGCGCTGGTTCTCCAGGCTGGTGAAGTAGCGGATGAACTCCACGGCCGACTTCTGCCGCTTGGAGAAGGCGCTGACCGCGAGGTTGTACCCGCCGAGGGCACCGGTGCCCGGCCCGTTCGGGCCGGGCAGCCGGGTGACCGCGAACCGGTCCGCGACGAGCGAGTCGGTGGCCGGCCCGTACGCGTGCGGCCAGTTGCGGGCGAACGCCAGCCGGCCCTCCTGGAAGGCCAGCCGCGCCTCCTCCTCCTTGAAGGAGAGCGACTCGAGCGGGATCCACCCCTCCCGGAACCCGTTCACCAGGAAGTCCAGGCCGGCCTTGGCCTTGTCCACGTCCATGGTCACCTTGGTGCCGTCGGGGCTGAGGATCTGCCCGCCGGCCGACTGCACGGCCTCGGTGAAGTTGACGGTCAGGCCCTCGTAGGCGAGGAACTGCCCGGCGTAGCCGCCGATCCGGTGCTTGGCGTGCAGCGCGCGCGCCTGCTCGCGCAGCTCCTTCCAGGTCTTCGGCGGGGTGAACCCGTGCTTGGCCAGCAGGTCCTTGCGGTAGTAGAGCAGGCCGGCGTTGCTGGTGTACGGCACCGCCCAGAGCTTGCCCCGGTAGATGGCGGTGTCGACGACCGGGGGCAGGAACCGGCCGAGCGGGAACGTTCCCCGCTCCAGCGGCAGGATCCAGCCCGCGTCGGCGAACTCCGCCGTCCAGACCACGTCCAGTCCCAGCACGTCGTAGCGGTCGCTCCTCGCCTGGAGGTTGGCGACCATCTGCGCGCGCTGTTCGTCGGCCGCCTCGGGGAGTTCGAGCAGGGTCGCCCGCTCCTCGGGGTGGGCCTGGTTCCATCTGTCGAGCAGCGGCTGCAGGTAGGCGGTGGTGTCACGCCCGATCACCAGGGTGAAAGGGCCGCTCCCGCCGGTGTTCTCGACGGGTCGCGCGTCGGCCGCCGAGCAGCCGCTCAGGAGGAGCGCGGTGAGCGCGACGGGGATGAATCGGCGCACCGTTACCTCCTGATCTCCAGTTGGTTACATACGTGTTAGGTAGATGCATTCATGTTATGCATAGCGGTAACATCAGCGTCAACGGCTGGACACGTAACGCTCACGTAACGAGCTCTCCGAGGAGGTGGGGCGTGCGGCTGACGCTGCTGGCGCTCCTCGCGAAGGAACCTGCCCACGGGTACGAGCTCAAACAGGCACTTGAACAGATCTTCGGCAGCGCCTACCCTTCACCGAACATCGGGCAGATCTACGTCACGCTGGGCCGTCTGGAGAAGGACGGCCTGGTGCGCGCCGTGGGCGTCGAGCAGTCCAACCGGCCGAACAAGAAGGTCTACCACCTGACGGCCGAGGGCCGGGAGGCGCTCGGCACGTGGGTGGACGAGCCCTCGGAGGGCCCACGGGTCCGGGACGAGTTCTTCATGAAGCTCGTGCTGGCCCCGACGACCGGGATCGCCGACAGAACAGCGATGATCAACCGCCAGCGCCGTCACTACCTCGGACTCATGCGTGACCTCAACGAACTCGCCGAACGGACCGACCCGGCCAACCGGGTCGCGCTGCTGCTCGTCGAGGGGGCCATGCTCCACCTCCAGGCCGACCTCGACTGGCTCGAACGCTGCCAGGAGGACCTGAGGTGACCCCTTCCGCGGTCGAGACCCCCCCGGTGGTCGACACCGTCAACCTCGTGAAGATCTACCAGGACGGCGGGGTGCCGGTGCCCGCCGTGCGGGGGGTCGACCTGCGGGTGGCCCCGGGGGAGTTCGTGGCGATCATGGGGCCGTCCGGGTCGGGCAAGTCCACGCTGGTGCACATGCTCGGCGGCCTGGAGGCCCGCACCAGCGGGGAGATCTGGCTCGACGGCCGGCGCGCCGACACGCTGGGCGAGAGCGCCTGGGCGCTGCTCCGCAGGCGGAAGATCGGCTTCGTCTTCCAGTTCTTCAACCTCGTCGCCAACATGACCGTGGCCGACAACGTCGAGCTGCCCGCGCTGCTGGCGGGGGCCTCCGCCCGCGAGGCCCGCAGGCGCCGCGAGCACCTGCTGGGCGAGCTCGGCCTGGCCGACCGCGCCGACGCCGCGCCCTCCCAGCTCGCCGGCGGCGAGCAGCAGCGGGTCGCGCTGGCCCGCGCGCTGGCCAACGAGCCGAGCCTGCTGCTGGCCGACGAGCCCACCGGCAACCTCGACAGCCGCAACACCCGCGACGTGCTGCGCCTCCTCGCCGAGGTGCACCGCGAGGGGCAGACCGTCATCATGGTCACCCACGACGCCAGGGTGGCCAGCCTCGCCGACCGGGTGGTCTCCCTGCTGGACGGCCAGATCGTCGACGACGGCGGCGCCGGCCTGGTCCGCCGCCGGCCCAGGGGCGGCGCGGGCGGCGTCGTCGAGCTGAGGGGCTGACCCGCGGTGAGCACGGTCCGCGCCTCGGTGAGGTGGATCCGCGCCGACCTGCGGGCCCGCCGGGGACAGACGCTGCTGACGGTGCTCGCCGTGGCCGGGATCGTCACGGCGCTGATCACCTCCGCGACCCTCCTGGAGGACGGCACCAACCCCTGGCGGGCGCTGTTCGCCGAGTCCAGGGGCGCGCACGTGTGGATCCACACCGGGGAGGCCCCCGACCGGGTCGCGCTGTCCAGGCTCCCGGGCGTGGTCGGCGTCGCCGGCCCCTACCGGTCGGCGCCGGTCACGCTCACCCTGAACGGCAAGAAGTCCCCGGTGGCCCTGCGGGAGACGCCCGAGACGCCCCCGGGGATCGCCGTCCCGCTGATCCGCGACGGGCGGGCGCTCCGTACCGGCGACGCCGACGGCGTGATCGTCGAGCGGTCCTTCGCCAGGGCGCTCGGCCTGCGGGTCGGCGGGCCCTTCCCGGTGACCGCGCTCAACGGCGCCACCCACCCTCTCGTCGTGGTCGGCCTGGCCGACAGCGCCGAGCAGGGTTTCTACCCCGAGTGGACACCCGGCCTGGCCTGGACGCTCCCGTCGGTGCTGGCCAGGGTCGAGCCCGCGCTGGGCCGCAGCGAGTCCGTCACCGGGCTGCGCCTGGCCGACGGCGAGGCCACCCTGCCCGCCGTGCACGGCGCCGTCACCCTGCTGGACGGTCAGATCCAGCGGATGTCCACCTGGCGCGAGGTCCGCGCCTCGATGGAACTGGACAACCGGCTGCTCGGCCTGCTGCTGGCGCTGTTCGGCGTCACCGGGCTGGTCGCCGCGGCCCTCGCCATCGCCAACGCGGTGGGCGGCCGGGTGCTCACCCAGACCCGCGACATCGCCACCCTGAAGTCCCTCGGCTACACCCGGGGCCAGGTGTTCGGCGTCCTGATGGCCGAGCACGGCGCGCTCGGGCTGATCGGCATCGCCGTCGGGCTCGGCTGCGGCCAGGTCGCCGCCTCGTTCGTGCTGGACGGCGTGCCGCTCTCGCCGCTCTCACCGGTCCCGCTGCTGGCCATCGCCGGGGGGACGGCCGCGGTGGTCACGGTGGCCGTCGCGCTGCCGGCCTGGCGCGGCGGCCGGACCCCGCCGGTCCCCGCGGCCCCCGCGGCACCGCCCAGGGGCCACCTGTCGCGGCTGGCGCGGCTGGCGCTCCTGGCGCGGCTCCCTCCCGCCCTAGTCCTGGGCAGCCGCGACGCCTTCACCCGCCGCCTGCCGGCCTTCCTGAGCATCTTCGGCGTCGCGATCCCGATGATGATGATCACCATCGCGCTCGGCTGCTGGAGCACCCTGGACGACTTCCTGCGCCACCCCGAGCGGGTCGGCCAGGCGGCCGCGCTCGTGGTGCGCCCCGCCAAGCTCCCGGCCGACGAGGCCGCCCGGATCGCCAGGGCCGACCCCGACGTGCTGGTCGCCCATCCGGGCGCCGAGGTGCCCGCGCTGGAGCCGGAACAGACCAGGAGCGTGCTGGCGCGCGCCACGGGCACCTCCGCCGAGCCGTACCCCTTCTCGGTCGTGGAGGGCCGGATGTTCGCCGCGCGGGGGGAGGCCGTCGCCGGGCAGGGGCTGCTGGACCTGCTGGACGTGAGCATCGGGGACCGGGTCAGGCTGACCGTCGGCGGCACCCCGCTGATCGTGCACCTGGTGGGCCGGGTCGTGGAGCCCGACCACGACGGCGAGGTGCTCTCGCTGGGGATCGACAGCCTCCCGGCCAAGGACGCGGTGCCGCCGCAGTTCTACAGCCTGGTGCTCAGGCCGGGGGCCGACCCGGCCGCCGTCCGGGCGCGGCTGCTGGCAGCCTCGGGCGAGGCGCTGGAGGTGCAGCGGGTGGTCAACCCGGCCGAGCGGCTCGCCGTCATCCGCGTGGTGATCGTGGCGCTGATCGGGGTGCTCGCCCTGCTGGGCCTGGCCAACCTGCTCACCGCCGGCGCCCTGGGCCTGCGCGACCACGCCTTCGACCTGGCGGTGCTCAAGGCCATGGGTCTCACGCCCCGCCAGGTGGCCGCGACCCTGGTCACCGGGACCGGCCTGCTGATCGTGCTGGGCGTGGTCGCGGGCATCGCGGCCGGGGCCTCGGTGGTCGGCGGGCTGATCGACCTGCAGGGCCACACCAGCGGGGTCGGGGCGGGCATCGGCCGTACGCCCTCGGCGCTGACGCTCACCGTCGCGGCGCTCGTCGCGGTCGGCGCCTCCCTGCTGGTGACGCTGATCCCGGCGGGCCGCGCGGCCCGCGCGCAGGTCCCGGTCACCGCCCGGTAGACCTGGCCGGCCCCCGACGGCCCCCGGGCGGGCGAAAGGGCACGGGGGTCGCCCCGGGCCCTTTCGCGCACCGCTCAGAGGGTGAGCGAGAACCAGTAGAAGCCGTGACCGGGCAGGGTCAGCAGGTACGGCAGCGTGCCCACCTCGGGGAAGCGCACCCCGCCCCTGGCCTCCACCGGGGTCATGCCCAGGAAGCGGCGCAGGTCCAGCTCGACCGGCTGCGGGAACTTCGACAGGTTGTTGACGCAGAGCATCAGGTCGTCCCCGTCCTCGCGGACGAAGCTGAGCACGGCCGGGTTGCTGGACCACAGCTCGTTGTAGACGCCTGTGCCGAAGACCGGGTGGTCGCGGCGGATCGCCAGCATGTTCCTGGTGAAGTGCAGCAGCGAGGCCGGGTTCTTCTGCTGGGCCTCGACGTTGACCGCCTGGTAGCCGTAGATCGGGTCCATCACGGCCGGCAGGTACAGGCGGCCGGGGTCGGCCCTGGAGAAGCCTGCGTTGCGGTCCGGGCTCCACTGCATCGGGGTGCGGACCGCGTCGCGGTCCTCCAGCCAGATGTTGTCGCCCATGCCGATCTCGTCGCCGTAGTACATGACCGGGGAGCCGGGCAGTGACAGCAGCAGCGCGGTGAACAGCTCGATCTGGTCGCGGTCGTTCTCCAGCAGCGGCGCGAGACGGCGCCGGATGCCCAGGTAGGCCCGCATGCGCGGGTCCTTGGCGTACTCGGCGTGCATGTAGTCGCGCTCCTCCTCGGTCACCGTCTCGAGCGTCAGCTCGTCGTGGTTGCGGAGGAAGATGCCCCACTGGGCGCTGTCGGGGAGCTTGGGGGTCCGCGACATGATCTCCGAGATCGGCTCCCGGCTGCCCCGGCGCACCCCCATGAAGATGCGCGGCATCAGCGGGAAGTGGAACGCCATGTGGCACTCGTCGCCCCCGGTGGAGGGGTCGCCGAAGTACTCCACCACGTCCTCGGGCCAGCCGTTGGCCTCGGCCAGCAGCACCCGGTCGGGGTAGAGCCGGTCGACCTCGGCGCGGATCTTCTTCAGGTACGCGTGGGTCTCGGGCAGCCCCGAGCAGCTCGTCCCCTCGCGCTCGAACAGGTAGGGGACCGCGTCCAGGCGGAAGCCGTCGATGCCGAGGTCCAGCCAGAACCGCAGGACCTCCAGCATGGCCTCCTGGACGGCCGGGTTCTCGTAGTTCAGGTCCGGCTGGTGGTGGAAGAAGCGGTGCCAGTAGTACTGCTTGCGGACCGGGTCGTAGGTCCAGTTCGACTCCTCGGCGCCGACGAAGATGATCGGCGCGTCCGGGTAACCGGTGGGGTCGTCGGACCAGACGTAGAAGTCCCCGTACGGGCCCTCGGGGTCGTGCCGGGAGGCCTGGAACCAGGGGTGCCTGTCGCTGGTGTGGTTCATCACCAGGTCGGTGATGATGCGCAGGCCCCGCTGGTGGGCCGACTCGATGAGCTGCACGAAGTCCCCGAGGTCGCCGAAGTCCGGCAGGATCTTCATGTAGTCGGAGATGTCGTAGCCGCCGTCGCGCAGGGGGGATTCGTACAGCGGCAGCAGCCACAGGCAGTCGACGCCGAGCCACTGGACGTAGTCCAGCTTCTCGATGAGACCGCGCAGGTCACCCGTACCGTCGCCGTTGGAGTCCTTGAACCCGCGGACCAGCACCTCGTAGAAGACGGCGCGCTTGTACCACTGCGGATCCGCCGAGACGAAGTCCTCGGCCACGGACTCGGAGGCATGGAAAAGGGGGGATGCGTTCATCGTGTTCTCGCTCACGGTGATGGAGGCAGGACGAAGTCACCGGATGCTCCGGCTGATGATGTTTGGTGACCGCGCCGGCGGGAGCCGTCATCCCCATGGGCTCCGTGCCCTTGGACAGACCGAATTTGTGATTCTGGTCCATCCGTTCTGGCGCTTTCTGGGCCGAACACTACCAGCCGACCGAACCGTCGGAAGCCCTCTTGGCGAGGTGGATCGGCCCTTTCCCAGGTAATCCTCCCGGAGGTCGCGCCGGGGCCGCGTAATCGCCGCGTCATCCGTTGTTTTCCCACGGGAAACACGGCGCGCTCAACGGACTCGGGGAACAGCGAGGACACCGGGAACACCGGGAACACCGGGAACAGGCGGGACTTCGGGCACGCCGGGAACGCCGGGAACGCCGGGAACACAGAGAACGCCGGGAACACAGAGAACACCGGTCCGGTCTCGTACCCGGGGCGGGCGCCGTCGCGAGGCCCGGACCAGGGAAGCGTTCGGGTCGCCCGCGCGGGGCCCGGCCCGGGGAGGGGGGCCGCCCGCGCGGGCGGGGGGCTCAGGCCCAGGGAGGGGTGAGGTCGCCCATGTGGTCGCGGTGGTCGCCGATCCAGGCGCCGAACAGCACCAGGCTCCGCACCCAGAAGCGGTCGTTCCAGCCGTGGAACCGGGCCAGCGCGTCCGGGCCGTCGGCGATCACGGAGAGCAGGTGCTCCGACAGCAGCGAGGGCACGGTCTCGGCGACCAGGCCGAGCATCCGGTGGCCGTACTCCCTGGCCGGGGCGGCGGCCGAGCGGAGCGGGACCCGCTGGAGCGGCTGCTTGACCACGTTGGTGGAGGGCAGCGCGGCCACCCGCGGGTCGGCCGCGTGCAGCAGCTCGCGGTAGAAGCGCCCGGCGGCCTTGCGGTGCACGCCGACCGAGAGCGCGGCGTCGAAGAACTCCGGGTGCAGGAACGGCGCCGCGAACGACGCCTCGGGGCCGACCAGGTTGACCGGGGAGCGGGCGATGCCCCGCGCGGTCCGGGTGTGCAGGACCGACAGCGGCAGCTCGGCCCGGTGGCCGTTGAGCATGGCGGTCGACTCCGTGAAGGCCCGGCCGACCGTGTCGGTGATCCAGGCCTCTGCCCGCTCCGACAGGAACGGCGTCGAGGCCGGTCCCAGCGCCAGCGAGCCGAGCAGCGCGGCCTTGCGCCCGGCCTGCGTGGTCGCCTCCAGCGCGGCCCCGCTGACCATGAAGTTCTTCAGCAGCGGCCCGCCGGCCAGCCCGTCGACGAGGGTCCGGCCCGAGCGGTGCACCTCGCGGGCGAACGGGGTGTACCAGGCGTGGTGGGGGGTGAGGAACTCCAGTCGCCGTGCCGCGGCCAGCGCGTCGTCGGGGTAGGCGGCGGCGTCCTGGGGGATCACCCGGTGGCGCACGCCCAGCTCGCGGGTGATCGCCCTGGCGAAGACGATGTCGGTGTCGGTGCCGTCGTCGGGGCTGGTCGTCCACGACTCCACGTCGGCCCCGCGCGCCACCGCGACCGAGCAGAGCAGCCGCGAGTCGTAGCCGCCGCTGACCGGCACCAGCAGCGGGCGCCCGTCGAACTCCTTGTAGGCCTCGTGCAGGACGTCCAGGATCTCCCCGGCCGTCCGCCCGGCCTCGTAGGGCTCCTCGCGCAGCCAGCGGGGCAGCATCCGCTCGGCCGAGATCCGGCCGCTCGCCCGGTCCCAGACCAGCGCGCTGGACCCGGCCAGCCGCCTCACCCCGGCGTAGGGGGTGTCGTCGCGCAGCGGGAAGGTCAGGTGGATGATCGAGGCCCAGGCCTCCCAGTTCACCCCGTGCGGGCCGCGCGCGACGGCGAGCAGCGGCTCCAGCAACGAGGAGAAGTAGACCGCCCCGTCACGCTCCAGGTGGTAGACGTCCACCAGCCCCAGACCGCCGGCGTGCAGGACGACCCGCTCGCCGTCGTCGATCAGGCCGGGCGTCTCGTAGGTCTCCGCCACGGTGATCCACTGAGCCGCGCCCTCGGGAGCGCGCTCGCCCCAGGCGAAGGCCCAGGTGCGCTCGTCCCGCCGGTAGGGCGGCAGCGGCGAGGAGCTGAACAGGGCCGCCCCGGGGTCCTGGACGGCGGGTCTGACCCGCGGCCCGGCCCCGCGCAGCGCCTCCAGGACGGCCTCGTCGAGGTGTCCGATGCCGCCGCAGACGTACGGCCTCACATTGAACGTCGGCCACTGCACCGTGCTGACTCCTCTATGTCGCGATTGAGCAAAGGGTATCCTTTCGGCCGGCTGAGAAAACGGAGGACGGCGTGGCGGGCGACCAACTCGAAAGCACACGACAGGCGTTACGCGAGGCGGTGGCCCACGCGGAACGGGCCTCCGAGCTGGCCCGGCTGCTGGACGCGGCGCAGGCCAGGGTCGCCGAGGCGGAGCGTGCGGCCGAGGAGCTGCGTGCGCTGCGGGAGCGGCTGAGCGAGACCGAGGAGCGCCTGGAGGCCGCGAACGCGGCCGAGGAGAAACTCCGCAAGGACCTGGCCGAGCAGCGCTACCAGGCCGAGGTGGCCAAGTGGAAGCTGTCGTCGGTGCAGGTGGCCCGCTGGTCCAGGCTCGGCGACGCCATCAAGACCGGCAAGAGCAACCCGGTACGGCTGGCCAGGGGTCTGCGCGGCGCGGCCAAGCCCGCCAAGCGCCCGACCGCCCCCAAGCGCCAGCCCGTCCCCCGCAAGACCGCCGCCAAGCCCGCCGCCCCCGGCGCGTCCTTCCAGGCCACCAGCTCCGTCAGGACCGTCGGCGGCAGGTCGGTGAAGCTCAAGCCGTTCCGCGTCCCGACCGGGCCGAACAACCGCCCGCACCTGACCGCCGCCGTGGTCGCCGAACCGCACGGCGAGGCGCTGCTGCGCTACGAGTGGCGCCAGACCACCGGTTTCACGCCCCGCGACTTCGCCCGGGTGCTGGCCGCCGAGGTGCCGCACCTGCTGCTGGTGGAGTCGGTGACCGAGGGGCCGTGGGCCGAGGAACTGCGCCGGCCGGGACAGGGGCTGCGAGGCCTGCTGTCCTGGTGCGCGCAGCGGGGCATCCGCACGGTCTTCTGGCACACCGGCGGCTCGGTCGGCGACCTCGCCGGCGCGGCCGGGCTGTTCGAGCACGTGGTGACCGCGCTGCCGGCGTCGGTGAAGGCGTGGGGCGCCGCGCTGGCGGCCCGGGAGCCCGAGCCCGGCCGCCGGGCGCCCTCGCTGGGCATCCTGCCGTTCGCGGTCCAGCCGCGGGTGCACAACCCGCTGCCGCTGGCCGGGGACCGGTTCGAGCGCGTGCTGTCGCTGGAGGAGCTGCTCCCCGGGCACCTGTCCTACCCCGACGTGCTCACCTCCTACCGCTGGCCGGTCGCGGTGGACTGCCCGCCGGGCACGGAGCAGTGGCGGATGGCCGAGCTGGCCGCCTGCGGGACCCCGATCGGCACCGAGCCCGACCCGGCCCGGGCGCACCTGGCGCTGCGCCAGGCCTACGCCTCGGGCACGATGACCGAGAAGGTCGACGACCTGCTGGACGCCATCGGGCTGCCCAGCGGCCGGGCCACCCTGAACATCTCGGTGATCATGATCGACCGGGGGGACCTCGACCACACCCTGGCCCAGGTCGCGCCGCAGAGGGGCGTCGTCCAGCTCGTGCTGCTCTCGGACGCCCCCGACGCCCCCGGCCGGGCCCGCGAGGCCATGCCGGACGGGGTGGAGGTCACGGTCCGCCGTACCGACCCCGGCCTGACCGTCGGCGGCATGCTCGACCGCGCGCTGGACCTGTGCCAGGGCGACCTGGTGGCGGTCATGGACGCCCGCGACCGGTACGGCGAGCACTACCTGGCCGACCTGAGCAGGGCCTTCCTGTTCACCACCGCCGACATCGTCGGCAAGGCGGCCTACTACGCCCACCTGCGCGACGTCGCGGCCACCGTGCTGCGCCAGCCCTCGGCCGAGTACTCCTACCTGCCCGACGTGGCCGGGGCGACCCTGCTGGCCCGCCGCACGGTGCTGCGCGGCATCGGGTTCCCCGACGTCTCCGACGGCTGGGCCGAGGTGCTGATGCGCCAGTGCCGCGCGGACGGGGTCAAGGTGTTCTCCGCCGACCGCTTCGGCTACGTCTGCCTGCGCGACCGTGACCGCTGGCTGCTGGGCTCGGCCCAGCTCGTCGACTACGGCCCGGCCGAGCCGCACGCCCTCGTCTGAGGGCCCCGGCCCGTCCGGGCGCCCGTCCGGGCCGGTGGGGGGCCGGGGCTAGGCTGCCGGGATGACGCCCGCCCGGCTCGACGAGCTTCTCGGCATGCCTCCGATCCCCCGGGGCACGTGGGCCCGCGAGGCCGTCTACCTGTCCCCGGCCGCCGCGCGCGGGGGGCGGGACCCGGAGGCGACGGCCGGGCGGCTGCGCGCGCTGCCCGGGATCGAGGACGTCCGGGTGCGCCCGGGAGGCTTCCTGGAGATCGTGGTGGCCGTGCCGGGCGAGCTCGTCACCGAGATCGCCCCCGCCGCCGTCCCCGGCACCCCTGTCACCGGCGTCCCCCCGTGGGAGGACCTGCCCGGGACGTGGGCCAACCCCGGATTCGTGGTCCGGTACGCCCACGTCCGGGCGGTCGCCGTGCAGCGCTGGGCGGCGGAGCTGGGCGTGGGCGGGCGCTTCCGGCCGGAACTGCTCGACGGACGCCTGGACCGGGCCGTGCTCAGGGTGCTGGCCGAGGCGTACGGCAGGCGGACGAGCCGGGACCCCGGGTGGGCCGCCTACGCCGGCCGGCTGGCCCTGGCCTACCACGACGCGTTCGAGGGCGCCGGGGCGCTCCCGGTGGGCGACGAGGAGCCCTCGCCCCTGCACGCCGCCCGCGTGCGGCTGGCCCGGGCGGTCCGGGACGTGCTGGCCGAGGCGCTCGCGGCCGTTGGCGGGACGGCCCCCGACAGGATGTAATGAATCTCCGGAAAAATGAAGAAGGCGGAAGGGGTGCGATGGGCGGCTCCGGGGACCGGGAGGCCTACCGGCCGCGTCCCGGCGGGACGGCGGGGCCCGCGCCCGCGGGGGAGGGCCGGTACCCGGACCGGCATCCGTACCCGAATCCGTACCCGGACCGGCACGCGCGTCCGGTCCGGCGGACGGTCCGCAGGACGCTGCCGGTCCTGCTCGCCTTCGCCGTCGTCCTCGGCGGGCTCGCGTACTTCGGCGACGACCTGCGCGAACTCCTCGGCACCGCGCCCGGCTCGCCCCGCTCACGGGCGGCGACGCACGGCCTGCACGAGCGGGCCGAGCCGATCGACGCCCGCTGCGCCGGGCTCCCGAAGGACCTGGACGCCGACGCCGAGGCGTCCCTCACGGCCTTCGGCCGCTGCCTGGACCGGATGTGGACATCCACCCTGGATCGGGCCGGGACGGAGTACGCGCCACCCGAGCAGGTGCGGCTGGTCACCTCCCCCTCGCGGGCCGCGTGCGGGACCGGCGAGCACGACTGGGCCGGGATCTACTGCTCGGACTCCCGGGTCGTCAACGTGCTGGTCGAGGACGGCGCCGTCTTCCCGATGATGTTCACGCTGGCCCACGAGTACGCCCACCACGTCCAGGAGGTCACCGGGCTGGCCGACCGGCGTGGTTCCGAGACGTTCGACGAGGCGTGGTCGCGACGCCTGGAGCTCCAGGCGGACTGCCTGGCCGCGGCGACGCTGCGGACGGTGGCCCCGCGACGGCTGGAGCGCCTGCGCGCCCTGGCCGGGAGCCGGGACGCCGACGCCGACGACGACGTACGGGCCGATCACCGGCGCTCGCACGGCTCGGGCGCCAGCGGGGCCGAGTGGATGCGGCGCGGTCAGGAGGAGGGCAGCGTGGCCGCCTGCAACACCTGGGGCGCCCCGGCCGGTCAGGTCTCCTGAGGTCTTCGGGCGCTCCGCCCGGCGGCGGTTCCGGTGCCCGGCGGCGGATCACGACCCCGTACCGCGAAAATATGTCGTGAAATGGGTAAATAACGTAAAAAGTTCGCGTGCCGGTGGGTGATCCCGTCTCGATGGGTGGGCAATCGTCTCAGAGGGATCACCGCGTCCGATAGCCTCGTTCGGGTGAGTCGATTCGCCCATCCCGCCGGTGACCGGCATGCCGAAGTGCTGCCCGAGGAGCGCCCTCCGCACGCACCCGCCGATCTGAACACGCTCGACCCCGCCATCTGGCCGCGAACGTCGGGCCGCGCCGACGGCGCGATCACGATCGGCGGCGTGGACGTGAGAGACCTGGTCGCCGAGCACGGCAGCCCGCTCTACGTGGTGGACGAGGAGGACTTCCGCTCCCGCTGCCGCGACTACGCGAGCGCGTTCGCCGGCGGCGACGTCCACTACGCGGGCAAGGCCTTCCTGTGCCGCGAGGTCGCCCGCTGGCTCATGCAGGAGGGCCTCGGCCTCGACGTGTGCAGCGCGGGCGAGCTCGCCGTCGCGCTCAGCGTCGGGTTCCCGGCCGAACGGATCACCCTGCACGGCAACAACAAGTCCTCCGCCGAGCTGGAGCGGGCCGTCGAGGCGGGTGTCGGGCACATCGTGGCCGACTCCTTCGAGGAGATCGCCCGCCTGGGCTTCCTGGCCGAGAAGCACGGCACGCGTCCCAAGGTCATGATCCGGGTCACCGTGGGCGTCGAGGCCCACACCCACGAGTTCATCGCGACCGCCCACGACGACCAGAAGTTCGGGTTCTCGCTGAGCAGCGGCGCGGCGGCCGAGGCGGCCAGGCGCATCCTGGCCCTGCCCCAGCTCGAACTCGTCGGCCTGCACTCCCACATCGGCTCGCAGATCACCGACACCGCCGGGTTCGAGGTGGCCGCGCGCCGCCTGGCCAAGCTGCTGGTGCAGATCAAGGACGAGCACCACGTCGTGCTGCCCGAGCTCGACCTCGGGGGCGGTTACGGCATCCCCTACGTCGAGGGCGACGCCGCCCTCGACGTCAAGGAGATCGCCGACAGCCTCAGGGAGATCGTCGTCAAGGTGACCACCTCGGCCGGCCTGCCGGTGCCCAGGCTCACCGTCGAGCCGGGCCGGGCCATCGCCGGGCTCGCCGGGGTGACGCTCTACGAGGTCGGCACGATCAAGGACGTCGAGGGCCTGCGCACCTACGTCAGCGTCGACGGCGGCATGAGCGACAACATCCGCACCGCCCTGTACGGGGCCGAGTACACCGCGCGGCTGGCCTCCCGGGAGAGCGCCGCCGGCCCGATGCTCTCCCGCATGGTCGGCAAGCACTGCGAGAGCGGCGACATGGTCGTGCGCGACCTGTGGTTCCCGGCGGACCTGGCGGTCGGCGACCTGGTCGCCGTGGCCGGCACCGGCGCCTACTGCCGCTCGCTCGCCAACAACTACAACTACCTCCCCAAGCCCGCCGTGGTCGCGGTCAAGGACGGGGCGTCCCGCGTGATCGTCCGCCGGGAGACCGAGGACGACCTGCTGAGAGGACAGCTGTGAAACGACCTGGAGCGGCGGGGGCGGCCCTCGCGGCCGACGGCCCCGCCGGCCGTGCGAACGAGAGGGGCGTGTGACCTCATGACACTGAAAGTCGCGCTCCTGGGATGCGGCGTCGTCGGATCCCAGGTGGTCAGGCTGCTGCACGAGCAGGCCGACGATCTCGCCGCCCGTGTCGGCGCCCCGCTGGAGCTGGCCGGGGTCGCGGTGCGGCGCCTGGGCCGCAGGCGGGACGCCGACGTGGACCCCGCCCTGCTCACCACCGACGCCGAGGCGCTGGTCACCCGCGACGACATCGACATCGTCGTCGAGGTGATCGGCGGCATCGAGCCCGCCCGGTCGCTGATCCTGACCGCGCTGAACGCCGGCAAGTCGGTCGTCACGGCCAACAAGGCCCTGCTCGCCGAGGACGGCGCGACCGTGCACGCCGCCGCCAGGGCCGGTGGCGCCGACCTGTACTTCGAGGCGGCCGTCGCGGGCGCGATCCCGCTGATCAGGCCGCTGCGCGAGTCGCTGGCCGGGGACCACGTGCACCGGGTGCTCGGCATCGTCAACGGCACCACCAACTACATCCTCGACCAGATGGACTCCAGCGGGGCCTCCTTCTCCGACGCGCTGGGCGAGGCGCAGGCGCTGGGCTACGCCGAGGCCGACCCCACGGCGGACGTGGAGGGCTTCGACGCCGCGGCCAAGGCCGCGATCCTCGCCGGGATCGCGTTCCACAGCCGGGTGACCGCCGCCGACGTGCACCGCGAGGGCATCACCGAGATCACCGCGGCGGACGTGGCCAGCGCCAAGGCGATGGGTTACGTGATCAAGCTGCTGGCGATCTGCGCCCGCTCCGACGACGGCCGCTCCTTCGGCGTACGGGTGCATCCGGCCATGATCCCCAGGACGCACCCGCTGGCCGGGGTCCGCGAGGCCTACAACGCGGTGTTCGTCGAGGCGCGGTCCGCCGGGCAGCTCATGTTCTACGGCGCGGGCGCGGGCGGCGCCCCCACGGCGAGCGCGGTGCTGGGCGACCTCGTGGCCGTGGGCCGCAACGCGCTGGCGCGCACCCGGGGCCCGGAGGAGTCCACCTACGCCGACCTGGTCGTGCACCCGATGGGCGAGACCGTCACCCGCTACCACGTCTCGCTGGACGTCGCCGACAAGCCCGGCGTGCTCGCGCGGGTCGCCGACATGTTCGCCAAGCAGGACGTCTCCATCCAGACCGTCCGCCAGGAGGGGCACGGAGCCGACGCCCAGCTCGTCCTGGTCACCCACCGGGCCAGCGACGCCGCGCTCTCGGCCACCATCGAGGCCCTGCGCGAGCTGGAGATCGTCCGCAACGTGGTGAGCGTCATGCGCGTCGAGGGCGAGGACGCCTCCTAGCGTGCCCCACCGGGCCGGTCCGCCGTGACCGGCCGGGGGCCGGGCCGTGGGTCCCGCCGTGGGGCCCGCCACGGGGTCTCGCCGTGGCCCCCGCCACGGGTGCCGCCGTGGTCGCCGTGGACCTCGCGCGGGCCTCGCGTGGGTCTCGGGTGGGTCTCGGGTGGGTCTCAGGGGGCGAACGCGCGGCGCACGGTCTCGGAGAGCGCGCGCCGGCGCCGTTCGTGCTCGGCGGCGTCCTCGTCCCTGTGGGCGGCGTGGACGGCGCTCGCCGGTGACCAGGTCATCGACATCGCGGTGACGATCGAGAGCACGTCGGCGGGGGCGAGCGAGGGGTCGATGTGGCCGCTGTCCTGCGCGTCGGCGATCGCCCGCAGCTTCCGCGCGTCGGGGTGCTCCGCCGTGGAGGCGTGTTCCGCGGTGGCGGGAGGCTCCGCCGGGGTGAAGAGGGCGCCCGTGGGGGTGCGCTCCAGCCGGGCCCACGTCGCCAGCCGGACGAGCTCGGGGTGCTCGAGGTAGGCGTCGTAGAGGCGGACGGCGTAGCCGGGCAGATCCCCGCCGTCGAGCGGCACCGTGTTGACGATCATGTCGATGTGCTCGCCGAAGACGGCGTCGAAGAGCCCGTCCTTGCTGGTGAAGTAGGCGTACAGCTGTGCCTTGTTGGCGCGGGCGTCGGCCGCGATCCGGTCGACGCGCGCCCCCGCGATGCCGTGGGCGGCGAACTCGGCGGTGGCGGCGTCGAGCAGGCGGCGTCTGGTGGCCTGTCCGGCGGCGTTCATGATCCCAGCATAAACCAACCGGTTTGTTTGACACGCGCGTGCCCGGTACCTATGGTTCAACGAAGAAGACCAACCAGTTGGTTTGTCCCCTGCGAGTTCGCCTTCCCCCGCCCCGCACCGCGCGGTGCCCGGCCGCGCCATCGCATGGGTCCCCCGGCCGAAAACGCGGGGGAGTCCGGAACCCGGCCTCGCCGGAAGAGCCGAGAGGTGCGAAAGATCATGAGAGACGTCAGCGGATGGGCCGCCACGAAGCCGGGCGGCCCGCTCGAACCCTGGGACTTCCAGCGCCGGGACCTGCTGGACGAGGACGTGGCGGTGCGGATCGACTACTGCGGCGTCTGTTCCAGCGACATCTCCGCGATCCGCCACGCGAGCGACCTTCCCCTGGTCCCGGGCCACGAGATGGTCGGGGAGGTCACGGCGGTCGGCGACCGGGTCACGCGGTTCGCGGTCGGCGACGCGGTGGCGGTGGGCAACATCATCGACTCCTGCGGCGTCTGCCCGGCCTGCCTGGCCGGCCGGGAGAACTGGTGCCGGGAGTTCCCCACCCTCACCTACGGCGGGCTCGACCGCAGGGACGGGAACCCCACCCGCGGCGGCTACTCGTCGGAGTACGTGCTCACCGAGAAGTTCGTCCATCCCCTGCCCGGCGGGCTCGACCCCGCCGGTGCCGCCCCCCTGATGTGCGCGGGCATCACGACGTACGTGCCGCTGCGGCGCTGGGGGGCCGGTCCCGGCAGGACGGTGGGCATCGTCGGGATGGGCGGGCTCGGCCACGTCGCGCTGAAGATGGCCCACGCGCTCGGGGCCGAGGTCGTGCAGTTCACGAGGTCTGCGGACAAGGCGGACGAGGCGCGGGAACTGGGCGCGGACGACGTGGTCCTGTCCACCGACGAGCGGCGGATGGCCGCGCAGGCGGGCAGGTTCGATCTCATCCTCGACACCGCCGGCGCGCCGCACGCGCTGGAGCCCTACCTGTCCGCGCTCGCCATGGACGGGACGCTCTGCGTGGTGGGCATCCCCGAGGGGGAGCTGAGCATCGACCCCATGAGCCTCATCGTGGGGGCCAAGAACCTGGCGGGCGCCGGAAGCGGCGGAACGGTGGAGACGCGGGAGATGCTCGCCTTCTGCGCCGAGCACGGCATCGTCGCCGAGGTCGAGCTCATGCGGCAGGACCAGGTCAACGAGGCCCTGGAACGGCTCGCCCGCAACGACGTCCGCTACCGGTTCGTCCTCGACATGGCGGCGGGACGGCCCTGAGCGTCCGGGCCGCCGGGAGCACCGGGAGCACCGGGAGCACCGGGAGCACCGGGAGCACCGGGAGAGGCGGGAGAGGCGGGAGAGGCGGCGGGCGACGCTCCCGGCGGCCCGTTCCCCGCCCTCGGCGCCGTCACGGATCCGGTCCCCGCGCCCGCCGCGCCATACCGGCCGGGCACGGGTTCCTGCGCGTTTCATAACGACGTGTTTGGTAAGCCCTACTGGCTTATAAGGTGCTTTCATGCCCGGTCTGCCGTTCCGCGAAAAGGGGTCCGCCGTGAGGGTCTTCCGCCGGGTGACGGCGCTCTCCGCGGCGCTGGCCGTCATGGCGGCGCAGGCCCCGGCCGCCCACGCGGCGGACGCGCGCGCCCCCAAGAAGATCAGAACGATCGTCTCGCTCACCTTCGACGACGGTGACTCCACCCATCCGGCCGTGGCCCGCATGCTGGAGAGACACGGCATGCGTGGAACGTTTTACGTCAACACCGACACCGTCGGCGGCGAGGAGAAGCTGACCCGGCGCGGCCTGGCCGCGATCGCCAGGGCGGGGCACGAGATCGGCGGGCACACCCTGACCCACATCCGCCTCACCGAGCTGACCCAGAGCGATCAGGAGAGGCAGATCTGCGACGACCGCAGGAGGCTCGTCTCCTGGGGGTACCGGCCCGTCACCCTCGCCTACCCGTTCGGCGCGGTCGACTCCGACGCCAAGACGGTGGCCCGGCGGTGCGGCTACGACGCGGCCCGCGGGGTCGGCGGGCTCAAGGAGTGGTCCTGTCCCACCTGCCCGGGGGCCGAGCCCGTCCGCCCGCGGGACCGCTACGACATCCGCACGCCGGGCTCGGTCCGCGAGGACACCCTGCTGCGGCACATGAGGCAGCAGGTCCTCAACGCCGAGAGGACCGGCGGCGTGGTGCCGCTGGTGTTCCACCGGGTCTGCGACGACTGCGGCCTCTACTCGGTCCCCCCCAGGCGCATGAACGACTTCCTCGTCTGGCTCAAGGACCGCAGGTCACGCGGGACGGTGGTGAAGACGCTCAAGGACGCCGTCGGCGCGCGCCACCGTCCCCTGCCCGCGCCGGACGATCTCGCGGCCACCACGGGCTGAGCACCGGACGATCCCACCCGGGGGCGATCATCAGCCGATGATCCGCCCCGGGCCGGACGCCCGGTGATCCTCTTCCCGGACGCCGGACGCCGGACGCCGGACGCCGAACGCCGGACCCGCGGCCGGGCCGGGTCGGATCCTCAGTCCGAGCCGCCCGCGAGCCCGCGCAGCCGGCGGGCGGCGCGGGCGAGCAGGGAGCGTTGCCGGGCCCGGCGCAGCGCGACCGCCTCCAGGCGGTGCCGCTCGGCCTTCTCCCTCCACCGGGCGGCGTCACGGCGGCCCTTGGCGGCGGCGGCCCGCAGCTCTTTGACCTCGGCCCTGAGGGTGGCGATCCGGCCCCGGGCGCGCTCGGCCTCCCGCTCCCCCGCCTCGGCCGCCGCCCGCCAGCGCGCCGCCTCCCGGTTGCGGTTCCTGGCCCAGGAGGGGTACGCGCGCGCCGCCGGGAGCAGCCGCCAGGACTCGGCGTCCAGCCAGGTCACCCCGTACAGCTCGGCGATCACGTCGTCGAGCGGCTCACCCTCGCGGGCCACCCGCAGCGCCCGGGCGACGGCGGCGGTCCGCTCCAGCCGGGCGGCCAGGACACCCGTCTCGTCCTCGTCCAGCGCCACCAGCAGCAGGCCCTCGCCGCCCTTCTCGGCCCGCTCGGTCAGCATGTCCAGCGACTCCGCCCCCGGCACCCACCCGGCCGGGCAGACGAAGCGGAACGGCGCGGGCGCCGAGGTCGCGGGGACCTGCCCGGCGAAGGAGACGCGGCCGTCGTGGGCGTACTGGCCGTGCAGCAGCCGCAGGTCGAGCAGGGGGTCGTCCAGCGGCGCGGGGCGTTCGCCCTCCAGCGACTCCCACGGGCCGGTCACCGTGACGCGCACGTCGGGCAGGGTGGAGGCCAGGGACCCGTCCACGCTCGCCCTGACGTCCTCGAACCGCGCCCCGCCCCCGGCGTCCACCACGACGTCGACGTAGGGGACCAGCCACTGCCGTCCGGAGTCGGTGCGCAGGGTGCGCCGGTAGGGGATCCGGTCGGCGATGAACGGCTCGTTGTGCCGCCGGACCTCGGCGGGCCTGCGCATGGCCGTCGTCGTGCCCAGGTGCCAGCTCAGCGCCCCCGTCTCCGGGACGAACACCGCGCCCGCCTGGGTCAGCCGGTACCCCAGCTCGGTGTCCTCGCCGAGGACCAGCGAGGTGTCCAGCCCGCCCGCCTCGCGCAGCAGGGCGGCGGGCAGCGAGACCGTCGCTCCCACGTGGACGCGGTGCAGCAGGGCGGCGGGCGCGTCGCGAAAGCCGCGGTGGGTGGCGACGAGCTCGTCGATCCAGCCGTGTCCGTGGTCGGGGTCCTCCTCGAAGAGGGTGTCGGCCCGGTCCTTGGAGACGGCGATCCGCACCTCGGCGGGGGTGGGCGGGGTGCCCTCGGCGGCGGTGAAGCGCAGGGTGCCCGTCACCACCAGGTAGTCCGCCAGGTGGTGCCAGCGCAGGTGCGTCTCGACGTGCTCGCGGTAGGCGACGATGTCGGCGTCCAAGCGGTGGATCACCTGGCCGTCGGCGGCGGCGGTGCCGGTCTCCAAAGCCCAGGCGATGCCCCGCCGGCCGGGCTCGGTGCCGACGATCCGGGTCCGCTCGGGGGTGATCTCGGGCAGCCGCAGCGGGGGCGCGCTGCCGTCGTCCACGACGATCACCTCCAGGAGGTGCGACGGGTAGGTCTGGGCGGCGAGCGCGGCGAGCGTGAGATCGAGCCTGTCCTGCCGCCCCCGGGCGGGAATGACCACGCTCACGGTCAGGTGCGGCTCCCACGCGCCGACCTCGGGAGGGGAGAGCACCCCGTGGTCGTTGCCCGGGATCCGTGGCCTGTCCGGGACGACGACGGGGTCCCGCGGCGCGCTCGCGGTGCCCGGGTCCCGGGGCGCGCCCGGGGCGCCCGGTGTCCACGGCGTGCTCACGGCGCCTCCGCCGGGAGCTCCATCAGCGCGCTGGGCCGGAATCCCCGCCACTGGCGCTTGTTGCGCCGAAGGAACGTGCCGATCGGCTCGCGCCAGGTGTGGTTCGCGACGTTGCCGCGCCGCAGGATGTAGCCCAGCCCCTGGGTACGGTAGATCTGCCCGCCCGCGGCCTGCACGGCGTGCTGGAACTGGGCGTCGATCGTCCCGGGCAGGGGACGGAAACCGCCCACGGCCTCGAAGGCGGAACGTTCGGAGAAGATGGTCCCTCCGGCGATGAAGTTGGTGATCTGCTCGGTGACCTGCTCGCGGTGCACGGTCACGCCGATCGAGGCGAGGTGGACGAACTCCGGGACCATGCCCACGACCTGGGCGCCCGAGTAGGAGTGGGCCAGCAGCAGGTCGGAGACGAAGTCGGGCCCGTACCAGTCGTCGTCGTCCATCTTCAGCAGGAACGACCCCGACGCCCTGGCCGCGGCCTGGTTCAGCACGGTCCCGAAGACGGTGCCCGCGTCCGGCTCGAACACGGTCACCGGGTGGTCGAAGGAGGCCAGGGCCCCGGCCACGCCCGGGTGCTCCGGGGAGACGCCGTGCAGGGCCAGGATCACCTCGAAGACGGCGCCGCGCTGCCTGGCGAGCTGCCCCAGGGCGAAGCCCACCATCTCCGCGCGCCGGGTGGCGAGCAGCACCGAGACCGGGGCGGGGGGCCGGGCCGGGGCGCCGAGCTGCTCCCAGCGGGCCCGGACGCCGTGCACGCGCAACGCCTCCCGGCGCAGCCGGACGCTGTGCTCCTCGCGTTCCAGGTCGTCCTTGAGGCCCGGCTCGCCGACCGAGGTGATCAGCCCGGTCAGCCCGGCGCCCAGGGCGCCCGCCCAGTGCGGTACGGTCTCGCAGACCAGCGGCACCCCGGCCGCCGCCAGCCCGGTCACGACCCGCAGCGCGGCCACCGGCCCGGTGTGGGCGCGCCGCCAGTCCACCCGCACCCCCCTGACCTGCCGGATCCGGTCGACGTCCACGTCGGTGACGCGGCCGGAGGCGTCGAAGGCGGTGAGCGTCCGGTCCTCGCAGGTGATCGCCCAGCGGCCGGACCGGACCGACAGGTCGGCCATGCCGAGGGAGGGTACGGTGACGAACCCCGTCGGGTTGACCGAACGGTCGTCGACCGGCGGGATGGTCCGGGGCTCCGACAGGTCACCGAGGGCGCTCCGCGCGATGGCGCCCCCGCCGGGCCGGCCGAGCCGCTCCCAGCTCATCAGGCCGGCCTCGGGGCGGTCGTCCGGGGGCCGGTCGCCGTCCCAGTCCGGCGGCTCCTGCCCGACCGCGCGCACCACCAGGTCGGCCCCGCGGGCGCCGAACCTGTCCGGGACCGGCCCGGCCAGGGGCGCGGGGGCCGCGTTCGGGTCGCCGGGACGCCAGCAGGCCGCCCCGGGACCGGCCACGGCGGCGACGGGCGCTGCCACCGCGTCCACCCGGTACCCGGCGAACGCCCTGGCGGTCGCGGCGAGCACGCGGCCTGCGGGGACGGGTTTGGAGAACGTGGCCTCGACCACCCAGGCCGGTCTCTCCGGCTGGTGGACGCGCAGATCGACGAGCGCGCGCCAGCGGTGGGCGGGAGTCGGGGAGAGCACCGGCGCGGTGTACCGGCGCGGTGTCTCCCGCACGGCGACGACGACCCGGGGTGCCATGGCCAGCAGCGACTGCAGGCTCGCGGCCGCGCGGACGTCCGTCGGCGTGCGGGCGAGGACCAGGATCTCCGCGGCGCCCTCCTCGGCGCCGGGCAGGCCCTCGGTGTCGCCGTCGAGGTCCATCGCCCCGTACGCCTCCAGCTCGCCCGGCGTCTCGAAGCCCGCGTGGTAGACCAGGACGCGCCGCCCGCCGTTCCGCTCCACGGCGGCGCGGACGAGATCGATCAGGAGTGACATCAGCCGGTCTTCCCCCGTGGAGCGGCCGTGCGGCGCCCGGCCGTCGCGATGATCCTGCCCAGCCGGCCGCGCCGCCGCTCCTCCTGCGGGCCTCCGGTCTCGGCGCGGAGCCGGTCGGCCTCGGCGCGCGCGCTCCTCAGCTCGCCCTCCAGGCGCCGTGCCTCGCGCTTCCAGCGGGTCGCGTCGGCCCGCCACTTCGCGGTGTCCCCGGAGACGGGCCCGGCCTCCGCGACGGTCGTCACGCCGAACTCGGCGGCGCCCACCCAGAGCGATCCGAACAGCTCGTGGACGACGCCGTCGAGGTCCGGGCGGACCGGCTCGCCCGGCTCCCCGGCCACCAGGACCGCCCTGGCGAAGGCGGCGGTCCGTTCGAGCCTGGCCGCGCCGACCCCGGCGGGGCCCTCGTCGAGCGCCACGCTCAGCAGGCCGTACCCCTCGCTCTCGGCGAGGGAGACCAGCGCCGCCAGGCTGTCGGGACCGAGCGCCCAGCCGGCGGGGAGGGTGAGGCGGAACGGCGCGGGCGCCGAGCGGGCGGGCACCTCCTCGGTGAAGGAGACGCGCGGCTCGTGGGCGTACAGGTTGCGCGTCAGGCGCAGGTCGAGCAGCGGCTCGTCCAGGGAGTGCCGGCGCCCGGCCGGGAGCTCCGACCAGGGACCGACCACGGTGACGGCGACGTCGGTCAGTGTCCCCGCGAGCGCGGCGTCCACGCATCCCCGCACGTCCTCGTAGCGGGCGCCGCCGACGTCGACGATCACGTGCACGTACGGCACCAGCCAGTTCCTGCGCGGATGGGTGCGCAGCCAGCGCAGGTCCGGGATGAGGTCGGGCAGCACCGACCAGTTGTGCCGGTGCACCTCCTTCTCCCTGACCATGACCGTGGACGGGCCCAGGTGCCAGGCCCGCGCCCGGTCGTCGGGGATGAAGACCGCGCCCGCCTGGGCCAGGCGGAAGCCGAGGTCGGTGTCCTCGCCCATGTTCAGCGCGGTGTTCACGCCGCCCACCGAGCGCAGCAGCGCCGCCGGGACCGACGTGCTGGCCCCCGAGTGGAGCCGGTACGCGCCGGCGCCGGCGTCCCGCAGCCGGCGGGTCTCCTCCAGCACGCCCGCCCGCCACGCGTGCGGCGCCGACTCGTCGAACAGCTTCTCCGCGTCCCCCGCGGACACGGCCTCGAAGACCTCCCCGGCGGACGGCCCGGTCGCCTCCGGGGTGAAGCGGACGTCGCCCATCACGACGGCGTAGGGGACGACGTGGTGCCAGCGCATGTGCGCCTCGACGTGCTCGCGGTCCAGGACCATGTCGGAGTCGACCCAGTGCAGGACGTCGCCCGCCGCGGCGGCGGCACCGGTCTGGCGCGCCCAGCCCCGTCCCCAGCGGCCGTCCGGGACCCGGACGGAGCGGGTGGCCGCCGGGGCGAGGGCGGGGAGGCGGAGCGGCGGGTCGCTGCCGTCGTCGGCGACGACCACCTCCGTCAGGTGCGCCGGGTAGGTCTGCGCGGCCAGGGCGGCGAGCGTGCGCTCCAGGGCCTCCTGGCAGTCGTGCGCCGGGATCACCACGCTCACCCTGAGCCAGGGCTCCCACTCCCCGATCTCGGGAGGGAGGAGCGATCCGTGGTCGTTCCGCCTCACCATGGCGCGGGGGACGGCCGGAAGTCCGTCCGGGGCGTTCGCGGGGACCGGGTGCCCGGCGGGGTCTGTCGTGGGGGCCGGGTGCCCGGCGGGGCCGGTCACGGGGGCCGGATGTCCGTCCGGGGCGTTCGCGAGGGCCGGGTGGTCGTCGGGGCCGGTCATGCTCCCGCCTCCGAGGGCCGGCGCGCGGTCTCCGCGGCGGCCGGGTGCGCGAGCAGGTCGCGGACCGTCTCCTCGATCTGGCGGCGCCCCGGCGCGAAGGCCAGCCGGTCCTCGCCGAGGGAGACCAGGATCGCCCGCAGATCCTCGTCCCGTCTGCTCTCCTGCTCTCCGAGCAGTGCCGTGATCTCGTCCAGCCTCCGGTCCAGCCGCTCCGCGACCGTCTTGACCGTGGCCATCTCCGCTTCGTGACGCTTGACGCGGGCGTCGATGCGCAGGGCCTTGCCGTCGACCCTGCGGACGGTCGCGATCATCAGGAACTGGACGGCGAGGACCGTCGCCAGGCCGCCCAGTACGACGGCCCCGGTGACCGAGACGATTCCGATGCTCGCGAGCAGTGCCAGCGCGATCAGTGTCGGCAGGCCGACGATCGCCGCCAGAAGCGTCAGTTTTCGGGGCGTGGGCATCCGCGCTCACCTTCCGTGCCGCTCTGTCTTTCCTGGTGTTACCTATCGTTATGGGGGAGACAAGCGAGGCTATCGGGGTCTGAATAGCAAATATGACGATAAGTAAGAAATTCGGAGGTTGCTGTGACCCGCGTGGCAGTGGTTAAACGACCTGCCTGGCATACGCGGGGCGGTGCGGGTGCTCGTACGGATCAATACCAAGCGGGGTGAGAAGGGATCTTCCGGGCTCGCTATCCTTCGCACGTGCCTGCGCCGTCCCCCTCCCTCGCTCCCTCCGTATCCGCGACGCCGGAGGGCTTCCTGCGCCCCGCGGACGGGGAGACCGCCGAGCTGTCATGGGACGGCCGGCGATGGCTGGCGGCCGGGGAGCCGCTCGGTGACCGCGCCGGCGACGCCGACGGCACCGACGGCGACAGGGCCGTCGACACCGTCGGTGCAGTCGGTGCAGTCGGTGCAGTCGGTGCCGCTGACGTCGCCCGCCTGCGCCCGCTGCGTGGGCTGGGTGTGCGATGGCCCACCTTCCCGGTGCCGGTCGGGGCGGTGACCGCGCTGGCCGCGGCCGGGGTGCCGCTGTACGCCGAGACCTCGCCCGGCTGGACGCCACCCGCCCTGGCCCGCCTGCTCGCCGCCTGGACGCCCGAGGAGGACGCCGGCGGCCCGAGGTCGGTGACCGCGCTGCGCAGGGAGGAGCAGAGCGTGCGGCTGCGCCGTCACGGCCTGCGCGACCACGCCGGGGACGGCGGGACCGCTGCGGCGGAACCCGAGGTCAGCGTCGTCATGGCCAGCAGGAGACCGCACCTGCTGGGATTCGCGCTCGGCCAGATCGCCCGGCAGCGCCGGGTCCGGGTCGAGGTGGTGCTGGGCCTGCACGGCGTGCCCGCCGCCGACGAGCGGGTACGGCGGGCGGTGGGCGAGTGCGGCCTGCCCGTCACGGTGGTCGAGGCGTCGAGGGAGGTCCCCTTCGGGCAGGTGCTCAACCTGGCGGCCTCCCGGGCCGGCGGCGACCACCTGGCCAAGTGGGACGACGACGACTGGTACGGCCCCGAGCACCTGGCCGACCTGCTCCTGGCCCGCTCCTACTCCGGGGCGGAGATCGTGGGCACCGCCGCCGAGTTCTTCCACCTGGAACCGCTGAACGTCACGATCCGCCGTACCGACTACAGCAGCGAGGTCTGGTCCGAGCACGTCGCCGGCGGCACGATCCTGATCCGCAGGGACGACTTCGCCGACCTGGGGGGCTTCCCCCCGCTGCCCAGGGCGGTCGACGCCGGGCTGCTCAAGGCCGCCCACGCCGCCGGGGCGCGCGCCTACCGCACCCACGGCCTGGGCTACGTCCTGCGGCGCACGATCGAGGCCGAGCACACCTGGCGGCTCCCGCTCGCCCATTTCCTGCGCGTCGCGTCGAACCAGTGGCGCGGCTTCCGCCCGAGCCTGATCCTGGAATCGCCATGACAGCACGGATCACCGGCAACGACTACCGTGGCCTCACGCTCCCCGGGCCGGGGGACTGGACGCCGTCGCTCCGGGTCAGCGTGGTCGTACCCGCCTACGGTGACCAGGAGAAACTCGACCTGGCGCTGGCCGGTCTGGCCGTACAGAGTTACCCGGCCGATCTGACCGAGGTCGTGGTGGTCGACAACGGCAGCGAACCGCCGCTGCGCCTGCCCGGCCTCCGCCCGCCCGGGACGCGCCTGATCGTCTGTCCCGTGCCGGGCAGGGCCCACGCCCGCAACGCCGGGCTGTCGGCCGCCACCGGAGACGTGATCCACTGGCTGGACTCCGACGTGGTCCTCGACCGCGGGTCGGTCGAGGCGCACATGCGCTGGCACCACGCCGCCCCGTACCTGGTGGTCACCGGATACCTGCGCTTCACCCCGGCCCCGCTGCCCTCGCCCGGGACGGTGGCCGCCACCGACGATCTCGCGGCGATCTTCGAACCGGCCGAGCCGCACGCCTGGCTGGTCGATCTCGTCGAGCGGACCGACGGTCTCACCGCCAACCCCCACCGCGCCTTCAGCCTGCACGTCGGCGGCGCGACCTCGGTCAACGCCGCGCTGCTCGCCGCCACCGGGCCGATGGACACCGACCTGATCCTCGGTCAGGACACCGAGATGGGCTACCGGCTCGCCCAGGCCGGGGCGGTCTTCGTCCCCGAGCCGCGCTCGCGCGCCTTCCACCTGGGCCCGACCATGCGCATGCGCGACAAGGCCCCGATCGACCGGGTCAGCCACGCCTTCGTGGCCGACCGCATCCCGTCCTACCGCTGGCTCCGCTCGCACCCGGCCAGGCAGTGGAAGGTGCCGTACGTCGAGGTGGTCGTCGAGCCCGCGGCCTGGCCGGGACCCGCCGCCGAGCCCGCGTCCGGGCCGGAGCCGGGGGCGCGGCCGGGACCCGTGGCCGAGCCGGGAGCGGGGAGCGGGACCGGGCCGGGAACGAGATCGGGACCGGGCGGCCGCGGATACGGCTACGACGAGGTCCGCGCGACCGTCGACGCCGTGCTGGCGGGCACCGTGCCCGACGTGGCGGTGACCCTGGTCGGGCCGTGGGGACGCGTCGGCGCCGAGGGGCGGGCGCCCCTGAGGGACCCCGACCTGGACCTGGTGCTGATCCGCGGCCACTACGCCCACGAGCCCCGGGTCCGCTTCGCCGACGACTCCGCCGACGACTCCGCCGACGACTCCGCCGCCGGGACCGCCGTCGGGCCGGTCCCGTTCCGGCTCAGGCTGCCCGCCGGATGGGTGCCGGGAGAGGACACCCTGGCCCGCCTGCTCGACCTGGCACGGGACGAGGGGTACGGCCTGGTCGCGGTGCTGCTGGCCGAGGGGACAGGGATCACCGGCGAGGGCGCGGGGACCGGGGTCGCCGGAGGAACCCGGAGGGCCGGGGGACCCGGTGAGGGCGAGCAGGGAGGGAACACCGGCGGCCGCCGGGGAAGCGGGGGAGTCAGCGGGGCCGGCGGCGTCGCGGACCCCGGGACCGCCCCCGCGGTACCGCCGGCGATCGTCACGGCGCGCCTGGAGCGGGCCGCCGCCTTCGCCCGCGCCGCGATCGTGCGGGAGGAGGGCGAGGACCTCGACGACGCCGTGGAGGACACCTTCGGCGTGATCTGGGTGGACGGCGAGAGCTACGGATTCACGTCCGGACCCCGGCCCGTCACCGGCCGTCGCGGTGCCTACCGGGCCAGGATCGAGGCCGAGGCCGAGGTGGCCCGTCTCACCAGGGAGGCCGAGCGGCTCAGGGGCCAGGTGACCAAGTGGCGCGACGAGGCGAGCCGCTGGCGCAGGAGCACGGTCGAGCTGAGACGCGAGGTCGGAACCCTGCGCAAGGACCTGGCCGCCGCCAGGAAGGTCGTCCAGTACGGGCTGCTGTCCTCGGTGAGACGGGCCATCTCCCGCCGCCGCTGACCCTCACGGCCTGGCGGCGGGGCGGCGCGGCCGCGGCCGGCCCGGCCCGGGACGCGGGTCAGTTCTTCAGCGCGGTGCGCAGCCTGCCGAGAAGGGAGGGGCGTCCCTCCCGGGACCGGGGCCGGGACCGGGCAGGGCTCTCGGGCGGGCCCGAGACCTGCTCCGGAGCCTGCCCCGAGGCCGGAGCCCCGGACGAGGGCGGACCCTGGGACGAGGGCGGGAGGGCGGCGGGGACGGGGCCCGCGACCCGGCCGGGAACGGACGCGCCCGCCCCAGGGGCTCCCCCCTCGGAGGAGACCGGTGCCCCGGCGGGGCGGGAAGATCCCCCGGAGACCCGCGCCCCGGAGGCCTTGACCGGCCAGAACTCCGCCCGCTCCCCCCGCCGGACGCCATGGGTGGCCTCGATCGACGCGGCCACACGGTCGGCGCGGTCGGCGGCGTTCGCGTCAGCGGTGCCGCCGGTGCCGCCGGTGCCGCCGGTGTGGCCGGCGCCGAGCAGTCTCGCCCGGCCCAGCGCCTCGGTCCGGTCCAGCGTCGCCACGCCCGCCCCGCCGAGATCGACGACGAGCCGGCCCGACCGGTCCTCCTGCATGCGGGCGATCATCCGCTCCAGCGAGTCCCGGCCCAGCGGGACCGAGACCGGGCCCGCGTAGCGGAACGGGATCGGGGCGGGGGTGGGGGAGACCTCGTCGGCGAACCGTACCCGCTCGTCGTGCGCGAAGTGCTCGCGCAGCAGCCGCAGGTCGAACAGGGGGTCGTCCGGCGCCGGGCGGTCGTCGGCCAGCCGCGACCAGGGCGCCACCAGCGTGACGATCACGTCGCCGAGCGACCCGTCGAGCGCCGCGCCCACCGCCTCGCGGACCGGCTCGGCGGGCCCGTCGGCTGCGATCACCACCTCCACGTACGGGACCAGCCAGTGCCGGCCCCGGTCCTTGCGCAGGTCCCGGCGGAGCGGCACCCGGTGCGCCAGGTAGGGCGCCACCAGCCGCACCGCCCGGTCCCGGTCCCGTCGCTGGGCGGGGAGCCCCAGGTGGGCGGCCTGGGCGGCCATGTCGGGAACGAAGACCACGCCGTGCGCGGCCAGCCGGTAGGCGAACTCGGTGTCCTCGCCCCTCAGCACCGCGGGGTCCAGCCCGCCCACGGCCTCGAAGATCTCCCGTCGCATCGACACCGTCGGCCCGGTGCACACGTGGTAGGGGTTGCGGCTGGCCCGCAGGCCGTCGGTGCGGGAGATCGTCTGCTCGGTGGAGCTGGGCAGCGCGCCCGCCAGGTCGAGGACCGAGCCCAGCGACCCCGCGCGCACGCCCTCGTGCACCCGGGCGGCCGTCAGGACGGGCTCCTCGACGAACCTCTTCGCGCCGATGGTGACCAGGTACCCGGCCAGGTGGTGCCAGCGGGCCAGCGCCTCGATGTGCTCGCGGCAGACGACCATGTCGGCGTCCAGACGCTGGAGGATCCGCCCCCGCGCGAGGGCGGCGCCGGTGTTGACCGCGTGGGAGATGCCCCACCTCGACGGGTCGGCCCGCACGATCCTGGTGTCGGCGGGAACGATCTCGGGCAGCCGCAGCGGCGGCTCGCTGCCGTCGTCGACCACGATCACCTCCATCAGGTGATCCGGGTAGGTCTGCGCGGCCAGCGCGGCGAGGACCAGATCGAGCCTGTGCTGCCCGCCCCGGGCCGGGATGATCACGCTGACCGGGAGCTCCGGGTCCCACCCGCCCAGTGCGGGCGGGATCAGCGGCGAGTAGTCGTTGTGCCGGATCGGCGGCAGATCGGCCGCCCCGCCCCTCATGATGTGAAAACCCCTCGTCCGGTCGGAAACCTGCGTCCCACGATCAGTCAAGCCCCCGTCAAGGCCCGTCAAACCTCGCAGACCATACCCGCCCATTCTGAGGACTTCCTGTAGGCAGGACGCGCGGTCTGTCCATCTGGTGGACGACGGATCCCGGAACCGAGCGGGTTGCCCGTAGACTCCATTCTCAACACCGCAGGTGGCGCGCCCGGACCGGCCGGGCGCGGGAGGAGTGATCATGACCAGGGCGTGGCGTGGCCTCATCGAGGAGTACCGTGACCGGCTGCCGGTCACCGCGACGACGCCTGTCGTCACGCTCCTGGAGGGCGGCACACCGCTCGTCCCGGCCAACCGGGTGTCGGCGCTGACCGGCTGCGAGGTCTACCTGAAGGTCGAGGGTCTCAACCCGACCGGCAGCTTCAAGGACCGCGGCATGACCATGGCCATCAGCAAGGCCGTGGAGGAGGGCGCGAAGGCCGTCATCTGCGCCTCCACCGGCAACACCAGCGCCTCCGCCGCGGCCTACGCGGTCCGCGCGGGCCTGACCTGTGCCGTGCTGGTGCCCCGAGGCAAGATCGCGATGGGCAAGCTGGCCCAGGCGCTGGTGCACGGGGCGAAGCTGCTCCAGGTCGAGGGCTCCTTCGACGACTGCCTGGAGATGACCAGGAAGCTCTCGGAGAGCTACCCGATCGCGCTGGTCAACTCCGTGAACCCGTTCCGGCTCCAGGGGCAGAAGACCGCCGCCTTCGAGATCGTCGACACGCTCGGGGACGCCCCCGACATCCACTGCATCCCGGTCGGCAACGCCGGCAACATCTCGGCGTACTGGATGGGCTACACCGAGTACGCCGGGGACGGTGTCGCGACCCGGACGCCCCGCATGTTCGGCTTCCAGGCCAGCGGCGCCGCGCCGATCGTCGGCGGCGCGCCGGTGACCCACCCGCACACGATCGCCACCGCGATCCGCATCGGCAACCCCGCCTCGTGGGGGCTCGCCGAGGCCGCCAGGGACGAGTCCGGCGGCGTCATCCAGGCCGTCACCGACCGCCAGATCGCCGCCGCGTACAAGCTGCTCGCGCAGGAGGAGGGCGTGTTCGTCGAGCTGGCCTCCGCCGCCAGCGTGGCGGGCCTGCTCCAGGCGCACGGGCAGGGGCTGGTCGAGCCCGGGCAGCGCATCGTGTGCACGGTGACCGGGAACGGCCTCAAGGACCCCGACTGGGCCATCTCCGGCGCCCCGACCCCGGTGACGATCCCGATCGACGCGCACGCCGCGGCCACCGCCCTCGAACTCGCCTGACGTTCCCGGCACGCCCGGACCCGCCGCCCGGCGGCCCCGCGACGCCGCACGGCTCCACGCGGCCGGACGCGCACGGCCGGGCACGGACGCGCACGGACGCGCACGGACGCGCACGGACGCGTACGGACGCGCACGGACGGGCACGGTGAGGCGACCCCGGCGCGACGCGGTGGGACCGGCACGAAGATCGCTTACGGCAGCAGACACCCCGCCGAGCGGGGTGGAGAGGAGAGGTGAGGTGTCCGTCATGGCCACATCGGGGGGTCGTCACGCCCCGGGACGCCGATGACCGCCGGCAGGGTGGTCGTCCGGGTCCCCGCGACGTCGGCCAACCTCGGTCCGGGCTTCGACACGCTGGGGCTGGCCCTCGGCCTGTACGACGAGGTCGAGGCCGAGCTGTTCGAGCCCTCCGGGGGCCCCGGCTCCCGCGACGTCGTCATCGAGGTCGAGGGGGAGGGGGCGGGCGAACTCGACGGCGGGGAGGGCCACCTCATCGTCACGACGATGCGCGCCACCTTCGGCAGGATGGGGTTCCCGCAGCCGCGCGGCATCCGGCTGCGCTGTCTCAACCGCATCCCGCACGCCCGCGGCCTCGGGTCCTCCTCCGCGGCGATCTGCGCCGGGATCCTCGCGGCCCGCGCGCTGGCGGCCGCCGGCCCCCCGCGCGACCCCGCGAGCGATCACGACGCACCCCTGCCCGGTGACGTCCCGGCCGTCCCCTCCGGCGGCGTCCCCTTCGGCGGCCTCTCGTCCGGCGGCGTCCCGTCCGGGGGATCGGCCGGCGGAGCGGCCGGGCTCACCGACGACGACGTCTTCGCGCTGGCCACCGAGATCGAGGGCCATCCCGACAACGTGGCGCCGTGCCTGGCGGGTGGGCTCACCGTGGCGTGGACGGACGGCGCGGGCGTGCCGCACCTGGTGCGGCTGCTCCCGCACCCCGACGTCCGTCCGGTCGTCCTGATCCCCGGGTTCCGGCTCTCCACCGAGATCGCCCGGGGGCTGCTGCCCAAGGACGTCCCGCACGCCGACGCCGCCGCGAACGCCGGGCGGGCCGCGCTGCTGATCGCCGCGCTGACCGCCAGGCCGGAACCGGAACTGCTGCTGGCCGCCACCGAGGACCGTCTCCATCAGGGGTACCGCGCCCCCGCGATGCCGCACACGGCCGACCTGGTGCGCCGGCTGCGCGAGGCGGGGGTCGCCGCGGTCGTCTCAGGAGCCGGTCCCACGATTCTTGCTTTCTCGACGCCCAATACGCAGGATTCGATAGCGGCGGAAGTGGGTAATGACTGGCACATCCAGCCACTGGATGTCGAAACCCGGGGTGCCCGTGTTGTTTCTCCCGAGACACGCTGACGTCTCTTCGACCTTCAGGGAATAGCTGTGTGCGCTGGTGATGTTAGGCTGATAGCCGCACCAGGTGCCCCGCGTTGGGTGCGTGCTTGTCAGCCACACATCGCTGCACCATGTCTCACCTGTGAGGCGTGAGCGCCGCAGTGGCCTCCCCGAAATCCGCCGCCTCCGAACGCTCCACATTCGGTTGGGGCACCGAGAAGCGGCGTTTTCGGGGACATGCGCGTTCGATCTACCTCGACATCTGGTTGCCGGTAGCAATCCGGGGGGTGTCCTCCAAGTCCCACCGTCGGCGATTCTCGATGGTGACGGCCTGGATACGCCTTCTCCGACAGTGGCGGCGGCCCTCCCTGGGCCGTCGAGGATCGCGACGTGCAACCCGACCCGGTCTGTCCCACCGGGTCGATGGCACCACCGGGACGATTGGCTGATCATGGCCACGCCCGACCCCTGGGAAGGACCCATTAGTGAGCGACACCACCGAACTCCTCTCCGACGTCACCGGCACGCCGCCGGCGGCCGGTGACACCCCCACCCGCCCCGCGGCCAAGCCGCGCCGTCGCTCCGGCACCGGCCTGTCCGCCATGGTGCTGCCCGAGCTGCAGGCCATGGCCTCCGGCCTCGGCATCAGCGGGACGGGCCGGATGCGCAAGAGCCAGCTGATCGCGGCCATCCAGGAGAAGCAGGGCGTCTCCACCGAGAGCGCCCAGGCTCCCGTCACCGCCACGGAGACCCCGGCCGCGGCCGTTCCCGCCGTCGTGGCCGCACCGGTCACCGAGCGGCCGGCGCGCACCCGCAGGGAACGTTCCCGCCCCGCCGTGGCCCCCGAGCCCGTCGTGGAGCAGGCGCCCCCCACCCCCGAGCCCGTGGCCGCCGTCGTTGCGCCCGAACCCGTCGTGGAGCAGCAGACGATCGACACCACCCCGGCCGAGGGCCGTGCCGAGCGCGGCGAGAGCCGCCGTGAGCGCGGTGAGCGTCGTGGCCGCAACGGCGAGCGAGGCGAGCGGGGCGAGCGGGTCCGTGACCGCGGCGACCGCGGTGACCGCGGTGACCAGCGCGCCGTCGACGCCGGTCAGAGCCGGTCCGAGCGCCTCAACGACCGTGGTGACCGTTCCGAGCGTGTGAACGACCGTGGCGACCGTTCCGAGCGTCTCAACGACCGCTCCGACCGCTCCGACCGCTCCGACCGCGGTGAGCGCTCCGAGCGTTCCGAGCGTGTGAACGACCGCGGTGACCGTTCCGAGCGTCTCAACGACCGCTCCGAGCGCGGCGAGCGCGGTGACCGTGGCCCGCAGAACCGGGGCCCCCAGGACCGCAACGACCAGCACGGAGTGGGCGACGACGACGACCGCCGTGGCCGTCGCGGCCGGTTCCGCGAGCGCAACCGCCGCGGCCGCGACCGCTTCGACAGCAACGAGCCCGTGGTCGGCGACGACGACGTCCTGATCCCGATCGCCGGAATCCTCGACATCCTCGACAACTACGCGTTCGTCAGGACCAGCGGATACCTGCCCGGCTCCAACGACGTCTACGTCTCGCTGGCCCAGATCCGCCGCAACGGCCTGCGCAAGGGCGACGTGGTCACCGGCGCCGTCCGCCAGCCCCGCGACGGTGAGCGCCGCGAGAAGTTCAACGCGCTGGTCCGCCTCGACACGGTCAACGGCATGGACCCGGAGCAGGCCCGCCAGCGGCCCGACTTCAACAAGCTCGTCCCGCTCTACCCGCAGGAGCGCCTGCGCCTGGAGACCGAGCCGAACATCCTGACGACCCGCATCATCGACATGGTGGCGCCGATCGGCAAGGGGCAGCGCGGCCTCATCGTCTCCCCGCCCAAGGCGGGCAAGACGATGGTGCTCCAGTCGATCGCCAACGCGATCACCCGCAACAACCCCGAGTGCCACCTGATGGTCGTCCTGGTGGACGAGCGTCCGGAAGAGGTCACCGACATGCAGCGGTCGGTGAAGGGCGAGGTCATCCACTCGACCTTCGACCGTCCGGCCGAGGACCACACCACGGTCGCCGAGCTGGCGATCGAGCGGGCCAAGCGCCTGGTGGAGCTGGGCCACGACGTGGTCGTGCTGCTGGACTCGATCACCCGTCTGGGCCGCGCCTACAACCTGGCGGCCCCGGCCTCCGGACGCATCCTGTCCGGTGGTGTCGACTCCACCGCGCTCTACCCGCCGAAGCGCTTCTTCGGAGCCGCCCGCAACATCGAGAACGGCGGCTCGCTGACGATCCTGGCCACCGCGCTGGTCGAGACCGGTTCGAAGATGGACGAGGTCATCTTCGAGGAGTTCAAGGGCACCGGAAACCTGGAGCTCAAGCTCAACCGCTCGCTCGCCGACAAGCGGATCTTCCCCGCGGTGGACGTCGACGCGTCCGGCACCCGTAAGGAGGAGATCCTGATGGGCAAGGACGAGCTCCAGATCACCTGGAAGCTCCGCCGGGTGCTTCACGCCCTGGACATGCAGCAGGCCCTCGAGCTTCTCCTGGAGAAGATGAGGGAGACCAAGTCCAACGCGGAGTTCCTCCTGCAGGTGCAGAAGACGACGGTCAGCTCCGACCGGGACTGATCGCCGGCGCTCCACACGAACGCCCCGGCCTCACGCGAGGCCGGGGCGTTCGGCGTCTCCGGGCGTCCCGGCGTCCCGGCCTCCGGGCGTCCCGGCGTCCCGGCGTCCGGGCGTCCCGGCGTCCGGGCGTCCGGGCGTCCCGGCCTCTCCGAGCCTCTCCGCGCGCGTCCTCCGCGCCTCCGGGCGTCTGCCACTCGTCTGCGAACCTCTCCGAACCCCCGAACCTCCCCGAACCCCCAAGCCTCTCCGGATCTCTGGACCTCTCCTCTGGGCCTCGCCGGGTGGCTCCGGGTGTCCTCTGGGTGGGACTTATCGCCCGAGACGACACGAACGTCCCCGACCGCGCGAGGCCGGGGCGCTCGGCCTCCCCAAAGCCCTTGTCCGGTCGCGCACTTCGGGATATCCCTGCTTCAGGACGGCTTTTCACATCGCACGCCCCGGCCGGGGACGGACCGCCCCGTACGGAGCGGCGGCGGACGCGGACGGTGATCGGGACCCGCCCGGACGGGTGGCCCGTGCGGGCGGCCGTGCTCCGGCCCGCCGGGGCGGCCCAGGCGGGCGGGAGCGGGAGACGGGAGGCTCATGACGGCCGAGACGGTGACGGGTGCCCCCACGGCCAGGGTGCCGCTCCGGCGGCGCGTGCCACTCGGTCCGGACGGCCCCCTGGGCACGCTGCTCGACCCGATGACCTGGCGGGCCGTTCCGTACCTGCTGGTGAGCGTGTTCCACGGGCTGGCCTGCTGCGCGTTCCTGGCGTGGGCGGTCCCGTTCTCGCTGCTCCTTGCGATCGTCTGGATCGGCCTGCCGCTGCTCGCCCTGACCATGCTGGCCTGGCGGGGGGCGGCGATGCTGGAGCGCCGGTTCCTCCGGATGGCGTTCGGCGTCGACATCCCCGACCCCTACCGTCCCTCCGAGGGCGACAACCTGTTCCTGCGCTGGAAGGACATGTTCGTCGACCCGGCGACCTGGAAGGACCTGCTCTACCTGCTGCTGTTGCTGCCCATCGGGATCGGGGAGTTCACCGTCTCGGTGATCCTGTGGACCCTCGGGCTGACCCTGATCGCCACGCCGCTGCCGTTGATGCTGGCCGGGGAGCCGATGAACCCCGTCGGCGACCTGGTGCTCGACACCGTGCCGGAGGCGCTGCTGTGCATGCTGTCCGGCGCGGGTTTCCTGCTGGCCGCCCTGTACGCGACCCGGGGGATGGCCTGGCTGCACGGCATGCTCGGGGCCACCCTGCTGGGCGCGAGCGAGAAGAGCCTGCTGGCCGCCCGCGCGGCGCACCTGCGGGCCAGCCGGGCGCGCGGGGTGGACGCGGCCGAGGCCGAACGACGCCGGATCGAGCGCGACCTGCACGACGGCGCCCAGCAGCGGCTGCTGTCGGTGGCCATGGACCTGGGGCGGGCCCAGGCCAAACTGGATTCCGCCCCCGAGGAGGCAAGGGAACTCCTGGCCCAGGCGCACCGGGGCACCAAGGCCGCGATCGCCGAGCTGCGCGACCTCGCCCGGGGCATCCACCCGGCGATCCTCACCGACCGTGGCCTGAACGCCGCCCTGTCCTCACTGGCCTCCCGCGCACCCGTACGGGTGGATCTGTCGGTGGAGATCTCCCACCGTCCGCCGCCGGCGGTGGAGAGCATCGCCTACTTCGTGGTCGCCGAGTGCCTGACCAACCTGGCCCGGCACTCCGAGGCGACGGAGGCGTTCATCCGGGTCAGCCGCAGGGGGCAGCGGGTGGTCGTCGAGGTCCACGACGACGGGGTCGGCGCCGCGGTGCCGAGGCCGGGGGGCGGCCTGGCCGGGCTGGCCGACCGGGCGGCGACCATCGACGGCACCCTGACCGTCGACAGCCCGCTCGGCGGCCCCACGACGGTCAGGGCCGAGCTGCCCTGCGAGTGGTGAGGATCCGGACGCGTGCGGGTGGTGATCGCCGAGGACTCGGTACTGTTGCGCGAGGGGCTGGCCAGGTTGCTGGCGGACGGGGGCATCGAGACCGTCGGGGTGGCGGGCGACGGTCCCGGACTGGTCGCGGCGGTCGCCGAGCATGATCCGGACCTGGTCGTCGTGGACGTGCGGATGCCGCCGACCCACACCGACGAGGGGCTGCGCGCCGCGCTGGAGGCCAGGGCGGCGCGGCCCTGCCTGCCGATCCTCGTGCTGTCGCAGTACGTCGAGGAGCAGTACGCCACCGAGCTGATCGGCGGCGGCGGCGTCGCGGTCGGCTACCTGCTCAAGGAGCGGATAGCGGACGTGACCGAGTTCCTCGACGCGGTGCGCCGGGTGGCGGCGGGAGGGACGGTCATCGACTCCGAGGTCATCGGCCAGTTGCTGAGCGGCCGCCGCAGGGACGACCCGCTGGAGTCGCTGACCCCCAGGGAGCGCGAGGTCCTGGCGCTGATGGCCGAGGGCCGCTCGAACACGGCGGTGGCCGGGCGGCTGACGGTCACCGAGGGCGCCGTGGAGAAGCACATCTCCAGCATCTTCTGCAAACTCGGCCTGGGACCCGCCACCGACGATCACCGCCGGGTCCTGGCCGTCCTGGCCTACCTGGGACGCTGACGGCCCGGCCGGGAGCTCCAGGCGGCCGTGGCCGGGGAATGTCTTGTGGCCTGGGATGGTTGGAGGATCTGGCACACTGGTAGCCGAACCGTAGTGGTTCCGGTTCCCGCCCGCGCGCACCCCGTGTGCCAAGCGCGCAAGCCCCACAGGCGAGAGACAGTGGCGACCCGGCGACCACGTTTTGGAGAGGAAAGACGACATGAAGGCCGACATCCACCCCGAGTACAACGCCACCCAGGTGACGTGTACCTGCGGTAACTCCTTCACCACCCGTAGCACCGCCAAGAACGGCGTGATCCACGCCGACGTGTGCTCCGCCTGCCACCCGTTCTACACGGGCAAGCAGAAGATCCTGGACACCGGCGGCCGGGTGGCGCGCTTCGAGAAGCGCTTCGGCAAGAAGCCCTCGGGCCAGTAGCCCTCATCCCGACGCCGGCCCGAAAGGCCCCTTCTGGGGGCCCGGGTCGGCGTTCGTGGTGATGAGGCGGGCACACGAGGGTTTTCAAGGAAGGACGCACGGTGAATCTCGACGAGCTGCTCAGTGAGTACGCCGAGCTGGAACTCAAGCTCGCCGACCCTTCCGTGCACGCCGACCAGAAGCAGGCGCGTACCTTCGGCCGGCGCTACGCCGAGCTGACCCCGATCATCGGTGCCTACCGCGAGCTGGAGGGCGTGCTGTCCGACCTCGGGACGGCCAGGGAGCTGGGGGCCGAGGACGAGGCGTTCGCCCAGGAGGCCAAGGAGCTCGAGGCCCGCGTCCCCGTGCTGGAGGAGAGGCTCCGCCACCTGCTGGTGCCCCGCGATCCCAACGATGACAAGGACATCATCATGGAGATCAAGGCGGGCGAGGGCGGCGAGGAGTCGGCCCTGTTCGCCGGGGACCTGCTGCGGATGTACCTGCGCTACGCCGAGCGGGTCGGCTGGAAGACCGAGCTGATCGACGCCACCCACTCCGACCTCGGCGGCTACAAGGACGTCACGATCGCCCTGAAGGCCAGGGGCGACGAGGGCGTCTGGTCACGGCTGAAGTTCGAGGGCGGGGTGCACCGCGTCCAGCGGGTGCCGGTCACCGAGTCGCAGGGGCGCATCCACACCAGCGCCGCGGGCGTGCTCGTCTACCCCGAGGTCGAGGACGTCGACGTCCAGATCGACCCGAACGACCTGCGCATCGACGTCTACCGCTCCAGCGGTCCGGGCGGGCAGAGCGTCAACACCACCGACTCGGCCGTGCGGATCACGCACGTCCCGACCGGTGTCGTCGCCTCCTGCCAGAACGAGAAGAGCCAGCTCCAGAACAAGGAGTCGGCCATGCGCATCCTGCGGGCCCGCCTGCAGGCCATCGCCGAGGAGGAGGCCAACGCCGCCGCCATGGCCGAGCGCAAGTCCCAGATCCGCACGGTCGACCGCTCCGAGCGCATCCGCACCTACAACTATCCCGAGAACCGGATCTCCGACCACCGTGTCGGCTTCAAGGCCTACAACCTCGACCAGGTGCTCGACGGAGACCTCACGGCCGTCATCCAGTCCCTGCTCGACGCCGAGATGGCGGAGAAGCTCGCCGCCCATTCATAGAACGCGCCCATGACCTTTCTGCTGGACGAGATCGCCCTCGCCACCGCCCGGCTCGCCGAGGCAGGTGTGCCGTCGCCGCGCACCGACGCCGAGGAGATCGCCGCGTGTGTGCACGGCGTACGGCGCAGCGAGCTGCACACCGTCAAGGACTCCGACTTCGACGCCCTGTTCTGGGAGGGGGTCGCCCGCAGGGAGTCGCGCGAGCCGTTGCAGCACATCACCGGGCGGGCCTACTTCCGCTACCTGTCCCTGGAGGTCGGGCCCGGGGTGTTCGTGCCGCGCCCGGAGACCGAGGTCGTGGCGGGCTGGGCCATCGACCGGCTGCGCGAGATGGACGTCGCCTCGCCCGTGGTCGTGGACCTCGGCACCGGCTCCGGCGCCATCGCGCTGTCCATCGCCCAGGAGGTCGCGCTGGCCACCGTGCACGCGGTCGAGGTCGACCCGGACGCCTACAGCTGGGCCAAGCGCAACATCATCGAGCACGGTCAGGGCCGCGTCCACCTGCACCCCGAGGACCTCGCCGACGCCCTGGCCGAGCTGGACGGCCAGGTCGACCTTGTGGTCTCCAACCCCCCCTACATCCCCCCGGGCGCGGTCCCCCGCGACCCCGAGGTCCGCGACTACGACCCGCGCCGTGCCCTGTACGGGTCGGGCAGTGACGGTCTGGACGAGGTCAGGGCTGTCGAGAGGACCGCGAGAAGGCTGCTGCGCCCCGGCGGTTTCGTCGCCGTGGAACACGCCGACCAGCAGGGCACCCCGGTCTACCTGATCTTCTCCGAGGAGAACGGCTGGCGCGACGTCCGCAGCCGCCAGGACCTGACCCGCAGGGACCGCTTCGTCACCGCTCGATTCGGCCAGGAATAGGATGCACGCCGTGAGCCGACGTTATGACTGCACCGATGCCGAGCAGCGAGCCGAGGGCCTGACCGAGGCCGCGTCCGCGCTGCGCCGAGGCGACCTCGTGGTGCTCCCGACCGACACCGTCTACGGCATCGGCGCCGACGCCTTCACGCCCACCGCGGTCTCCGCGCTGCTGGAGGCCAAGGGGCGCGGCCGGGACATGCCGGTGCCCGTGCTGGTCGGCACGGTCCGCGCCGCCAATGCCCTGGTAGAGAACCTCGGCCCGTACGGCCAGGATCTCGTCGACTCCTTCTGGCCGGGCCCGCTCACGCTGATCTGCCGCGTGAACCGGTCCCTGTCGTGGGATCTCGGTGACACCAAGGGCACCGTCGCGGTCCGGATGCCGCTGCACCAGGTCGCCCTCGACCTGCTCAAGGAGACGGGGCCGCTGGCCGTCTCCAGCGCCAACCGTTCCGGCGCACCCCCTGCCGTCGAGGCCGTCGACGCCGAGAAGCAGCTCGGCGAGTCGGTCTCGGTGTACCTCGACGCCGGGCCGTGCGAGAGCGATGTGCCCTCGACGATCCTCGACCTGACCACGGCGGTGCCCCGGCTGCTCCGCCGGGGGGCGATCTCGGTGGAGAGGCTGCGCGGCGTGATCGGCTACGTGGCGACGGACACGGGCCCGGAGCCCACCGCCTGACCGGCCGACAGGGGCGAGCATGGGCATATGCCGTGATCCATGCCGTCTGATTATCATCGTGACGCGAGGCGATCTCCCCGGTACCTTGAAATGGGCCGACACTTCCGGGAGACGTGCATGGGCAAGTTCGAAGGAATGGACCCCCAGCTGGTCCGCGACCTGCTGACCGAGGTGAAGCAGGCGGCCACCCGGATGCGTGAGGCCGAAGGCAGGGTGAGCAGCCTGATGAGCGGGGCGGGCCTGTCCTCGCAGTCGGCCCACAGACCCGTGCAGATCGCTGACGAGTGCGACAAAATGGTCCGGGACGTCACCCGTCGCGTGGAGCTGCTGGAGAAGAGGATCGACCAGAACGCGACGGCGCCGTCCACCGGCCCGGCGGCCGGGGACGCCAAGCCCGAGACCGGCGCCCGGGACGACGGTGTGAGGCCCGAGACCGGCGCCCGGGAGGAGGCGGACGGGCGCGAGGGGGATGCCTCCAAGGGCGGGAGCCCCACGGCCGGGGGTTCGGACGCGGCGGTCAAGGAACCCGGGGACAGGCCGCGGGTCGGGGACCAGTCGGCCGAGAGCACGCAGCGTGACGAACCGAGGAACCGGCCCGAGACCGGTTCCGATTCCACGCGGGGCCCCGGGGCCGACTCCAGGTCCGGCGGCGGGGCCGACACGCCCAAGAGCGAGGCGACCAAGCCCGAGAGCGGTTCGAAGGCCGACGAGACCTCCCCGCGGGACGGTTCCGCAAAGCTGCCGGAGCAGGGAGCGGACGACCGCAAGCAGGAGCCTCAGGGAGCAGGTGATCGGAAGCCGGACTCCCCGGGTGCGGAGGATCGGAGGCAGGACCCGCAAGGGGCAGGCGATCGGAAACCGGACTCCCCGGCGGCGGACGACCGGAAGCCGGAGACCGGGTCGAAGGGCGACGAGACCTCCCCGCGCGGCGGGGACACGACTCCCAGGGAGACCATCAAGCCGGCCGACCCCACCCCCCGCGAGACCATCCGGCCCGACTCCGGACCCGAGGTCCCGCGCGGCGAGGACTCCCGGCAGCAGGCCCCGGAGCGCGACGCGACCCCCGCCCCTCAGGCACCCGAACGCGATGCCGCGCCTCGGACACCGGCGCCCGAGGCGCCCCGGCAGGACTCCATGCCCGAGCCGCCCCGCCAGGACCCCGCCCCCGTCCCCGAGGCGCCCCGCCAGGACTCGGCCCCCGCTCCCGAGGCGCCCCGGCAGGATTCCTCGCCCGCCCCGCAGGCACCTGCCCCCGAGACGCCCCGGGCCGACGACGCCCGGCCGCAGACGCCCCGGGCCGAGGACCTGAAGCCCGCCGTCCCGGGACCGGGCGAGGGCGGGCAGAACGGCGGCCATCCCGTCGACACGGCACCTCGTGAGGCCCCCGGGCCCGACTCCGGACCCGAGGTCCCGCGCGGTGAGGACTCCCGGCAGCAGGCCCCGGAGCGCGACGCGACCCCCGCCCCTCAGGCACCCGAACGCGATGCCGCGCCTCGGACACCGGCGCCCGAGGCGCCCCGGCAGGACTCGGCCCCCGCTCCCGAGGCGCCCCGGCAGGACTCCATGCCCGAGCCGCCCCGCCAGGACTCGGCCCCCGCCCCGCAGGCCCCCGCTCCGGGAGCCCCCGGGATCGACGCCACACGGCCGGAGATCGTCGACGTGAACGATCGAGGGCCGGGGACAGGCGACACCACCGGGACCGCGCCGGTGAACGATCCCGACGCCAAGGACGCCCCGGGCGGCAAGGGCGACGAGCGTTCCCCCCGGCAGGAGGGCGGCACCTCCGGCGGTCCTGTCCTCGACGGTCCGGCCAAGGATCACCCCGACGACACCGATCAGGGTGGCGATCCCCGGCCGAAGGTCGTGGAGGTCGACGGGGTGAAGGTGCTCCAGATCCCGCTGGACTCGCCCACGGTGGCCGAGGTCGAGGAGCTGCTCAAGAACATCGAGGACATACCGCCCTTGCAGATGCCCTCCGCCGAGAGCGTCTCCACTACGGCGGCGCAGCCCGGCTGGGTCGAGCCGCACGGCCCGCTCGACTCCGCCAGACCCGACCACCCCCTCCTCGACACGGCGGGCCCGACCACCGACCAGACCGTCCAGCCTCCCGGTACGGGCGGCGAGACCGCCTCGGGTTCCACGGGCACGACCTCCGGTGAGGTGCCCCGCCCGGCGGGCACGGCCTCCGCCGAACCCGCCGTCCAGGCTGCCGGTACGGCTCCCGCCGAACCCGCCGCCCGGCCGGCCGAGGGCTCGGCCGGCCCCTCGTTCGGCTGGATGGACGACGGTGACGAGGTGGTCTCGGCGCCGGCGGACCGGCTGGACCTGGACGCGCTCAGGACACTCACCGAGAACGCCCGCGAGGTCGAGCCGCTGGAGATGCCCGGCGTTCAGGTGCCGGACGGGGAAACATGGGGCGAGGGGGCATGGGCTCCGATGGACGTGGGGCCCGACGGTCCGGCGGGCGACGTGGACCCCGGAGATCCGGTGCGGCCCGTACCGCCTCCGGGGGGCGGACGATGAGCGGCCAGTACGGTGAGCAGGACGCAGGGAGCGTGACAGCGAGGGTGAGGAGCCTGTGATGTACGAGGATCCACCCGCACCCCAGCCGATGCAGCTGGGGGAGACCCCGCCGCTCACCTCCAGTGGCGGGGTGGCGACCTCGGACGCCACGTCGTGGCGGTTCAACCCCGACTACCAACGGCTGGTACTGATGTGGAGGCAGGTGCTGCCCGAGCTCGACGAACTGGCCGCCAGCCTGGACAAGGCCCATCGGGCGGCCGTGAACCCGATGGTCTGGGACGCCCCGGTCTCCAAGCGCTACGTCGAGGACATCACGGAGTGGCGTAACCGCCTGAAGCGCTACCGGAAGGCGATCCTGACCTCGATCAGTGACAAGGCGGCCGACACGCCGAGGTGGATCCCCGCCGGTTCCGAAGCCCCGCACGCGTTCTCCTAGGCGCCGAGGCCGCCTGGCCGGAGGGGATCCGGCCGCGCGCCCGGCCGCGCGGCGACACGCCTCCCCCCGGGAATGCGCTCCTGACCTGGGACATCCGGGCCGGTCCGGCTTACAGTGGGGGAGTCGTCGTCTCCGGGACGCGGGATGTGAGTCATGGGCGCAGAGCCGTACTACGGGCCGGACTTCGGTCTCCTGCAGCGCGAGGACCCGGAGATCGCGTGCGTGCTCCTCGACGAGCTCGACCGGCTCCGTGAGGGCGTCCAGCTCATCGCCAGCGAGAACTTCACCTCGCCCGCCGTGCTCGCGGCGCTCGGCTCGACGCTCACCAACAAGTACGCCGAGGGCTATCCCGGCAGGCGCTACTACGCCGGGTGCGAGGTCGTCGACCGGGCCGAGCGGCTCGCGATCGACCGGGCCATGCGGTTGTTCGGCGCCGAGCACGTCAACGTGCAGCCCCACTCCGGCGCCTCGGCGAACCTGGCCGCCTACGCCGCGCTGCTGCGGCCGGGCGACACCGCGCTGGCGATGGAGCTCTCCCACGGCGGCCACCTCACGCACGGGTCCAAGGTCAACTTCTCGGGCCGGTGGTTCGACGTGGTGGCCTACGGCGTGCGCCGCGACACCGAGCTGATCGACTACGACGAGGTCAGGGAACTGGCGCTGCGCCACCGGCCCAAGATGATCATTTGCGGTGCCACGGCCTACCCGCGGGAGATCGACTTCGCCGCGTTCCGCGGGATCGCCGACGAGGTGGGCGCCTGGCTGCTCACCGACGTCGCGCACACCGTGGGCCTGATGGCCGGCGGCGCCCTGCCCTCGGCCGTGCCGTACGCGGACGTGGTGACCTTCACCACCCACAAGGCGCTGCGCGGTCCCAGGGGCGGCGGGATCCTGTGCACGGCGGAGCTGGGGCCCAGGATCGACCGCGCGGTCTTCCCGTTCGTGCAGGGAGGCCCGCTGATGAACGCGGTGGCGGCCAAGGCGGTGGCGTTCGGCGAGGCGCTGCGGCCGGAGTTCGGCCGGTACGCGCGGCAGGTGGTGGCGAACGCCCGGGTGCTGGCCGAGGCGCTGGCCGCCGAGGGCATGCGGCCGGTCTCCGGGGGCACCGACACCCACCTGGCGCTGATCGACCTGCGCGACACCGGGATCTCGGGCGCGACGGCCGAGCAGCGCTGCCAGGAGGCCGGGATCACCCTCAACCGCAACGCGATCCCCTACGACCCGGAACCGCCCACCGTGACCTCCGGCATCCGGGTCGGCACACCGTGCGTGACCACCCAGGGGATGGGCGTCGAGGAGATGAAGGAGGTGGCCTCGATGGTGGCGCAGGTCGTCCGCGGCCCGGACGCGGTGGGCGAGATCCGGGAGCGCGTCGCCGCGCTGACGCGGGCCCACCCGATATATCCCAGCGAACTATGAGCTGTTCTGTGTCGTTTTCCGGTCACAGGCGGCCGGACTATCCGCGAAACTGGTTCCGTGCGCGAATACCTACTCATGGCATTGGTCGCCGCGGCGGTGACGTACCTGCTGGTTCCGCTGGTCCGCGTCTTCGCCATCCGCATCGGTGCGATGCCCGAGGTCCGCGACCGTGACGTGCACACCACGCCGACGCCGAGACTCGGCGGCCTGGCGATGTACGGCGGCCTCGTCGCGGGCCTGCTGATCGCCGTCGAACTGCCCTACTCCGGGGGCAACCTGGCCGCCGTCGGCCAGGGCAACACGGCGATCGCGCTGATCGCCGCAGGCGGCCTGATCACGCTGACCGGCTTCCTGGACGACTGGCTGGGCATGGACGCCCTGGTCAAGCTCGCCGGGCAGATCGGCGCGGCCGGGGTGCTGGTCGCCTTCGGGGTCACCCTGCCGTGGCTGCCGTTCCCCTCCTCGATGGGCGGGATCATCGTCCTGGACTCCACGCTGAGCCCGATCATCACGATCCTGATCGTGGTCGTCATCATCAACGCGGTGAACTTCGTCGACGGGCTGGACGGGCTGGCCGCCGGGATCATCGGCATCGCCGCCATGGCCACCTGGACCTACTCGGTGCAGCTGTCGAAGGAGTTCGGCGCCACCAGCATCAACGTCACGGCGCTGATCGCCTCGGTGCTGATCGGCGTCTGCCTGGGCTTCCTGCCGCACAACTTCCACCCGGCGAAGATCTTCATGGGCGACACCGGGGCGATGCTGATCGGCCTGGTCCTCGCCTCCACCATGATCACCGTCACCCAGCTCGACTCCACCGACATCAACAACTTCCCGGTGATCCTGCCCCTGCTGGTGCCGGTCGCGATCCTGGTGCTCCCGCTCATGGACCTGATCATGGCGGTGGTCAGGCGCACGTCCAACGGCCTGTCGCCGTTCTCGCCCGACCGTGGCCACCTGCACCACCGCCTGCTGGACTTCGGCCACTCGCACCGCCGCAGCGTCCTGATCATGTACGCGTGGACGTTCCTGTTCGCCTTCGCGGTCGTGGGCCTGTCCATCGAGGGCGTCCCGCTGATCGTGTTCCCGCTGATCGTGCTGCTCGCGGTGGGCGTCCTGGTGCTGATGGCCCTGCCCCGCCTGCGCGCCCGCCGCGACACCGGCGGAGCGGGCGGGCCCGGCGGCCGGGGCCCGCTCCGGCCCGCCGGCCCGACCGGCCCGACCGGCCCGGCCGGGCCGGTCGGGCCCGCCGACGGGCCGGGGCGGCACGCCCGTCCCGTGTCCCCATCCGGCCCGCCGGCGCCGGCGGTGCCCCAGGCCCCGGCGCCGTCGTCGGGGCCACCGGTCCAGGCGCGTCCCCACCCCTACCCGTCGCAGCCGCCGGGTCCCCGTTCGGTCGCGGGTGACGACACCACGCCGCTGGGGGTGCTGCCGGACCTGTCACTGACCGCTCCCCGCCAGGTCTTCTCGAATCCTGAGACGCCCCTGTGAGAGCCCCGCGGCGGGGGCTTGATCGTTCACTTGAAACGGCAGGTAAAGGCGGTCTTCCCTGAGCTTGTGATAGCTTTCACTAGCAGGCGCCGGGCGGTCTCCGCCCCGCAGGGTAGCAATCGCTCGCTTGATAACAGTCACCGGGAGTGTCGATGCAGGCCAACGACATGCGTCTCCTCAAGGGAGCCGCGATGCCCACGGTGCTCGTGGGGCTGATCGTGATCGGCGTCGCGGCCCTGCTGGCCGGAGGCAAGGGGGCGCTGGGCGCCGCGATCGGGACGCTGGTCGTCTGTGTCTTCTTCACCCTCGGCGTCGTCGCGGTCTCCGTGGCGGGACGCGTGTCGCCGATGATGATGATGACCGCCGCGGTGCTGACCTACGCGGTGAAGATCATCATTGTGATGGCCCTGCTCAAGGCGTTCGAGGGCGCCACCGCGTTCGAGCCCAAGGCGTTCGGCTGGGCCGTCATCGTGTGCACGATCGCCTGGACGATCGGTGAGATGCGCGGCTTCATGAAGCTCAAGATGCTCTACGTCGACCCCGAGGCCCCCGTTCCGGGTCAGGGCGGGCCGCGATGAGGCGTATGATCTCGCTGGCACATCGTGCCCTACCCGATATGACTAGTCCTCACCACGGCTGCTATCGTCATGCCCGCGATGAGCGAAAAGAAAATCCGGCCCGAGGACGACGGTCGCGACTTCGCCAGCGCCGCCTGGTCGATCCCCAGCTATCTCCTCTCCGGGATGATCCTCTACGGCGGTGCGGGCTGGTTGCTGTCCAAGTGGACAGGCGTGGTCGCCTTCACCCCGATCGGACTGCTTCTCGGGGTCGCTCTAGCCGTCTACCTGGTCTACCGGAAGTACGGTCGCTAGCCCTCGGCGGCGGTCGCTTCGCTGACGAAGCCATTTCGATCAACTACCACGCTGAAGGGAACGCCGCGTGAGCACGCTGACGCTCCTCGCTCCCGGGGACGAGTTCAAGCCTCCGGGACTCGAACTCTTCGACGCCGCCCCGATCATCGCCGGTGTCTCCTGGTTCACGAAGCCGGTGCTGCTGGCCATGCTGAGCACGCTCATCGTCATCGCCTTCTGCTGGTCGGCCTTCGGCAACCCGAAGCTGGTGCCGCGGGGCGTGCAGAACGTCGGCGAGATGGGCTACATGTTCGTCCGCGACCAGGTCGCCCGGCCGTTCCTCGGCAAGGACGCCGACCGGTGGATGGGCCTGCTGCTCAGCATGTTCTTCATGATCTGGGTCTGGAACCTGATGGGCGTCATCCCGGGGCTGCAGTTCCCGGTCGCCTCGCACATCGCCTTCCCGGTCGTGCTGGCGCTCAGCGTCTACGTCCTCAAGATCTACGTGGGCGTCAAGCACCAGGGCCCGATCGGCTACTTCAAGAACATGATGTTCCCCCCGGGGCTGCCCAAGCCGATCTACGTGCTGCTGGCCCCCATCGAGCTGCTCTCCAACATGATCATCGCGCCCTTCACGCACGCGGTGCGACTGTTCGCCAACATGTTCGCCGGCCACATCATCCTGGCCTTCTTCAGCCTCGTCGGCTTCTGGTTCCTCTTCGAGAAGCCCACCCCGCTGGGCATGCCGCTCGGCGTGGTCGGCGTGATCATGACGATCGCGATGACGGGCTTCGAGATGTTCATCCAGTTCCTGCAGGCGTTCCTCTTCGCGATGCTCGCCGCGATGTACATCGGCAACTCGCTCCACGCCGACCACTAGACGCACAGACCTCCCTCGAAAATCCAGACCGGTGACCCTTCACCGGCCGACCTGTAAAGGAAACACTCATGGGAATCCTCGCTGAGGTCACCGGCTCCCTCGGTTCCATCGGTTACGGCCTCGCCGCGATCGGCCCCGGCATCGGCGTCGGCATCATCTTCGGTCAGGGTGTGCAGGCCATCGCCCGCCAGCCCGAGGCCTACGGCCTGATCCGCCAGAACATGCTGCTCGGCTTCGTCCTCACCGAGGCGCTGGCCCTCATCGGCCTCGTCGCGCCGTTCATGTTCGGCGTGTAAGACGCAGGAAAACCTCTGACGGAAGGCTGCACAAATGATTCAGGCAGCTTCGCTCCTGGCGGCGGAGGAGGGGCTAGGGCCCCTCATGCCGCACACCTACGAGCTTGTCGTCGGCGGCTTCGCCTTCTTCGTCGTCCTCTTCGTCGTCGGTCGGATCCTCACCCCGCGCATCCAGAAGACCCTGGTCGAGCGGACCGACGCCATCGAAGGCGGCATCAAGCGAGCCGAGGACGCTCAGGCCGAGGCCCAGGCGCTGCTCAAGCAGTACAAGGACCAGCTCGCCGAAGCCCGGCACGAGGCCTCGCGGCTTCGTGAGGAGGCCCGCGAGCAGGGCGCGCAGATCAAGGCCGAGCTCCGCGAGGAGGCCCAGGCCGAGTCCCGCCGCCTGATCGAGGCCGCGCACCTGCAGATCGAGGCCGACCGTCAGCAGGCGTTCGCCCAGCTCCGCACCGAGCTCGGCCGTCTCTCGATCGAGCTGGCCGGCCGGATCGTCGGGGAGTCGCTGGAGGACGAGGCGCGTCAGCGCCGTACCGTCGACCGGTTCCTCGAGGAGCTCGAGTCGAGCAGCAGCAGCGCGGCGGTTCGCTGATGAGCCGGCGAACCCGTCGCGCCGCCCGGGGAGCGGTGATCGACAGATGAGAGGTCTGAGCAGGGCCTCGCTGGCCGAGGTCGAGGAGCGCTTCAACGCGGTCGCGGGAAGCGCCGACCTCGGCACGCTGGCCGACGAGCTGTTCTCGGTCGCCGACCTGTTCGACCGCGAGCACGGGCTCCGCCGGAGCCTCTCCGACGCCGCGCGTCCCGCGGCACAGAAGACGCAGATCGCGCGGGTGCTGCTGGAAGGCAAGATCAGCGAAGCCGCGCTCGAGACGGTCGCCGCGGCCGTGTCCGCGCGGTGGACCCGCTCGGCCGACCTGGCCGACTCCCTGGAGCGTCTCGGGGTCGTGGCGGCCTCGGCCGAGGCCGAGGCCCAGGGCAGGCTGGACGAGGTCGAGGACGAGCTGTTCCGGTTCGGGCGCATCGCCGCCTCCAACCTGGAGCTGCACCGGACCCTGACCGCGCCGGCGGCGCCCGAGGGGGCCAAGCGGGAGCTGCTCGGCTCCCTGCTGGCCGGCAAGGTGGCCCCCACCACCCTCCGCCTGGTGAGCCAGGTCGTGCTGCATCCGCGAGGACGTAGCCTGGACGGTGGGCTGGAGGAGTTCGGCAGGCTGGTCGCGGCCCAGCGGCAGCGCCTCGTCGCGGTGGTGCGCAGCGCCGTCGCGCTCTCGGAGGAGCAGAAGAGGCGACTGGCCACGTGGCTGCGCGCCTCGTACGGCCGCGACGTTCATCTGAACGTCGAGGTGGATCCGCGAGTGCTCGGAGGGTTCTCGGTGCGCATCGGGGACGACCTCATCGACACCACCATCGCGGGACGAATCGAAGAAGTCCGCCGCCGGTTGGCCGGCTAGGCGAATAGGGAGACTGAAGAGAGATGGCGGAGCTTACGATCCGACCGGACGAGATCCGGGACGCACTTGAGCGCTTCGTCCAGGCGTACGAGCCGGAAGGTGCCGCGCGCGAGGAGATCGGGACCGTCGTCGACTGCGGCGACGGCATCGCCCATGTCTCCGGCCTTCCCTCGGCGATGGCGAACGAGCTGCTCGAGTTCGAGGACGGCACGCGTGGCCTGGCGCTGAACCTGGACGTCCGGGAGATCGGCGTCGTCGTCCTGGGCGACTTCAGCAAGATCGAGGAGGGCCAGTCGGTCCGCAGGACGGGCGAGGTCCTGTCCGTGCCGGTCGGCGACGGCTTCCTCGGCCGGGTCGTCGACCCGCTGGGCGTGCCCATGGACGGCAAGGGCGCCATCGAGTCCGAGGGCATGCGAGCCCTCGAACTCCAGGCGCCCTCGGTGGTCCAGCGCCAGCCGGTGAAGGAGCCGCTGCAGACCGGCCTCAAGGCGATCGACGCCATGACGCCGATCGGCCGCGGCCAGCGCCAGCTCATCATCGGTGACCGTGGCACGGGCAAGACCGCCGTGGCCGTGGACACCATCCTCAACCAGCGCGAGAACTGGCTCTCCGGCGACCCGGACAAGCAGGTCCTGTGCGTCTACGTCGCGATCGGCCAGAAGGGCTCCACGATCGCCCAGGTCAAGGGCCGCCTGGAGGCGGCGGGCGCGATGGAGTACACCACCATCATCGCCGCCCCGGCCTCCGACCCGGCCGGCTACAAGTACCTGGCGCCCTACACCGGTTCGGCCATCGGCCAGCACTGGATGTACCAGGGCAAGCACGTCCTCATCGTCTTCGACGACCTGACCAAGCAGGCCGACGCCTACCGCGCCGTCTCGCTGCTGCTGCGCCGCCCGCCGGGCCGTGAGGCCTTCCCCGGCGACGTCTTCTACTTGCACTCCCGCCTGCTGGAGCGCTGTGCGAAGCTGTCGAAGGACATGGGCTCGGGCTCGATGACCGGTCTGCCGATCATCGAGACCAAGGGCAACGACGTCTCGGCGTTCATCCCCACCAACGTCATCTCCATCACCGACGGCCAGTGCTTCCTCGAGACCGACCTGTTCAACGCGGGTGTGCGCCCGGCCATCAACGTCGGTGTCTCCGTCTCCCGGGTCGGTGGCTCCGCGCAGGTCAAGGCCATGCGCAAGGTCGCCGGTACGCTCCGCCTGTCGCTGTCGCAGTTCCGTGACCTGGAGGCCTTCGCCTCCTTCGCCTCCGACCTGGACGCGGCCTCCCGCGCCCAGCTGGAGCGCGGCCAGCGCCTGGTCGAGCTGCTCAAGCAGGCCCAGTACAGCCCGTTCCCGGTGGAGAAGCAGGTCGTCTCGGTCTGGGCCGGCACCACCGGTGAGCTCGACGACGTCCCGGTCGAGGACATCCGCCGCTTCGAGGCGGAGTTCCTGGACCACCTCGGCCGCGAGAACAAGGGCGTCTTCGACAGCATCCGCGAGACGCGGGAGCTGTCCGACGACACGGTGACCGCCCTCAAGGACGCCATCACCGAGTTCAAGAAGGGCTTCGAGACCTCCTCGGGCGAGTACCTGGTCAACGACGAGCCGGTCGCCGCGCTCGGCGAGGGCGAGGTCGGTCAGGAGAAGATCACCAAGCAGGTCCGCACGGGCGAGACGAAGTAGCCGATGGGTGCCCAGCTAAGGCTTCTCCGCAGGCGGATCAAGTCGGTCAGGTCCACGGCGAAGATCACGCGTGCCCAGGAGCTCATCGCCTCGTCACGCATCATCAAGGCGCAGCAGCGGATGCAGGCGGCCGTGCCGTACGAGCGGGAGATCACCCGCGCCGTCACGGGCGTCGTCAGCAACACCGCCAGCGTCGACCACCCGCTGACCCTGGTGAAGGAGCAGTCCACCAGGGCCGCGGTGCTCATCGTCACCAGTGACCGCGGGTTCGCCGGCGGTTTCAACGCCAACATCCTGCGCGAGGCCGAGGCCCTGGGCAACCTGCTCAAGGGCAGGGGCGTCACGGCCGTGCCCTTCGTGGTGGGCCGCAAGGGCATCACGTGGCACACCTTCCGCGGCCGCGAGATGGGCGGGCACTGGGACGGGTTCTCCGACAACCCCTCCTACGCCGACGCCAAGCGGATCGCCGAGACGCTGATCCAGGCGTTCTCGGCGGAGGACGGCGTGGACGAGATCCACATCGTCTCCACCGAGTTCGTCTCGATGCTGACGCAGGAGGTCGTGGTCAAGCGGATCCTTCCCCTGGTGGTCGAGGAGACCCCGGAGAAGCCCGACACGCCGCTGCCGTACTTCGAGTTCGAGCCCACCGCCGGAGAGGTGCTGGACTCGCTGCTGCCGAGGTACGTGGAGTCGCGCATCTTCAGCGCGCTGCTCCAGTCGGCGGCCTCCGAGCACGCCGCCCGCCGCCGGGCCATGAAGTCGGCGACGGACAACGCCAACGAGCTCATCCGCGTGTTCACCCAGCAGATGAACCAGGCCCGCCAGGCCGAGATCACCCAGGAAATCAGCGAGATCGTCGGTGGCGCGAACGCGCTGGCTGACGCCGCAGCGGGGAAAGAGTGAAATGACCGCACAGACTGTTGAGACCGGCGTGGGACGCGTCGCGCGGGTCACCGGTCCCGTCGTCGACGTGGAGTTCCCCGTCGAGGCGATGCCCGAGATCTACAACGCCCTCACCGTGGAGGTCAGCCTCCAGGGCCAGAACAGGGTCCTGACGCTGGAGGTCGCCCAGCACCTGGGCGACAACCTCGTCCGGGCCATCTCCATGCAGCCCACCGACGGCGTCACCCGTGGCGCCCCGGTGACCGACACCGGCGCGGCCATCTCGGTCCCCGTCGGCGACGTCGTCAAGGGCCACGTGTGGAGCACCCTGGGCGAGTCCCTGGACGTGGAGACCTCCTCCCTCCAGATCACCGAGCGCTGGGGCATCCACCGCCCCTCGCCCGCCTTCGACACCCTCGAGTCGCGCACCGAGATGCTGACCACCGGCATCAAGGTCATCGACCTGCTCACCCCGTACGTGCAGGGCGGCAAGATCGGCCTGTTCGGCGGCGCGGGCGTGGGCAAGACCGTCCTGATCCAGGAGATGATCCGCCGGGTCGCCCGTAACTTCGGTGGCACCTCGGTGTTCGCCGGCGTCGGCGAGCGCACCCGTGAGGGCAACGACCTGTGGCTGGAGATGGAGGAGGCGGACGTCCTCAAGGACACCGCCCTCGTCTTCGGCCAGATGGACGAGCCCCCGGGCACCCGCCTGCGGGTCGCGCTCTCCGCGCTGACGATGGCGGAGTACTTCCGCGACGTGCAGAAGCAGGACGTGCTGCTGTTCATCGACAACATCTTCCGCTTCACCCAGGCCGGTTCCGAGGTCTCCACGCTGCTCGGCCGCATGCCGTCCGCGGTGGGCTACCAGCCGACCCTGGCCGACGAGATGGGCGTCCTGCAGGAGCGCATCACCTCGACCCGCGGTCACTCGATCACCTCGATGCAGGCGATCTACGTCCCCGCGGACGACATCACCGACCCGGCCCCGCACAACGCGTTCGCGCACCTCGACGCGCAGACCGTGCTCTCGCGGCCGATCTCGGAGAAGGGCATCTACCCCGCGGTGGACCCGCTCGACTCCACCTCGCGGATCCTCGACCCGCTGATCGTCGGCGAGGAGCACTACCGCGTGGCCCAGGAGACCAAGCGGATCCTGCAGAAGTACAAGGAACTGCAGGACATCATCGCGATCCTCGGTATCGACGAGCTCTCCGAGGAGGACAAGGTCACGGTCAACCGTGCCCGCCGCATCGAGCGTTTCCTCTCCCACCCGATGTACGCCGCCGAGGCGTTCACCGGCCAGCCCGGGGAGAACGTGCCGCTGGACGAGACCATCGCCTCGTTCAAGGGCCTGTGCGCCGGCGAGTACGACCACCTGCCCGAGCAGGCGTTCTTCATGGTCGGCGGCATCGACCAGGCCGTGGCCAAGGCCAAGGAACTCGCCCGCTAGTCGCCTTCGGCGCCGGTGCGGCCTCGCGGTCGCACCGGCGCCTGGTTCGATAAGGAACTGGAGAGAACGTGGCGAAGCTGCGAGTAGGCGTCGTCTCGCCGGAACGGGAGATCTGGTCCGGTGAGGCCGACATGGTCATCGCCAAGACCGTCGACGGCGAGATCGGTATCATGCCCAGACACGCGCCCGTCATCGGCGTTCTCGTCGAGGGCGGCCTGCTGACGATCAAGCGGGGTGACGGCGAGTCGGATCTCGTCGCCGCCGTCCACGGAGGCTTCCTCTCGGTGGCCGACGACGAGGTGTCGATCCTGGCGGAGCTGGCCGAACTCGGCTCCGAGGTCGACGTCGCCCGGGCCAAGAGCGCGCTGGAGCGGGCTCAGTCCTCGGTCGAGGGCGGCCAGGACGGCGAGAACGCCGAGGACGCGACCGCCGGGGCCAAGCGCGCCAGGGCCAGGTTGCGCGCGGCCGGGGAAGAAGTCGGATAAATTCTGCTTCTTAGCGGTACGGGTTTTTGGGGGCGAGCAGACATGGTGATACCGGACGTACTCATCGTGGTGGGGTTGCTCGCCGCCCTCGTCGCCCTCCTGGCGCTCCGGGTGCTCGTCCTGACCCGCTCGCGAGGATCGGTGCTGTGTTGTCTCCGCTCCCTGTCCAGGGAGCGAGGATGGCGGGTCGGTGTGGCCCGCTACGCCGACGGGCATCTCAACTGGATCCCGCTCATAGGTCTGCTGCCAAGGCCGCGCCACGTCATCGTGAGGCGCGGCCTTGTCGTTTCCGGGCGTCGTAAGGTCGGGCCCGGGGAGTTCTACGGGTTCATCGAGGGCGTGACGGCGATCGAGTGCCGCAGCGGGGACAGCGCCTACGAGCTCGCCATGGGGTACCGGGCCCTGACGGGCTTCGTGGCCTGGCTGGAGTCGGCCCCGCCGAGCGCCTACCTCGACGTGGCCTGACCTCTCTCTCCCGGGTGGGCCCCCGCGGGCCCCAGGACCGCTCTCAGCGGGTCCCGCCGGGCTTCCACAGGATCTCGTCGCCGTCGGCGGCGACCCGGCAGAGGATGAACATCAGGTCGCTCAGCCGGTTGAGGTAGGTGGCGGTCAGCGGGTTGACGTCGTCGTGGGCCTCCAGCGCCGACCAGGTGCTCCGCTCGGCCCGCCGGACCACGGTCCTGGCCACGTGCAGCGCGGCCACGGCCGGGGTGCCGCCGGGCAGGATGAAGCTGCGCAGCGGGGCGAGGCGCTCGTTGAACTCGTCGCAGCGCGCCTCCAGCCACTCGACGTAGGAGGGCTCGACCCGCAGCGGCGGGAACTCGGGGTTCTCGGCGACCGGGGCGCACAGGTCGGCCCCGAGGTCGAACAGCTCGTTCTGGATCCGGGACAGGACGGCGGTGACGTCCTCGGCCAGGGAACCCGCGGCCAGGGCCACGCCGATCGCCGCGTTGGCCTCCTCCACGTCCGCGTACGCGGCCAGGCGCGGGTCGGTCTTGCGGGTGCGGCTCATGTCCCCGAGCGAGGTCGTACCGTCGTCCCCGGTACGGGTGTAGATCTTGGAAAGCACCACCGGGTTGTCTCTGTCAGCTCGCGTCATCGTTTCAGCGTATCGACCCTGGATCGCTCCTGATCGGTCCGGACGCGGACAATATGATTTGCCGATGGTTTCTGGTTTCTACCTGCGATTCCCCCACATCTCCCACGAGACGCTGACGTTCGTCGCCGACGACGACGTCTGGACGGCCCCGGCGGAGGGGGGCCGGGCCTGGCGCCTGTCCACGGACCGCGCCCCGGTGAGCCACCCCCGCCTCTCGCCCGCCGGCGACCGGATCGCCTGGACGGGCGTCCGGGACGGGGCCCCCGAGATCTACCTGGCCGATCTGGAGTCCGGCCGCGGGTACGCGTCCGAGCGGCTGACCTACTGGGGGGACGCCCGGACGCGTACCCGCGGCTGGACCGCGGACGGCGGGATCCTCGCGGTCAGCGCGACCGGCCGCCCCTTCGTGTCGCACACCTGGGCCTACCGCCTCGGCGAGGACCCCGGCGAGGGGCCGGGCGAGGGGCCCGGCCCGGACGGCGTCCCCGAGGTCCTCGTCGAGCGGTTGCCGTACGGCCCGGTCAACGACCTGGCGATCGCCGGAGGAGCCGGGGACGCCGGGGAGACCGTGGTGCTGCTCACCGGGGGGCTGGCCCGCGACCCGGCGGTCTGGAAGCGCTACCGGGGCGGCACGGCGGGCCGCCTGTGGGTGCGGCGCGGGGACGGCGGCTTCACCCGGATCCTGAACGGCCTGAACGGCCACCTCGCCTCCCCGATGCTCGTCGGCGGGCGGATCGCCTTCCTCTCCGACCACGAGGGCGTCGGCAACCTCTACTCCTGCGAGCCGGACGGCACCGGCCTGCGCCGTCACACCGACCACGAGGCCTTCTACGCCCGGCACGCGACCACCGACGGGACCAGGATCGTCTACCAGAGCGCCGGTGACCTGTACCTGCTTGACGACCTCGACGCCGAGGCCCGCAGACTCGACGTCACGCTCGGCTCCCCGCTGTCGGGACCGCGACCCTACCGGGTCAACGTCTCCCGGCGGCTGCACGACCTCGACGTGGACGCGACCGGGCGGGCCAGCGCGGTCGAGGTCCAGGGGACCGTGCACTGGCTCACCCACCGCGACGGTCCGGCCCGGCAGCTCAGCGAGGGCCTGTCGGCCGCGCTGCCGCGCGTCCTGGGCGACGACCGGGTGGTCTGGGTGGCCGACGACGGGCGGGCGCAGGGGCTGGAGATCGTCCCGGTGGGCGGCGGCGAGGGCCGCAGGATCGCCGTGGGCGGGCTGGGCGAGGTCGGCGACCTGGCCGTCGCGCCCGACGGGAACGCGATCGCGGCGACGGCCAGGGACGGGCGGCTGTTCCTGGTCGACGTGGCCTCCGGGGAGGTCGTGGAGCTGACGCGGGCCGACGGCGAGATCCGCGACCTCGCCTGGTCGCCGGACTCCGCCTGGCTGGCCTGGTCGCACCCGGACGGCCCCCAGCTGCGCCGGATCAGGCTGGCCAGGATCGCCGACCGGGCGGTGACCGACGTCACCGACGGCCGCTTCGTGGACGTCTCGCCCGCGTTCGCCGGGGACCACCTGGCGTTCCTGTCCCGGCGCGGGTTCGACCCGGTCTACGACGCGCACTCCTTCGACATGTCCTTCCCCTTCGGCTACCGGCCCTACCTGGTGCCGCTGTCGGCCTCCACGCCCTCCCCGTTCGCGCCCGGCCCCGACGGCCGGGCCACGGCGGCCCCCCGGGAGGACGACGAGGAGCGGCAGGAGGGCACGATCGTCGTGGACCTGGAGGGCATCGCGGGCAGGGTCGTCCAGGTGCCGGTGCCCGAGGGCCGCTACTCCGACCTCCGGGCGATCAAGGGCGGGTTCGTCTGGCTGCGCGAGCCGCTGGCCGGTGAGCTCGGCGAGGACCGCGACGAGGTGGGCGGCGACCCGCCCCGTCCCGCGCTCGACCGCTACGACCTGGTCAGGCGCAAGTGGGAGGAGGTCGTCGACAAGCTCGACTGGTACCGGGTGAGCGGGGACGGCACGCAGCTCGTCGTCAGCGACAAGGGAACGCTCACCGTCCGCCCGGCCGACGGCAAGCCCGGCGGCAAGAACGGCGACGACACGACCGTCGACCTGAGCAGGATCCGCGTCACCGCCGACCCGCGGGCGCTGCGGCGGCACGCCTACGCCCAGGCGGGCCGCCGGATGCGGGCCGACTTCTGGGTGGAGGACATGGCCGGCGTGGACTGGGAGGGCGTGCTGGAGGAGTACCGGCCCCTGGTGGACCGCGTCGCCACCGCCGACGACTTCGCCGACCTGCTGTGGGAGGTCCTGGGCGAGCTGGGCAGCTCGCACGCCTACGTCGACGCCGCCCCCTGGGGGCACGCGGCGTCCGAACCGGTCGGCCTGCTCGGCGCCGACCTGTCCCGGGGCGAGGACGGCCGCTGGCGGGTGGACCGGGTGCTGCCGCCGGAGTCCTCCGACGTGCACGCCCGCTCACCGCTGGCCGTGCCCGGGGCGGGCGTGCGGCCGGGGGAGACGCTGCTCGCGGTCGACGGCCGCCCGGTGCCGCCGCACGGGCCGGCGCCCCTGCTGGTGGGCGCGGCGGACAAGCCGGTCGAGCTGACCCTGGGCGGTGGCCGCCGGGTGGTGGTCACGCCGCTCCGCGACGACCGCCGGCTGCGCTACCAGCACTGGGTGGCCGAATGCCGGGCGCGGGTCAGGGAACTCGGCGGGGGCCGCCTCGGCTACCTGCACATCCCGGACATGGTCGCCGAGGGCTGGGCGCAGTTCCACCGCGACCTGCGCCGGGAGATGACCTTCGAGGGCCTGGTGGTGGACGTGCGGGGGAACCGGGGCGGCCACACCTCCGAGCTGGTCATCGAGAAGCTGCTGCGCCGGGTCATCGCCTGGGACCTGCCCCGGGGCATGGCACCGATCACCTACCCGGAGGACGCGCCACGCGGCCCGCTGGTCGCGATCACCGACCAGAACGCCGGCTCCGACGGCGACATCGTCACCGCGGCCTTCAAGATCCACAAGCTCGGCCCGGTGGTGGGCACCCGGACCTGGGGCGGCGTCATCGGCATCGACGACGCCCACCGCCTAGCCGACGGCTCGCGCATCACCGTCCCCCGGTACTCCTTCTGGTTCGAGGGGCTCGGCTGGGGGGTGGAGAACCACGGCGTCGACCCCGACGTCGAGGTCGACATCGCCCCGGACGACTGGGCGGCCGGCCGGGACCCGCAGATCGAGGAGGCGGTACGGCTGACGCTGGCCGCGCTGGAGGAGCGCCCGGCCGCGACCCCGCCGGACCCCTCCACCCGGCCCTCCCGCCGGCGTCCCCCGCTGCCGCCCCGGCCGTAGATGACATTTGTCATCGAGAACGTCGTAAAGATCACTTCTTTCCGGTGATATCGACGACTACCTGGTGAGACGCCGGACGGCGACGATCGTCCCATGAGAACACCACAGGCGACGGAACCGGCCGGGGCCGCGGCCGCCGGCCTCGACGACATGATCGAGAACGTGATCGAGGTCGGCGCGCTCCGGCAGGCCTACGGCGACTTCGAGGCGGTCCGCGGCGTCTCCTTCGGCGTCCCGAGGGGCGAGCTGTTCGCGCTGCTCGGCACGAACGGCGCCGGCAAGACCACCACCGTGGAGGTCCTGGAGGGTTTCAGGACCCCCACCGGCGGCGTCGTCCGCGTGCTCGGGCTCGACCCGGTCAGGCAGCGCCGGGAACTGCGGCCCCGCGTGGGGATCATGCTGCAGGAGGGCGGCTTCCTCGGTGACCTCACGGTCGCCGAGACCGTCCGCCTGTGGGAGGGGCTGAGCCGGGACGCGGGCCGCCGGGACGTCCCCGCCGGGCCCTCCGGGGCGTTCTCCCTCCTCGGCCGGCGCGGGGGCGCGGACCGGCGGGCGGTGGACGCCCTGGAGGCGGCGGGGCTGGGCAGGAAGGCCAGGACCAAGGTGCGGCAGCTCTCCGGCGGCCAGCGGCGCAGGCTCGACCTCGTGCTGGCGGTGATCTCCCGGCCGGAGGTGCTCTTCCTGGACGAGCCGACCACCGGCATGGACCCCGAGGCGCGCCGCGCCACCTGGAAGGTGATCGAGGACCTGCGGGCGGGCGGCACCACGGTGCTGCTCACCACCCACTATCTGGAGGAGGCCGAGCGCCTCGCGAGCCGGCTGGCCATCATGCACGAGGGCCGGATCCACCTCCAGGGCACCGTCGAGGAGGTGGTGGCCGGGTCGGGCGACCGCGTCTCCTTCCGCCTGCCCGGCATCTCCCGGGCCTTCGGTGATCTTCCCCTGCTGGACGGCGTGGCCCCCGTGCTGACCTACGGCGGCGACACGGAGGTCACGTACACCCTGACCGGCGCGGGGGCCGAGGCCCGCGCGCACGCGGCGGTGCGGCAGCTCCTGGCCTGGGCCGACGCGCGGGGCGAGACCCTGCGGTGGCTGGTTGTGCGCCGGGGGACCCTGGAGGACGCCTTCATGCGTGTGGCCGGGGAGATACCGGCGGACGGGGAGAAGAGCGGCACGGGCGGCACGGGCGGCACGGGCGGCACGGGCGGCACGGGCGGCACGGGCGGTACGGGCGGCGAGGACGGAAGGGCCGCAGGGCCCGGCGGCGGGCCGGCGACGGCGGGAACGGCGAGAGAGGGCGAGTGACGTGAGAACCGACGTGCTGCACGCGATGAGGCTCGCCAGGCTGGACCTGGCCCTGGTGAGCAGGAACACCATGGTCCTGTTCAACGTGGTCCTGCTGCCGATCCTGATGGCCTGGCTGTACACCCAGGCCGTCGGCGCCGAGAAGATCAACGGCGTGACCGGGAAACTCTTCGTCCTGGCCGGCGTGCCGGGGTTGCTGCTGGTGTTCGCGGTCTTCATCAACCTGGTGAACTCCTTCACCGCCCGGCGCGAGGAACTGGTGCTCAAGCGGCTGCGCGCGGGCCAGCCGTCGGGCCCGGCGATCCTCGGCGGCAGCGCCCTGGGGGCGCTCGTGCTCTATCTCGCCCAGCTGGCGCTCCTGGCCGTCTGGATGTGGCGGTACGAGGGGGTCACGGTGGCCAACGTGCCGATGCTCGTGGTCGTCGCCGTCCTGGGGGTCGCGCTGTTCTGCCTGTTCGCCGCCGCCTTCTCGGGCCTGACGCCCAACGCCGAGCTCGCCCAGGTCACGGTGCTGCCGGTGCTCCTGCTCGTCATGGTCGGCGCCCCGATCGCGTTCCCCTCCGACGCGCTGCCCGGCGCGCTGAGCACCGTCTCCGCGCTGCTTCCCGCGACCCCGGTCGTGGAGATCGCGCGTACCGCCCTCCTGGGCGGGGACCACATCGCCGGCGGTGGGGAGGCGTTGAGCACGGGCGGGCAGTGGGCGGCCGCGCTGCCCTCCTTCGCGATCCTGCTCGTGTGGATCGTGGTGGCCGGGTTGCTGGCCCGGTGGTTGTTCCGCTGGGAACCCCGGCACGGCTAACGTTCACCACGAGATGCCGATCGACGTCAGCGAGAAGGGGATGAGGCGCCTGGCGCGCCTCGTCCCCTCCGCGTTCCCCCGGAAGCAGCGGTCGCCCGTCCAGCGGCTCCGCCGGATGACCGTGTTCTCCCTGACCCTGGGCCTCGTCCTGGCCTGGGTGGGCCCCCTCAGCGCGCTGGGGGACCCCGACGGGCAACCCCGGCCTCCCCTGGTGGTGGCCGCCGCAGTGCTGGGCCTGGTGGGCTTCACCGTCCTCTACATGAGGATCGTCCGGGCGGCCGTGGCGGGCACCTCCGCGAGAGGCGAGATCGTCGCCTCGGCCGTGGTCGCGGTGGTCCTGATGCTGACCCTGGACGGCCACCCGTGGTCGTGGGGGCTGCTGGGCCCGGCCTGGGCGTCGGGTGCGGCGCTGCTGCTGAGCAGGTCCGCCACGGTCGCCGTCACCGTCGTGGCGACCGCCGTCAGCCTGTTTCTCGCGCCTCCGCGCGTCGATCCCGGTCCGGGGCTCGCCGAGGTGTTCCTGGTGCCGCACCCGGACGACGTCTTCCCCGCCCTCGGCGTCTACCTCGGGGTGGCCGCGGCGGCGCCGTGGGCCAACCGGTTCCAGCTCTGGTTCTGGCGGATGGTGCGGGCGGCGGAGGAGGGCAAGGAGGCGCGGGCCAGGCTGGCCGTCACCGAGGAGCGGCTCCGTTTCTCCCGCGACCTGCACGACCTGGTCGGGCACAGCCTCTCGGCGATCGCCGTCAAGAGCGAGGTGGCCGTCAGGCTGTCGGGGACGGACGCCACGCGGGCGGCGGAGGAGATGGACGAGGTACGGGTCCTGGCGCGGCAGACGCTCAAGGAGATCCGCGCGGCGGTGCGCGGCTACCGGACGGTCGACCTCGCCGCCGAGCTGCGCGCGATGACCGCGGTGCTGGAGGCGAGCGGCATCCGCTGCACGCTGGAGACGCCGCCCGAGGCGATGCCCGAGGGGACGGCCACCCTGCTGGCCTGGGTGGTCCGGGAGGGCACCACCAACGTGCTGCGCCACAGCTCCGCCACGGTGTGCCGCATCACGATCGTCGTCCGTGAGGGAGGCGTCGTGCTGGAGATGACCAACGACGGGGTGAACGGGCTGGACGGCAGGGGCGGTACCGGCCTCGTCGGGCTGTCGGAGCGGGTCGCCGCCACCGGGGGGACCGTCACGGCGGGCCCCGGCTGCCCCGGGGAGTTCAGGCTGCGGGCGACGGTCCCGCTGGAGGGAGAGTCATGATCGGGATGACGGCCGCCGCGCCGGGCCGTCCGGCCGGGGCGGCACGGTGATCCGGGTGCTGCTGGCCGACGACGAGCACCTGGTCAGGAAGGCGATCGCCACCCTGCTGGGCCTGGAGCCCGACGTCGAGGTGGTCGCCGAGGTGGGCAGGGGGGACCTGGTGGCGGCGGCCGTGCTGGAGCACCGGCCCGACGTGATCGTGCTGGACATCGAGATGCCGGGGATGGACGGGCTGAGCGTCGCCGAGACGCTGCCGGGCCACGCGGTGCTGATGCTGACCAGTTTCGGGCGGCCCGGGTACCTGCGGCGGGCGCTCGCGGCCGGGGTGCGCGGCTTCGTCCCCAAGGACGCCTCCGCCGACGAGCTGGCGACGGCGATCCGCAGGGTCCACGCGGGCGGGCGCTATCTCGACCCGGAGATGGCCGCCTCGGCGATGATGGCGGGGGAGAGCCCCCTCACGGAGCGCGAACGCGGCTCCCTGGAGCTGGCCGCGCGGGGGGCCTCGGTCGCCGAGATCGCCGCCGCGCTCAACCTCACCCAGGGCACCGTCCGCAACTACCTGTCCAGCGCCATCACCAAACTGGGCGCGACCAACCGGATCACTGCGATCCGGGCGGCCCAGCAAAAAGGTTGGCTTTAAACCGCGTTTTCTCAGTTGATTCGGGCAAGGGACTCTCATGCTCACCGGAAGGACGCGTTCGTGAGCGGGGAGATTCGCCCCCTCTCGTACGCTGTGACAGTGTGTGAACGCGGTGCGTGAGAGCTGACGGAGGAGACGCACCGCCGCTGTGCCCGGCCGCGTCCGCCGCGCGGTCAGGCGGGAGGAGGAGGCATGCGCGTCCCTGGTAATCACCGGGCTCAGGTGGTCGGAGTCGGGAATCGTCTCGACGCCGGGACCGTCGCCGGAGTGCGGCCGCGGCTGCACGAGGCGGTCGACTCCGGGCACGGTGACCTGGTCGTGGATCTCTCCGAGCTGGAGATGATCGACGCCACCGGGCTGGGGGTGCTGGTGGGCACGCACCGCCGTGCCATGGGCGCGGAACGCCGCCTCGTCCTCAGGGGGGTGCCTCCGAGGATCATGCGGGTGCTGGCGGTGACCCGCCTCAACCGGGTCCTCACCGTCGAGCTCACGGCGGCGGAGGTCGCGGAGGCGGCGGAGGCGGCGGTGGCCTGACCGGCCCCGCGTCCCGGGCCGTTCCGGGACCCGGCGTGGTGCCGGGACCCGGCCCCGTGGTTCCGGGACCGGGCCGCGTTCCCGGGAGGCGCCCTCCGGCGGATCCCGGGTCCCGCTCAGGTCACGAAGGACCGCCGGTAGATGTGCGTGGCGGCGTCGATCAGGCTGTCGACCGACGGGGGGTCGTCGGCGAGCACCCACTCGATGAGCAGTTCCTGGACCGCTCCGATCATGCCCAGCGCCAGGAGGTGCCGGTTGGCCTTGGTGGTCTCCGGCAGGTCGCCGAGGTTCATCTTGATCGCGTCGGCGAAGGCCGCCACTCCCATCTGCCGGGAGGTGACCAGGCAGTCGCCCGCCCGGCGCACCTCCAGGTGCAGGATCCGCGCCCGGCGCCTGTCCTCGGTGACGAAACGGATGTACTCGCTCACCCCTGCCTCGACCCGGTCCGCCAGGGTGTCGGGGACCCTGTCGATGACCTTGTGCATGGACTCCAGGGTCTCCTGAATACACCGGGCGTGCAGGGCCTGCATCAATTCCTCACGCCCCGAGAAGCACTCGTAGAAGGCGCGATTGGAGATGCGTGCCCGTGCGCATAATCTCTCGATCGTCGTCTCGGGGAATCCGTGATCGGAATAGAGGGTATACGCGGCGGAGATCAGACGTTCCCGACGTTCCGTCAGGCGCTCCTCCGGTGACATTCCTCGGTACGATCGTCCGTTCACGTCAAGCTCCCACGGGTCGGTGTGAGGTTGACAGATACTCGCTTTATCACTTCCACCTCATGATCCTGGCCCCCAGAATTAACTATTATGGGCGCAAGATCCTTTCTGTGGAAGGGGTGTTTTTTATTACCGGCGTCTTCCGTGCAAGAAGGTGACGAGCCTGACCAGCCGGTCAACTTCTTTCTCGCCCCGGGTGAACGAGGTGAGGTTCATTCCGGGCATGGCGAATCGCCGGCGGGTGACGGCCTTGGGGCGGGTGAACTCCCGTAGCCCGTCCGCGCCGTGGATCCGGCCGAATCCCGAGTCGCCGACCCCGCCGAACGGCAGCGCCGGGATCGACGCGAAGGAGATGATCGAGTTGATGGCGGTCATCCCGCCGCGCATCCGGCGGGCGAGTTCCACGGCCCGCCGGGTGTTCCCCGAGAAGACGGTCCCGGCCAGCCCGTACGCGGTGGCGTTGGTCTTCTCCAGCGCCTCCTCCACGTCGGCGACCCGCTTCACCGTCACCGTGGGGCCGAACGTCTCCTCGCGGACCGCCGAGGAGTCCTCCGGCACGTCCTCGACGATCACCGGGTCGACGAACGGCGCCCGCACCGAGCCGGCCCCGCCCACCACGGCCCGGCCGGCGTCGACCGCGTCGTCGATGTGCCGCCGGATGACGTCGATCTGGGAGGGCATGGTGATCGGCCCGTAGTCGCGCCCGGCCCGCACCCGGCCCGCCCGGTCGGTGAGCTCCTTCATGAAGGCGTCGTAGACCGCGTCCACCACGTAGATCCTCTCCACCCCGACGCACGTCTGCCCGGCGTTGGAGAGCGCGCCCCACAGCGCCGCGTCCGCCGCGGCGGGCAGGTCGGCGTCGGCGTCCACGATCAGCGCGTCCTTGCCGCCGCACTCGGCGACCAGCGGCGTCAGGTTCGCCGCGCAGGCGGCCATCACCCGCTTGGCGGTGGCGGTCGAACCGGTGAAGGCGATCTTGTTCACCCCGGCGTCGGCGGCCAGTGCGGCCCCGGTCTCGCCCAGCCCGGTGACGGTCCGCAGGATCCGGTGCTCCGGTACGGCCTCGGCGCACAGCGCGGCCAGCAGCACCCCGACCCCCGGGGTCAGCTCGCTCGGCTTGAACACCACCGCGTTCCCGGCCGCCAGGGCGTAGGCGATCGACCCCATCGGGGTGAACACCGGGTAGTTCCACGGTCCGATCACCCCGACCACCCCCAGCGGCAGGTACTCCAGGGTGGCCGCGACGTTCGCGGCGACCAGGCCGGGGGAGATCCGCCGCCGCCCGAGCACCCGGTGGGCGTTCCTGGCGGCCCAGTCCAGGTGCGTGATGGTCAGGACGACCTCCAGGACGGCGTCCGCCTTCGGCTTGCCGGTCTCGGCGTGGACGACGTCGACGATCCGGGACAGGTCCCGCGTGATGACCGCCTTGTAGTCGAGCAGCCGCCGCCTGCGCTCGGCCGGGTCGAGCGCGGCCCACCAGGCCGCGGCGACCCCGGCCTCGGCCACGGCGGCGCGCACCGCGGCGGCGTCGTGGATCGGGTGGGTGCCGACGACGGCGCCGGTGGCGGGATCGAGGGAGTCGAAGGTGCGCTGTCCGGTCACCGTGGTCAAGGTCGTCTCCTCTGCGCCGTGGCGGATGCCCGCGCGGACGGCGCTCCCGGCGGGGGGACGTCCACGCGAAGGGGGACGCCCGCGCCGTCCGCGGGACGCGGCGGGCCGTACGGGCACGATGCGCTCACGATAGACCCGCCGCCGCCGTGAGGTACATCGGCGCCCCCTCCGGGGGAGGGACGCCGGGGACGTCAGCGGGTGAGCAGGCCCCGGTCGAGGGCCGTGGTGACGGCGGCGGTGCGGTCGGAGACGCCGAGCTTGCCGAAGGTGCGCAGCAGGTGGGTCTTGACGGTGGTCTCGCTGATGAACAGGGCCCTGCCGATCTCCGCGTTGGTCATCCCCCTGGCCACCAGGGAGAGCACCTCGGTCTCGCGCGGCGAGAGCGACTCGGCCACCGGCGCCCGCATCCGGGTGACCAGCCTGGTCGCCACCGACGGCGAGAGCACGGTCTCCCCGCGCGCCGCGGAGCGGATCGCGGCCAGCAGGTCCGCCCGGGAGGTGTCCTTCAGCAGGTACCCCGCGGCACCCGCCTCGACCGCCCGGACGATGTCGGCGTCCGTCTCGTACGTGGTCAGCACGATCACCCTGCTCTCGGGCCGGTCGGCGAGGATGCGGGAGGTGGCGCTGACCCCGTCCCCGTCGGGCATCCGCAGGTCCATCAGGATCACGTCGGGGCGGAGCCCCCCGGACCGCACGACCGCCTCGTCCCCGGACGAGGCCTCGCCCACCACGGTGATCCCGGGATCGGCCTCCAGCATTCCCCGCAGCCCCTCACGGACCACCGGGTGATCGTCGACGATCATCACGTGGAGCATCTGTCGGCCTCTCCTGCCGGACCGGCGGGGCCGGCCTGTTCGATCATGCGCCGTGGCCGGTGGTGCCGGCCTGTTCGGTGGTGTGGGTCTGTTCGGCGGTGTGGGCCCGCCCGGTGGGGACGATCACCTCGAGTGACGTGCCCCCGCCCGCGGGCGCCGTCACCGCGAAGGTCCCGCCGACCTGCTCGACACGGTTGCGCATGCCGCGCAGGCCGTACCCCCCGGAGTCGCCCGGTTCGAGGCCGCGGCCGTCGTCGCGCACCTCCAGACGGACCGCCTCCTCGCCGTAGGAGATCGAGACGACGACCGACTCCGCCTCCGCGTGCCTGCGCACGTTGGCGAGCCCCTCCTGGACGGCGCGGACGAGGACCACCTCGACCGGCGCGCTCAGCGGCCGGGACCCGCCCGACACCTCGAAGCGGGCGGACAGCCCCGTCTCCTCGCCCAGCCGGTCCGTCAGCCGCCTCAGCGCCTCGTCCAGGGTGGAGCCGTCCAGCGGGGCCGGTGCCAGCGTGGTGACCAGCAGCCGGGCCTCGGCGAGGTTCTCCCGCGCCGTCCGGACGGCCAGTGCCAGGTGCCGGGACGGGTCCGCCTGCGCCTCGGCCGCCTGGATCAGCATGATGATGCTGGTGAAGCCCTGGGCCAGGGTGTCGTGGATCTCCCCGGCCAGCCGCTCGCGCTCGGTCTGGGCCCCGCGCTCGGCCGAGAGCGCGGCCACCTGGGCCCGGCTGCTCTCCAGCTGCTCGATCAGCATGGCCCGCTCCTCGCTCTGCGTGGTGACCTCCTCGATCCAGATGCCGAAGACGGCGGAGGCGAAGACGACGACGGTGATCACCAGCAGGAAGCCGAACGGCTTCGGCGTCACCAGGACGTGGCGGAGCACCGGGGAGAGGTTCAGCGCGATCAGGGCGACGATCGCCGGCCTGGCGCGGAGGACGATGAAGCACTGCGGGTAGAGCGCGAACAGGGCGAACGTCGCGTTCGGCGAGAGCAGCCCGGCCGGGGTGAAGAGCGCGATCACGGCGACGATGTAGGCGATCTCGCGCGGGCGGTCCCGGGAGACGATCGCCGGGCGGCCGAGCAGCAGGTAGAGCGGGAGGATCGCCAGCAGGCAGCCCGTCACGATCAGCTTCTCGTGCGGCGGGGCGCCGGAGGTCACGACGAACCCGACGGGCACCAGCGTCCCGACGACCAGGAGCGCCTCCCAGGCGCGCAGCGACCGCCAGGCGTGCGCTCCCGCCCCCCGGGGGAGGGGCTCGGGGCGGTCGTCCCTCATCCGTCGCGACGGTTCTTCCAGCGGAACGTCATCAGGCACAGCAGCAGTCCTCCGACGGTCCACGCTCCCAGAACCAGGGCGACCCGGTCCAGTTCATAGGAGTTCGCGATCTCCAGCGTGGCGCCGGCGTCACCCAGGAAGACCGAACGGAACCCCTGGCACATCCACTTGAGGGGGAAGAGCGAGGCGATGTTCACCAGCCAGGAGGGAAGCGTGAAGACGGGGATGAAGACCCCGGAGATGAACTGCAGCACCGTGAACGGCACGGTGATCACCGCGGCGGCGCTCTTGGACGAGCGGGGCAGGCCGCTGATCGCGACGCCGAGCAGGGAGGACCCGATCACGCCGAGCACGAACACCCAGGCGAAGGTGAACCACCTGGACGCCTCCGACGGCAGGCTCAGGTCGAACAGCGCGACCCCGATGGCCAGGAGGACGACGACCTGGAGGAAGGAGACGAGCAGGGTGGTGAGGGCCTTGCCCATGAAGTAGGCGGCGCGGGGCAGCGGCGTTCCCGCCAGCCGCTTGAGCGTGCCGTTGTCGCGGTCCATCGCGATGGTGATCCCGAGGTTCTGGAACCCCGTCATCGCGGCGGTGCCGATCAGTCCGGCCACGTAGAGCTGGGAGACGGTCAGGCCCGTTCCCTCGACCTGGCTGGAGAAGATCGACCCGAAGAGCACCAGCATGACGATCGGGAAGGCGAAGGTGAAGACGACCGCGTCCCTCTCGCGGAAGAACATCCTGGTCTCCAGGGCCGCCCGGGACAGTCCCAGACGGGCGACGGAGGGCTGGCCCGTCTCGGCGGGCGGGGCGGCGGGGCGGTCAAGGGTCCGGTTCATCTCTGGGAACACCTCTGGGGGTCGGTGGGGTGCGGGTCCGGCGTGCGGGGCCGGCGTAGGGGGCCGGCGTGCGGATCCGGTGTGCGGGTCTTTCGGCATGCGGGTCTTTCGGTGTGCGGAGGGGCGGCGTGCGGGCCCGTGGTCAGGGGGAGGACCTGATGAGACCGAGGTAGACGTCCTCCAGGGACGGCCGGGTCACGGTCAGCCCGGGAACCTCGCCGCCGAAGCGGTGGGTCAGCTCCAGGACGGTCGTGGTCGGCGTGTCCGTCTCCAGGAAGCGGCGCTCACCTCCCTCGGACCAGGCGACCACGGCCTTGGCGGTGGCCCGGCCGCCCAGGGACGAGGGCTCGCCCTCGGCGACGACGCGTCCCGCGGCGACCACCGCGACCCGGTCGGCCAGCGCCTCGGCCTCGTCCAGGTAGTGGGTCGTCAGCACGATCGTGGTGCCGTCGCGGGCCAGGCCCTCGATCAGCCCCCAGAACCGCCTGCGGGCCTCCGGGTCGAAGCCGGTCGTCGGCTCGTCCAGGAAGAGCAGCTCGGGGGAGCCGATCACGCCGAGCGCGACGTCCACCCGGCGCCGCTGGCCACCGGAGAGCTTCCGGATGCGGCTTCCGGCCTTCTCGGTCAGCCCGACCAGCTCGATGACCTCGTCGGGGTCCTTGGCCCGCGGGTAGTAGCCCGCGAAGTGCCGGACGATCTCCCGTACGGTCGTCTCGGCGACGTCCTCGGCCGTCTGCGGCACGATGCCGATCCGCGACCGCCACGCGCGGGTCGGCCTGCCCGGGTCGACGCCCAGGACGCTGACCTCTCCGGCGTCCCTGGTGCGGTGCCCCTCCATGATCTCTACCGCGGTCGACTTCCCGGCCCCGTTCGGGCCGAGGATCGCGAAGACCTCGCCCGCCCGGATGTCGAGGTCGATGTCCGCGACGGCCCGCACGTCGCCGTAGCGCTTGGCCAGGCCCCTCACTCTCACCGCTGTGTCCATGTCGCAAGCCTCGCGCCGGCGCGGTTCCGGCGGGACCGACGTTCGACGGAACCGGTTGTCCACCGAACGGAGGACACGGGCGGCGGGCGCGGAGGCGGGACGGGGGCGGCGGGCGTGAAGGGGCGGGCCGGACGGGGCCGTGCCTCACCGTCGCCGGCGCGATATCCTTCCGGTGGGCATCAAACGTCGTCACCGGTCGGGTGAGGCGCACGAGGTGCCCGGGATGCCTTTGGGGGCATTTCAGCATGGCGGTTCATTTCAATCACACGATCGTCTTCTCCAGGGACAGGCAGGTCTCCGCAGAGTTCCTGGCGCACATCCTCGGGTTGAGGGTCGGCAGGCAGTGGGGCCCGTTCCTCCCGGTGGAGACGGCCAACGGCGTCACCCTGGACTTCGCGACCAGCGACCAGGAGACGATCACGGAGCATCACTACGCGTTCCTGGTCACCGAGGAAGAGTTCGACGAGATCCTCGAGCGGGTCAAGGCGGCCCGGGTCACCTACTACCCGGATCCCCGCCTGTCCCGGCCGAACGAGATCAACCACAACGACGGCGGGCGCGGTTTCTACTTCCTCGACCCGGACCGGCACGGCATGGAAGTGATCACGGTCCCCTACGGCGGCTGGTGACCACGGGCCCCGCTCGCACGTCCGCGTGGAACGCGCGGTCCCGGGTCCTCGTCGGCCCTCGTCGGCCCTTGTCGGCCCTCGTCGCGTCCGCCTGGTGCGGGCGTGGCGAGGGCCGCCGGGCGGGCGTGGGGGAGTCGCGGGGTACGGCTCAGAACAGCGTGTCGTTGCGCTCGATGCCGCGCAGCTCGTCGTAGTCGAGGGTCACGCAGCGGATGCCGCGGTCGGTGGCCAGCGTCTTGGCCTGCGGGGCGATGCTCTGCGCGGCCAGGATGCCGCTGACCGGGGCGAGCAGGGGATCGCGGTTCATCAGCTCCAGGTAGCGGGTGAGCTGTTCCACGGCGTCGATGCCGGCGCGGCGCTTGAGCTCCACCGCGACGGAGGCGCCCGTGTGGTCGCGGCAGAGGATGTCGACCGGTCCGATGGCCGTCATGTACTCGCGGCGGACCAGCGTCCAGCCCGCCCCCAGGGTGGTGATGTGCTCGGCCAGCAGCTCCTGCAGGTGGGCCTCGACCCCGTCCTTGATCAGGCCCGGGTCCACGCCCAGCTCGTGGCTGGTGTCGTGGAGGATCTCCTCCATGGTCAGGACGAGCTGCTCGCCGGTCTTGCCGTGGGTCACCGTCCAGGTGCCCTCCTCCTCGCGGAGCCTGCACGGCGGGTTCATCCAGTTCAGCGGCTTGAAGGCGCGGTCGTCCGCGTGGATGGAGACGCTGCTGTCGGCCTTGATGAGAATGAGCCGGGGTGCCATCGGAAGATGGGCGGTGAGCTTTCCGACGTAATCCACGCTGCACCGCGCGATGACCAGACGCATGAGCGAACCCTACCGGCCCGACGGTCCCGGGATCCCCGTGATCCGTCCGGCCGGCAGGGCGCCGCACCGCTTTCCCCGCTCCCTCAGCGCACGGCCTCGGAGAGCTTGACGCGTCCGCCGGTGCGCAGGACCGCGCGGCGGTAGATGCGCGCGCCGAGCATGAGCATGCCCGCCGTCGCCAGGAGCATCAGGACCGCCGCGACGGCGATCTCCCAGGTGGCCACACCGCCCCCGGCCATCCGTACCGGCATGACCATCGAGGAGAACGGCGGCACCAGTGACAGGATCCGGGCGACCGAGCCGTTCGGCTGGACCGCCGCGTAGTAGGCCACCAGGTAGGTGACCATCATGAGCATCGTCATCGGCGTCAGGACGCTGTTCGCGTCCTCCTGCCGGGAGACCAGCGATCCGAGCGCCGCGGCCATCGCCGCGAAGAACGCGTAGCCGAGGACGAACCAGAACAGCGCGCTGAGCACGATGCCCACCATGCCCGGGGGCAGGTCGGCCGTGAGGCCGGTGGCCGCGGCGGCCCCGAGGCCGGCCACGATGACCACGAGGAGGTTGGCCAGCGCGAGCGCGCCCAGTCCCACGATCTTGCCGCCGAGCAGTTGCCAGGGGCGGACCGAGCTGAGCAGGATCTCCACGATCCGGCTGCCCTTCTCCTCCACCACCCCCATCGCGACGTACATGGAGGAGTAGATGAGCAGGAAGAACAGCACCATGACCAGCAGTGACGCGAGGCCCGTCCGGATGCCGGCGTAACGGGCGTCGGCGCCGACCGAGACCTGCTCCAGGGGGGCGACCGTCATGGCCCGGGTGACCTTGGCCGGATCCAGGCCCGCGTCGGCCAGTTGCCTCTGGGCCTGGACGGTCTGGTTGGCGTTCTCCAGCAGCAGGCCGAGCTCGCGGTCGACCTCGCCGTCGGCGAGGATCCTGCGCCCGTCCACCACGGCGGCGTCCAGGTCGCCCGCGGTGATCGCGCCGCGCGCCGCGGCCTCGTCCGCGAGGTCCCTGACGGCGACCTCCGCCTCCTCGGCGGTGCCGGTCAGGGCCGGGCGGAGCGCCTGCGACTGCGCTCCCACCAGTCCCACGGTGTAGGAGTCGGACCCGGAGAAGAGCTTGGGCAGGAACGCGACCGCCGCCACCAGCACCGCGCTCACCACCAGGCTGATGACGAACGCCTTCGTACGGCCGCGCGTGACGATCTCGCGTCGCGCGACCAGCCAGAGCCCGTTCATCGCCGCACCGTCCTCTCGTCCGGGGCCGTCAGGCCCGCGGTCGTCGTGTTCCCGCATGTGCTCGTCCCGCGGGCCGCGCCCGCAGCGGTGCCCGCAGTCTTGGTCGTGGCCCGGACGGCGGCCCGGGACGTGGTCCAGGGCGTGGTCCGGGTGGTTCGGGGCGTGGTCCGGGTGGTCCCGGTGGTCCCGGTGGTCCCGGTGGTCCGGGTGGTGGTCAGGCGCGTCATGCCACGGTCTCGCGGAAGATCTCGGTGAGCGTGGGCCGCTGCCAGCCGAAGTGCTCGACCCTCCCCGCCTTGACCGCGAGGTGCAGGATCTCCTGGCCGTCGCCGTCCACGCCCGCGACGAGGACCTCGTCGCCCTTCTCGGTGACCTCTCCCGGCAGGCTCGCGGCCCAGCCGGGGACGGCGTCCCTGACGACCACCCTGAGCAGGCCGCGGCCGCCGCGGTCGCGCAGGTCCTCGACCGGGCCGGTGGCGACCATGCGGCCGGCGGAGACGATGCCGACCGAGTCGCAGAGCCGCTCGACGAGGTCGAGCTGGTGGCTGGAGAAGAGCACCGGCACGCCCTGGCGGCACCGCTCGGCGAGCACGCCCGCCAGCGCGTCGACGGCCAGCGGGTCCAGGCCGGAGAACGGCTCGTCCAGGACGAGCGCCTCGGGCCGGTGCACCAGCGCCACCGCGAGCTGCGCGCGCTGCTGGTTGCCCAGCGAGAGCGTGTCCACCGCGTCGTTCGCGCGCTCGGTGAGCGAGAGCCGCTCCAGCAGGTCGCCGGTGGCCTTTCTGGCCTCGCCCGCGCCCAGGCCGCTGAGCCTTCCGAAGTACTCGATCTGCTCGGCGACCTTCATCTTCTGGTAGAGGCCGCGCTCCTCGGGCATGTAGCCGAACCGGCGGCGGTCCTGGAAGGTCAGCTCCCGGCCGTCCCGGCGTACGGTGCCCGAGTCGGCCGTCAGCAGCCCCATCAGGATGCGCATCGTGGTGGTCTTGCCCGCGCCGTTCGCGCCGACGAAACCGAACATCTCGCCCGGTTTCACGGAGAACGTCACTCCGGCCAGGGCGCTCTTGTCGCCGTACCGTTTGTGCAGGTCGTCAATCTCGATCATCAGGGGGACCCATCGGTGAGACGTCTCAGTACGGAGACGTAGTCGTGGAACGCTCGACGGCCCTCGTCCGTGAGGGCCAGCCAGGTGCGTGGGCGCTTACCCACGAAGGCCTTCTCCACGCGGACGTAGCCGGCCTCCTCCAGAGTCATGACGTGCTTGGAGAGGAGGGAGTCGCTGACCTCGATCGTGTCGCGCAGGAAGCGGAACTCGGCCCTGTCGGTGACCGAGAGCGCGGCCATGACCGAGAGGCGGACGGGCGCGTGGATGACGTCGTCGAGCTCGTGGCGAGGGTGTGACCCCGCGCCACCCGCGCCGACCGTACCACTTGCGCCGTTCGTGCTGTTCGTGCCGTTCACGCCGTTCGTACCGCTTGCGCCGTCCGCGCCGGTCGTGTCGCCGGCGCCGGCCGTGCCGCGCGCGTCGCTCATCGGGCGGCCCGCAGCACCCGCCAGGCGGCGTAGAAGGGCGGCAGGCTCGCGCCGATCGCCAGCACGATCAGCGTCGCCTTCCAGCCGTTCCCGGGATCGTCGGGGACGAGGAACAGGCCGACCAGGAAGACGACCGTGACGGCGCCGAGGTAGGTGACCGTGATCGGCCCGGTCGACCTGTTGGCCCAGGTGACCTCACGGTCCTCGACGCTCATGTTGCCGAGGTACCAGGTGGCGACGACGGTCAGGGCGAGCCACGTCAGGCCGACCGTCAGCTGGGACCAGGAGGGGCCGAAGTTCATGACCGGCCAGTACACGATCGTGGCCAGGCCGATGACCACGTACATCAGCCCCGCGACGCGCGCCGGGCGGCGGGCGCGCCGGTCGATCTCACCGATCCGGCGCAGTGCCTCCTGGGGTGTCAGCTCATCCTTCACGGCTCCTCCTATGCTCATGTACTCAAACGGTAATGCATACTCAACTATCGTTCAAGTAGTCATCTGCCGCTCCCTGGCCGGAACCGGGTTTTGGGATAGCCGGTCCCTGTCTGGGAGACTGTGGCGATGCCGGAACGGGTTGTCCGCCACGCGGAGCGGGTTCCGCGTGCGGGGTGGGGAGAGCGATGACGAGCACTTTCGCAACGGTGGGTGTGGTCGGCCTCGGCACGATGGGCGCCGGGATCGCCGAGTGTTTCGCCCGCGCCGGGATCTCCGTGATCGGCGTGGAGGCCGGCCCGGAGGCGCTGGCGCGGGGCCGGGGTCACCTGGAGGACTCCACCGGCCGCGCCCTGTCCAAGGGCAGGCTGACCGAGGACGCCCGCCGGGAGATCCTGGGCAGGGTGACCCTCACCACCTCGCTGGAGGACCTGGCCGACGCCGACCTGGTGATCGAGGCCGTCCCCGAGGTCATGGACTTCAAGCGGGCGATCTTCACGGACCTGGACCGGATCTGCAAGCCGTCCGCGGTGCTCGCCACCAACACCTCCTCGCTCTCGGTCACCGCGATCGCGGCCACCACCACCCGGCCGGGCCGGGTGATCGGCATGCACTTCTTCAACCCCGCGCCGGTCATGCGGCTCATCGAGGTGATCCGCACGATGGTCACCGACGAGGGGCTGGCCGAGGAGGTGGCCGACCTCGCGCGGCGGCTCGGCAAGACCCCGGTCACGGTCGGCGACCGGGCCGGGTTCGTGGTCAACCGGCTCCTGCTGCCGTACCTCAACCACGCCGCCGTCCTGCTGGAGAACGGCGTGGCCGCCCGCGACGACATCGACACCGCGATGAGGCTCGGCGCCGGTCTGCCCATGGGGCCCTTCGCCCTGCTGGACCTGATCGGCCTGGACACCTCCTACGAGGTGCTGGGCGTGCTGTTCCAGGAGAGCCGCGACCGCCGCCACGCCCCCGCGCCGATCCTGCGCGAGCTCATCACCGCGGGTCTGCTCGGCCGCAAGGCCGGCGGAGGCTTCCACGGCCCCTCCGGAGCCGCCGGCCCGGCCGGGCGCGCCGGTTCGGCCGGGTCCTCCGGGAACGCCGGGTCCTCCGGGAACGCCAGGAACGCCGGGGACGCCGCGCCGTCCGCGGACGAGCCCTCGCTGAAGCGGGTCGCGGTCCTGGGCGAGGGGAACGACGCCTTCGCCGCCCGTCTGGCCGCCGAGGGCCTCACGGTCGTGCCCGTGGAGGAGGCCGAGGCGGTCGTCGCGCTGTCCAGCGTCCCGGTGGTCGAGCTCGCCCCGGGGTTGCCGTACCCCGAGCGCCTGGTCGGCCTGCACCTGGTGGGCGAGGGCGTCGCAGAGGTCGCCTCCACGGTGCTGACCGACCCCCGGGTCGCGCGGGCGGTGCACGGGCTGGTCCGCGCCGTCGGGCGCGTACCGGTGCCGTGCCGGGACCGGGCCGAGTTCGTGGTGGACGCGCTGCTGTACCCGTACCTCAACGACGCCGTCCGGATGTACGACTCCGGCTACGCCACCCGCGAGGACATCGACGTCGCGATGCGGCTCGGCTGCGGTTACCGGCAGGGCCCGTTCGAGACCCTCGACGCGCTCGGCCTGGAGACCGTCCGCGACGGGCTGCGCGCCCTCTACGCCGAGTACCGCGAACCGTTCCTCGCGCCCGCGCCGCTGCTGGAGCAGCTCGTCGCGGCCGGGGCGCGGAGCTTCCGAGACCTGCCGTGAGCCCGCGCAGGGCACGTCGCGCCGGTCCCTTCGACCGCGGCGCCAAGGGGACGGCCCGTCCCGTGGGCGCGTTCGTGCCCGGCCTGGACCGTACCGAGGACTGGCCCGACGGCGAGTGGCGGGTACGCCGGCTCACCGGCGGGGCGGCGGACAAGGTCTACCGCTGCCCCGGCTGCGACCAGGAGATCGGCGCGCGCCTGCCGCACGTGGTGAGCTGGCCGGCCTGGCCCGGCGGTGAGGACGAGCGCAGGCACTGGCACACCGCGTGCTGGCGCAACCGGCTCAGGCACGGCCCCGGCCGCAGCAGGTACTGAACGACCCACCACGCCGACTTGAGGAGAGAGATGGAGATCAGGGCCTCCACGGTGCTGCCCGCGCGCAGGGAACCGATCGAGCTGCACACCGGCGACGGGCTGACCCTCGTCGGCGAGCTGGCCCTCCCGGCCGACCGGCCGCCGGTGGCCACGCTGGTCTGCCTGCACCCGCTGCCCACCCACGGCGGCATGATGGACAGCCACGTCTACAAGAAGGCGGCCAACCGGCTGCCGGCCCTCGCCGACCTGGCCGTGCTGCGGTTCAACACCCGCGGCACCACCTCGGAGCGGGGCACCTCCCAGGGCGCCTTCGCCGAGGGCGAGGGCGAGCGGCTGGACGTCGCCGCCGCACTGGAGTACGCCGACTTCCACGACCTGCCCCGGGTCTGGCTGGTGGGCTGGTCCTTCGGCACCGAGCTGGCGCTTCGGTGGGGGCACGACCCGCTGGTGCGGGGCGCGATCCTGCTCTCCCCGCCGCTGCGCCGGGCGGGTGACGCCGACCTCGACGCCTGGGCGCGGTTCGGCCGGCCGCTGGTCGCGCTGGTGCCCGAGTTCGACGACTACCTGCGCCCGCAGGAGGCCCGCGAACGCTTCGCCCGCGTGCCGCAGGCCGAGGTCGTCGGGGTGGACGACGCCAAGCACCTGTGGGTCGGCGAGCCGTACGTGCGGATCGTGCTCGACGAGATCGTCCGCCGGGTGAACCCGGCCGCCCACCCCCTGCCCACCGAGGTCGCCGACGCGCCCGCCGGGACCACCGGCCGGCCCGCCGAGGTCGGCGGGCCGTGACCCTCGTCCGGCCCGGGTCCCCTCCGTGACCCTCGTCCGGCCCGGGTCCCCTCCGTGACCCCCGTCGGACCCGGACCTTCTCCGCGGTCCTCGCCCGCGGCGGGCCGCGAGCATACGGTGGGGGCGTGCGACTGTACACACGCTCGGCGGGCGAGGGACTCCCGGTCGTCCTCCTCCACGCCTTCCCCCTGTCCTCCGCGATGTGGCTGGCCCAGCGGGAGGGCCTGGCCGAGACCTGCAAGGTCATCACGCCCGACCTGCGCGGCTTCGGCGGCTCGGCGCTGGGCGAGGACGAGCCCTCCCTGGACGTGATGGCCGACGACGTCGTCCGGCTGCTGGACGACGAGGGCGTCGACCGGGCGGTCGTCGGCGGCCTGTCCATGGGCGGCTACGTGACGATGGCCCTGTGCCGGCGCCACCCCGACCGCCTGCTGGGGGTGATCCTCGCCGACACCAAGGCGGGCGCCGATCCCGAGGAGGCCAGGTCCGGCCGCGAGTCGATCGCCGCCGACGTGCTGAGGGAGGGCACGTCCGTCCTGGTGGACAGGGTGCTGCCCGGCCTGCTCGGGCAGACCACGCTGCGGCGCAGGGCGATGGTCTCCGGCCGGGTACGGGGGCTGGTCCAGGCCGCCCCTCCGGTGGCCGCCGCCTGGGCGCAGCGGGCCATGGCGGCCCGCCCGGACTCCTTCAGCACGTTGCGGGCGCTGGCGGTGCCCGTCCTGGTGGTCGTGGGGGAGGAGGACGAGCTCACCCCGCCCGCGGCCGCGGGCGCCATGGCGGAGGCGGCGCCCGACGGACGGCTGGAAGTGATCGAGAAGGCCGGTCACCTCAGCGCGGTCGAGCAGCCCGAGGCGTTCAATCGAGCGGTCCGCGGCTTCGTGGCCGAGGTCGCCGGGGGATCACCGTCCCGCCGGTGAGCGGTGAGCGGTGAGCGGTGAGCGGTGAGCGGTGAGCGGTGAGCGGTGAGCGGTGAGTCG
>NZ_JBFABE010000001.1:129441-148829 GCF_040640155.1 Streptosporangium sp. NPDC023615
GTCGTGAGTCGGCCGGTGCGCCGATGAGTCGGTCCCGGGCCCGGCGCGGGCGGGGCTGGACAGGAAGAGAGCCCGGTGACCGTGACGGTCATCGGGCTCTCCCCGTCCGTGTCCGTAGCCGTCGTCGACGCCCCGAGTCGCCGGCCGCTACTCCTGCCACCACTCCGCGTCGTCGTCCTTCGTCTCGGCCCTGGCGGGTGCCGGGACCGGCTTCTCGACACCGTTGGCGCCACTGGCGCCACTGGCGCCCGCGGCCGGGATGGCCGGCTTCGGCGGGGCCGCGGCGATCGCGGGCTCCGGCTCGGCGGGCGGCAGCGGCGCGCCGCCCAGGAGCTGGCGCAGCTGGGCGAGGTGGCTGGTGATGCTGTCGCGCTGGCGGGTCAGCTCGTCGACCTGGCGCTGGGCGACCGAGCGGCTCCGCTCGGACTCGGCCTTGGCCTCGGAGACGATGGACTCGGCGCTCGCCTTGGCCTCCGAGACGACCTGGTCGGCGTTCTTGCGCGCGTTGGCCAGCAACTGCTTGGCGTGCGTGTCCGCCTCGCGGCGGGTCTGCTCGGCCTGCTGGGTGGCCTTGGTGGCCCGCTGCTCGGCGGTGGCCGCGCGCTGCTCGGCCTCGGCGACCAGCTTCTGGGTGGCGGCCTGCGCGGTGGCGTGGCGCTCGGCCTCCTGGCGCTCGGCCTCCTCGCGGCGGGCGGCGAGCTGGATCTCGAACTCCGCCTCGTCCTGGGCACGCTTGGCCTCGGACTCCTCCAGCACCCGCTGGGCCTGGGCGCGCATCTCGTCGGCCTGGCGCTTGGCGGTGGTGAGGACCTCGTCGCGCTCACGCTTGGTCGAGGCGCGCAGCTGCGCGACCTCGCGCTCGGTGGTGGTGCGCAGCTTGGCGATCTCGCGCTCGGCGTCGGCGCGCTTCTCGGCCACCTCGTGGTCGGCGGTGGCCCGCAGCTTGGAGACCTCGCGCTCGGTGGTGGCGGTCAGCTCGTCGGACTCGCGGCGGGCGGTCGAGCGGATCTCCTCGGCGTCGCGCTCGGCGCTGGTGCGCATCTCGTCGACCTCGCGGGTGGCGAGGGCGCGCTTCTCGGCCGCCTCGTTCTCGGCGGCGGCGCGCAGGTCCGCCGCCTCCACCTTGGACGCCGCCTTGATCTCGTTCGCCTCGGACCTGGCGGCCTGCACGAGCTCGGTCGCCTGCTCCTCCGCCAGGCGGAGCAACTGCTCGATCCGGGCGCCGAGGCCGGAGTAGGTCGGGCGCTCCTGCTCCTGGAGCTGCCTCTGCGAGTCGGACAGCTCCCGCTGCAGGGCCTGAACCTGCTCCCGGGCCTGTCGCAGCTCGCCGTCCACCTGCTTCAGATGGTCGTGGACCTGGTGCCGGTCAAAGCCACGGAGCACCACGTCGAATTCCCGAGCGGGAGCGTCCTCGAAGAAGTTGTTGAGCTGGGCGTCGATGTCGGACTGCATGGAGGCTCGATCCTGGGTTGTCGAGACGGCTACACGGGCCGGACGGGGGTTTCAGGCATCCGAAGCGGGAGCCGGGGCGGGATCCACGTCCGGTGGTACGCCAGCGTACTCCGCCGGTGCCGAGTTGGCGGTCTCGTCCGGCTTTATGAGTGACTTGTTACGAATCGGCATTTGTTGTATTCGACGTGCTCTCCGGTTGCCTTTCCGCGGCCTGGACGAGTTCGGTGAGCACTCCTCCCACGTCCTTGGGGTGGAGAAAGGCGATCGAGGAGTTCAGCGAGCCGTGGCGGGGGGTCTTGTCGAGCAGCCGCACCCCGCTGTCACCGATCTTCTCCATCGCCTGCACGACGTCCGGGACGCCGAAGGCGACATGGTGCACTCCCTCCCCCCGCTTCGCCAGGAATTTACCCACCGGTGTGTCGGGCCCGAGCGGTTCGAGAAGCTGGATGTACGATCCGCCCCCCTGCCCGTCGGCGATGTGCAGCATGGCCTCCTTGACCCCCTGCTCCTCGTTGATCTCCCGGGCCACCACCGTGAGATCGAAGACACGCTCGAAGAACGCGATCCTCTCCTCCAGGTCGTGACAGGCGATTCCCACATGGTCGATGCGCATGAACATGGGACGTTCCTCCATGGCGGTCGCTGAGGTACTCATGGGTATGGTGGCAAAGTCGCCCAACATCCCGCCAGGGAGGCCCCTGTTATGTCTGGTTCCGTCATCGTCGCCGGAGCTCGTACCCCCATCGGACGCCTGCTCGGCTCGCTGTCCGGCCTGTCCGCCGCCGAGCTCGGCGGCATCGCCATCAAGGCCGCGCTGGAGCGCTCCGGCGTGGCCCCCGACGCCGTCCAATACGTGATCATGGGACAGGTGCTGCAGGCCGGCACCGGTCAGATCCCGGCCCGTCAGGCCGCCGTGAGGGCGGGCATCCCCATGACCGTCCCCTCGCTGACGATCAACAAGGTCTGCCTGTCGGGTCTGGACGCCATCGCCCTGGCCGACCAGCTCATCCGCGCCGGCGAGTTCGACATCGTGGTCGCGGGCGGCATGGAGTCCATGTCGAACGCCCCGCACCTGCTGCCGGGCCTGCGCAGGGGCGTGAAGTACGGCGGCGCCGGCGTCGTCGACTCGATGGCCGTCGACGGCCTCACCGACGCCTACGACCAGGTGGCGATGGGCGAGTCCACCGAGCGGCACAACGCCCGCCTCGGCCTGACCCGCCAGGAGCAGGACGAGTACGCGGCGCGCTCGCACTCCCTGGCCGCCGCCGCCATCAAGAACGGCACGCTCGACGACGAGATCGTCCCGGTGTCGATCCCGCAGCGCAAGGGCGACCCGGTGATCGTCTCCGCCGACGAGGGCGTCCGCGGGGACACCACCGTCGAGGTGCTGGCGGGGCTGCGGCCGGCGTTCGTCAAGGACGGCACGATCACGGCCGGCTCCGCCTCGCAGATCTCCGACGGCGCCTGCGCGGTGGTCGTCATGTCCAGGGCCAAGGCCGAGGAGCTCGGGCTCGTCTGGCTGGCCGAGATCGGCGCGCACGGCAACGTCGCGGGACCGGACAACTCGCTGCAGTCCCAGCCCGCCAACGCGATCAAGCACGCCCTCGCCAAGCAGGGGCTCTCGGTCGACGAGCTGGACCTGCTGGAGATCAACGAGGCCTTCGCCCAGGTCGTCCTGCAGTCGGTCAAGGAACTCGGCGTCGGGCTCGACAAGGTCAACGTCAACGGCGGCGGCATCGCCGTCGGCCACCCGATCGGCGCCTCGGGCGCGCGCATCGTCCTCGCCCTCGCCCACGAGCTCAGGCGCCGGGGCGGCGGCCTGGGCGCGGCCGGGCTCTGCGGCGGCGGCGGCCAGGGCGACGCCCTGATCCTGCGCGTCCCCTCGGTCTGACCGTGGAGGTCTCCGACCTGGTCGAGATGGCCAGGGCCGGCCGGCCCCGCGCGGTGGCCCGGCTGATCTCCATGGTCGAGAACGGCTCGCCGCGACTGCGGGAGATCACCGCGCTGCTGTGCGCGGACCGGCCGCGCCGGGCCCGGATCATCGGCCTGACCGGCTCGCCCGGCGTCGGCAAGTCGACCTCGACGGGGATGCTCGTCCAGGCGTTCCGCAAGCGGGACCTGCGGGTCGGCGTGCTCGCCGTCGACCCCTCCTCCCCGTTCACCGGGGGGGCGCTGCTGGGCGACCGGGTGCGGATGCAGGACCACGCCACCGACCCGGACGTGTTCATCAGGTCGATGGCCAGCCGGGGACACCTGGGCGGGCTGTCCTGGGCGGCGCCGCAGGCCCTGCGCGTCCTGGAGGCGGCCGGCTGCGAGGTCATCCTGGTGGAGACCGTCGGGGTCGGCCAGGCCGAGGTGGACATCGCCTCGCTGGCCGACACCACCGTCGTGCTGCTCGCGCCCGGGATGGGCGACGGCGTCCAGGCGGCCAAGGCGGGCATCCTGGAGATCGCCGACGTGTTCGTGGTGAACAAGGCCGACCGCGACGGCACCCAGGCCACCGTCCGCGAGCTGCGCAACATGATCGCCCTGGTCGAGCGGCCCTGGAGACCGCCGATCGTGCCGACCGTGGCCTTCCGGGGAGAGGGGGCCGAGGACGTGGCCGACGCCCTCGACGCCCACCTGGCCTACCTGGAGTCCTCGGGCGAGCTCGTCCGGCGGCGCCACGCCAGGGCCCGCGACGAGATCGAGGCGATCGCCCTGGCCGCGCTGCGCTCACGGTTCGCGCACCTGCACGGGGACAGCCGTCTCGACACCCTGGCCACCCGCGTCCTGGACGCGGGACTCGACCCCTACACCGCGGCGGACGAGCTGATGGAGGCCGTCGGCTGATCCGGCCCCCGCCGGACCACCCCCGCCGGGGCGGCCCGGCGGGGACGGTCAGGTCTCGTCGGTGAACTTGACGACGACCTTCGTGAAGCCGAGCCCCTTCAGCATGCCCTCAAGCATGATCTTGGTGTTCTGGTCGGCGCGGTTGCGCAGGTCGCTGGCCACCGCGGCTTCGGTGATCTTCTTCTCGGCCAGCATGTACAGCTCCCGCTGGTCGGCGGGGGAGGAGGACAGCAGGTCCTCGACACGGTCGAAGAGACCGCGCTGCTGGGCGTAGACGTAGGAACGCTTGTTGTCCAGGTTCGCCTTCTCGAGCTGGGCGCGGGGCAGCCTGACCGTGACCTCGGTGCGGTCGGGGGAGACCGTCAGCGCGCCACCGGCGATGCCGCCGAAGTCCACGTAGGCGTCGACGCTCCCGGCGCCGACGAAGAGCGTGCGGCTGCCCTTGACCGCGTCGGGCAGGAAGGCCGCGTCCTTCTCCAGGTCGACCACCACCTGGAAGTTGCCGGTGGCGGCCTCGAAGCGGCTGAGGTTGTGAATGGACTCCAGCAGCACGGGCTGGCTGCGGTCGACCGTGGCCTCGCCGAACGGGTTCAGCGACGACCAGGCCAGGCGGGCCCCCACCGCGAGGAGGACCGCGACGACGAGGAGCGTGGCGAGGAGAGGCCAGCGGCGCCTGCGCGGCGGCGCCGGTGGCGGGCCGGGCGGAGCTTCCTGGGAGGCTTTCACGGCGCTCTCCTTCCCCGCACGGTGGTCTTCTCACCCGGAGCCTATGCCGATCTTGTCAGCCTCGCGGCGACGGCACCGCGCCGCCCTCCGCGTGGGGAAGGTTCAACGGGCCGGACGGGGTGCCGGTCCCCGGCCACGGTGGCGTGCCGGGTGCCTGGTGGGCGGGTCCCGAGCGCGGCTCGGGCCCGATCGAGGCGCCCCCCGCGCCCTGCCCGGGCCGGCCGTACCCCCCCGTCCGCCCTGTCCCGGAGGCCTGATCCGCCTGCCCCCCGAAGTGAGTGCTCTGTAGCCTGCACCCGGTGAAGTCGGCGTAGTACAGCCGGAGCCAGTCGCGCCGCTGGACGTCGGTGAGGCCGGAGAACCACGCCGCGGCGTAGCGGTGTTCCGCGAGCGGCCCGCCGGGAAGCGGCTCCCCCCTCAGCCAGGCGGCCACGATGTCGCGGTACCCCGCGGCCGGGGTCGCGTCGCACCGCGAGGCCAGGCCGTCGACGAACTCGTCGGCGGCCTTCTCGGCGAACCCGGCGGCCAGGTCGTCCACGTGGATCGCGATCACGCCCGCCGACAGGGGGGCGTCGTCGTCGCGGGAGTGTTGCTCGACCCGGGAGAACTCCCCCGGCGTCCCCGCCAGCCGAGCCGCGATCTTGACGAACTCCGCGCTCAGCTCCGGCAGGCCGGCGCGCATCCCGGGATGGACACAGACCATGATCGGCCATTCCTGGCAGCTGTATACGACCCGCTGCGCCGAGACCGGCCGCTGCTCGGTGAAGAGCCTGGCCATCCCGGTCCCGGCCGCCAGCACCGCGATCAGCGCGGCGGCCAGCACCAGCGCCTGACGGGTCACGACCGCCGCCCAGCCGAGCAGCAGCGCCGCGCTGATCCCCACCAGCCAGAGCGTCTGGTCGGTGAACGCCGCCGCGTTCAGTCCCCGGAACGGGTCGTAGGGCTCCCGGGTGGCCGGGGCGAGCCGGTCGCCCCAGGCCGGTCCCTGCGACAGCCAGGTGAACAGGCTGTAGCAGCCCAGCCCGGACAGCACCGGCGTGATCGTCCAGGGCATCAGCCAGCCGGTCACCCAGCCGATCACGACGTACAGCGCCAGCCCGGCCGCGCCCATCACCAGGCCGCTGGGCAGCAGCCGCCCGGCCTGCTCGGTCATCATGGTCCTGACGGCCAGGATCATCACGGTGGCGACGAACGCGCCCCCGGCGACCACCAGGATCGCCAGCGGCGCCCGTACCGCCTGCCACGGGGTGAGCGACCGGCCGCCCGCGCCGCGCCGCCTGCGCACCGCCACCCAGGCGGCGAAGGCCGCCGCCACCGGGCCGGTCAGCCGGAGCGAGCCGATCACCGCGACGATGACGTTCTCCCACGCGCTGACACCGGGAACCAGGACGCTCCACGCGGCGGCCACCCCGAGCACGAGCAGGATGGCGACCGCCATCAACCCGCTCTGCTGGAGTTCCTCGCGTGAAACGCCCCTGCGCTCACGCACCGGCGGGCGTGGTGGGAACCCACGCCGCGTCGATGTGACCGGTATCCGCCCGGTGTTCGAACACCGTCAAGTTGTCGTTCATCAAGACACCCCCCGTGCCGTGAATGTGTGGATGCCGGTCCCCTCGGCACCGGTCCGGCTCGCGTCCCCCGCAGGCCGGACTGAGATCATCGCGGCCACTTGGCCACGGCCTCACCAATCGATGTGGGAACCATAACGGAGCGTGATGTTTGGCGCCCGGGTTCTTGGTGAAGCCGTCAGTGCGGTGACTCTGCGCGTCCGGGCGGACCGGGATGGAGCCGCGCTACCGTAGCCCTGTGGGCACAGGTCGGCTGAATCTCCCGTTTGACCCCATCGAACGCGCCGCCCAGACGTGGCGCGTTCACTTCGGGCCCTCCTCGGCCATGGCCGCCGTCACATCGATCATGAGAGCGCACCAGATCCTGCTGTCGCAACTGGACACGCTGCTCAAACCCCATGACTTGACCTTCGCGCGGTACGAGGCCCTGGTCCTGCTGACCTTCAGCAGGACGGGGGCGCTGCCGCTGTCGCGGATCGGCGAGCGCCTCATGGTGCACCCCACGAGCGTCACCAACACCGTGAGCCGCCTGGAGCGCGCCGGTCTGGTACGGCGCCTGCCCAACCCGCGCGACGGGCGGGGCGTGCTGGCGGAGATCACCGACAGGGGCCGCGAGGTCGTCCGGCTGGCGACCGCCGACCTGATGGACGCCGACTTCGCCATGTCCGCGTACGGGGAGGGGGAGCTGGGGCAGATGTTCGACCTGTTCAGGACCCTGCGCGTGGCGGCGGGGGATTTTGGTGGTGAATCTGGTCACGGCGACTCTAATCATGGCGACGCGTTTCACGGCGACGCTGGCGCGTCGCGGTGAGTCCGCTCTGATCCGGCTCCTTCCCTCGTCACTCATCCGCTTCGCTCCTGCTTATCTGCGACGCTGCGCGTCGCCGGTTCGGCCGCTCGAACCCGGCTCCTTCCCTCGTCACTCATCCGCTTCGCTCCTGCTTATCTGCGACGCTGCGCGTCGCCGGTTCGGCCGCTCGAACCCGGCTCCTTCCCTCGTCACTCATCCGCTTCGCTCCTTCGCTCCTCAGTCCAGTCCCCGGCGCGGCCTCACGGCGCTCCTCGGTCCAGTCGCCGGCGCGGGCTCACGGGGGAGTCCCACGGGGAGTGGTGAGGGCGTTTCCCCGAGGGAGTGAAGGGGCGGCCTGGAACGCTGGCCAAGAATTAGTAGGACGTCCTAGTATCTGGGGGAGGCCACAAGCCGGATAGAAGCCATATGCCGTACAAGGGGGTTGGCCATGGACGCCGAGCAGGTCGAGGCGGGGCGGGCGCGCTGGCAGGCGCGGTTCGACGGGGCGCGCAAGCGCGATGCCGAGTTCCGCACGCTGTCGGGGCTCGACGTCGAACCGGTCTACGGCCCCGACGGCGCCGACCCGCGGATGGAGCGCGTCGGCTGGCCCGGGGAGTTCCCCTTCACCCGCGGCCTGCACCCCACCGGCTACCGGGGCAAGGCGTGGACCATCCGGCAGTTCGCCGGGTTCGGCAACGCGAAGCAGACCAACGAGCGCTACAAGATGATCCTCGGCGCGGGCGGCGGCGGGCTGAGCGTCGCCTTCGACATGCCGACCCTGATGGGGCGCGACTCCGACGACCCGCGCTCGCTCGGCGAGGTGGGCCACTGCGGCGTGGCGATCGACTCCGCGCTCGACATGGACCTGCTCTTCGACGGGATCCCGCTCGGCGACACCACCACCTCGATGACGATCAGCGGCCCGGCCGTCCCGATCTTCTGCATGTACGTCGTCGCCGCCGAGCGTCAGGGGGTGCCGGTCGGCAAGCTCAACGGGACCCTGCAGACCGACATCTTCAAGGAGTACATCGCGCAGAAGGAGTGGCTGTTCGCCCCTGAGCCGCACCTGCGGCTGATCGGCGACCTGATGGAGTTCTGCGCCTCCGACGTCCCGGCGTACAAGCCCCTCAGCGTCTCGGGCTACCACATCCGCGAGGCCGGCTCCACGGCCGCGCAGGAGCTGGCGTTCACCCTGGCCGACGGGTTCGGCTACGTCGAGCTGGGCCTGTCGCGCGGGCTGGACGTCGACGTCTTCGCCCCCGGCCTGTCGTTCTTCTTCGACGCGCACATCGACTTCTTCGAGGAGATCGCCAAGTTCCGCGCCGCCCGGCGGATCTGGGCGCGGTGGCTTCGCGACGTGTACGGCGCCAAGACCGACAAGGCCCAGTGGCTGCGCTTCCACACCCAGACGGCGGGCGTCTCGCTCACCGCGCAGCAGCCGTACAACAACGTGGTGCGCACCGCGGTCGAGGCGCTCGCGGCCGTGCTGGGCGGCACCAACTCGCTGCACACCAACGCGCTGGACGAGGTGCTGGCGCTGCCGTCCGAGAAGGCCGCGGAGATCGCGCTGCGCACCCAGCAGGTCCTCATGGAGGAGACCGAGGTGGTCAACGTCGCCGACCCGCTCGGCGGCTCCTGGTACGTGGAGGCGCTGACCGACCGGCTGGAGGCCGAGGCCGAGGCGATCTTCACGAAGATCCGCGACATGGGCTCGGACGGCACGATGACCTCCGGCATCCTGCGCGGCATCGAGGACGGCTGGTTCATGTCCGAGATCGCCGAGGCCGCCTTCGACTACCAGCGCAAGCTGGAGAAGGGCGAGAAGCGCATCGTCGGGGTCAACTGCCACACGGCCTCCATCGACGAGCCGCTGGAGATCCTCCGCGTCAGCCACGAGGTCGAGCGCGAGCAGAACCGCGTCCTGGCCGAGCGCCGGGCCGCGCGCGACCAGGGGGCGGTGGACGCCGCCCTGTCGGAGATGGTGCGCGTCTCGCGCGGCGACGGCAACATGATCCCCGCCATGCTCGACGCCGCCAGGGCCGAGGCCACGCTGGGCGAGATCTGCGACGCGCTGCGCGCCGAGTGGGGCGTCTACACCGAGCCGGCCCGCTTCTAGCGGCGACGGGCACTTCCGGCGGCGACGGCGCCTCCACGGCGCCTCCACGGCGACGGACCGGGGCATCGACCGGGATACGGCAGGATTGGAGCATGAGCCCAGCGGACTTCACTCGACCCGGATCGCTCTACGGCGCCGTGGATCTCGGCGCACGAAAGCAGGCACTGGAGGCACAGGCGCGGCGGGAGACCGCCGCGCAGGAAACCGGCGGTGATCCGGCGCCGGTCCTCGACGTCGACGACGCCAACTTCGCGGCCGAGGTCGTCGAACGCTCCATGAACGGCCTCGTGCTGCTGGAGCTCACCGTCACCCGCGCCGAGCAGGCCAAGCAGTACAGCCTGCTGCTGGAGAAACTGACCGCCGAGAACACCGGCCGGTGGACCCTCGCCCGGGTCGACGTCGAGCTCAGCCCGCAGATCGCCCAGGCCCTGCGGGTGCAGAACGTGCCCGCCCTGTACGCCATCTTCCAGGGGCAGCCGGTGGCGGTCGTGCCCGGCATCGCCACCGAGCCGCAACTGCGCGACTGGCTGTCGCAGCTCATGGAGGCCCTCGCCCAGTACCTCCCGCCCCCCGGCGAGGAGCCCGAGCAGGGGCAGGAGCAGCAGCCGCAGGAGCCCCCCGTCGACCCGGACGTGCTCGCCGCCGAGCGGGCCGTCGACGCCGGTGACCTCGACGGCGCCGTGGCCGCGTACGAGCGGCTGCTGGCCCGCTCGCCGAACGACCAGGACGCCAAGCTCGGCCTGGCCGGGCTCGGCCTGATCCGCCGGACGCAGGACGTCGACCCCGCCGACCTGCAGGGCCGCCTGGCCGACCCGGCCGACATCGAGGCCCAGCTCCTGGCCTCCGACTTCGACATGCTCGCCGGAGAGGTGGACCGGGCCTTCGACCGCCTCGTGGACGTGGTGCGCCGCACCTCGGGTGCCGAGCGCGACAGGGCCAGGGTGCACCTGCTCGGCCTGTTCGACACCCTCCCCGGCGACGACCCGTCCATCGTCAGGGCCCGCAGGAATCTGGCCAGCGCCCTGTTCTGACGCCCGTGCCGGGTCCGCGACGCCGAGCGGGGCGCGCGGACCCGGCGGGTGGTGGCACGATGGGAGGCATCCCAACCAAAGTCAGTCGCAAAGGAGCGGATTGGCTGTGGCCACCGTGCCGAGTGTGTCGTACTCCATCACCGTGCGCCTGGAGGTGCCCGCCGGCGGCAATGCCGTCAGCCAGCTCACCCACGCCGTAGAGTCCGCCGGGGGTGTGGTCACCGCCCTCGACGTGACCACGGCCGGGCATGAGACGCTGCGCATCGACGTCACCTGCGCCGCGCGTGACACCGATCACGCGCAGGCGATCGTCGACAAGCTGGAGGGCGTCGAAGGCGTCGTCATCCACAAGGTCTCGGACCGGACCTTCCTCATGCATCTCGGCGGCAAGATCGAGATGCGGTCGAAGGTGCCGCTGCGCAACCGTGACGAGCTCTCCATGGCCTACACGCCGGGCGTCGCCCGGGTCTCCATGGCGATCGCCCGCAACCCCGAGGACGCCCGCCGCCTGACCATCAAGCGCAACACCGTCGCGGTCGTCACCGACGGCTCGGCCGTGCTCGGCCTGGGCAACATCGGCCCGGCCGCCGCGCTCCCCGTCATGGAGGGCAAGGCCGCGCTGTTCAAGCGGTTCGCCGACATCGACGCCTGGCCGATCTGCCTGGACACCCAGGACGTCGACGAGATCGTGCGCACGGTGCAGATCATCGCCCCCGGCTTCGGCGGCATCAACCTGGAGGACATCTCGGCGCCGCGCTGCTTCGAGGTGGAGCGGCGGCTGCGCGAGCTGCTGGACATCCCGGTCTTCCACGACGACCAGCACGGCACCGCGATCTGCGTGCTGGCCGCGCTCACCAACGCGCTGCGGGTGGTCGGCAAGGACCTCGGCGAGGTCCGCATCGCCCTGGCCGGCGCGGGCGCGGCCGGTACGGCGGTGCTGCGCCTGCTGCTCGCGGCGGGCGTGCGCGACGTGGTCGTCTGCGACTACCTGGGCGCGGTGCACCGCGGACGCGACGACCTGGACGACTCGCTGCGGTGGATCGCCGACCACACCAACGCCGAGGGCTACTCCGGCGACCTGCGCGGCGCGGTCAAGGGCGCCGACGTGTTCATCGGCGTGTCCGCGCCGGGCATCCTCAACGGGGACGACATCGCCACGATGGCCAAGGACGCCGTGGTCTTCGCGCTCGCCAACCCCGAGCCGGAGGTCTCTCCCGACGCCGCCCGCGAGCACGCCGCCGTGGTCGCCACAGGCCGCTCGGACTACCCGAACCAGATCAACAACGTGCTGGCCTTCCCCGGCGTGTTCCGCGGCCTGCTCGACGCCCAGGCCACCGTCGTCAGCCAGGAGATGCTGCTGGCCGCGGCCAAGGCGCTGGCCGCCGTGGTGACCGCCGAGGAACTCGGCCCCAACTACATCGTCCCCAGCGTGTTCCACCCGGACGTGTCGGCCGCGGTCGCCGCGGCGGTGCGCGAGTCGGCCGGCGGCCGGGCGCGTACCGGCATGACGGAGGCGTAAGGGGGCCCTGAGGGGGCCCGAGGAGGCTCGAGGGAGGCCCTGACGAGGCTGGGGAGGCCCCGGAGGGCTCTCGGGGCCGAGGAGGGCCGGGCCCGCCGCCGCGGGTCTTCACGCTCCGTGGAGTGTCCCGGTGTGCGCGGCCGGTGACGAGCGCCGGGGTCCGCCACCGGAAAGGCAGGGGGGAGCAGCGCGCAGGGGGGTTCACCCTTCATGATGGAGGTATGGCGGAGGCGATCTACGTCGGTGGGCTCCTGGTGGCGACCCCGCAGCTGGAGGATCCCAACTTCCGGCGCAGCGTGGTCCTGGTGCTGGAGCACGACCTCGACGGCGGCACCCTGGGCGTGGTGCTCAACAGACCCAGTGACATCTCGGTGACGCAGGTGCTCCCCACCTGGGACACGATGGTCAGCGGGCCTTCGGTGCTGTTCCAGGGCGGGCCCGTCCAGACCGACAGCGCCCTGGCGCTGGCGGCCGTGCCCAGCGGGCAGGAGCCGCTCGGCTGGCGGCGGTTGCACTCGGGCATCGCCGCGGTCTCCAGGCTGGGCACCGTCGACCTCGACGCGCCCCCGGAGATCCTCGCCGGGGAGATCGCGCAGATGCGCATCTTCGCGGGCTACGCCGGCTGGTCGGCGGGACAGCTGGAGAGCGAGATCGGCGAGGGCGCCTGGTACGTCGTGGACTCCGAGCCCGGTGACACCTTCCACCACGATCCCGAGTCGCTGTGGCGGGCGGTGCTCCGCCGCCAGCGGGGCGAACTCGCCTACGTGGCCACCTGCCCGGACGACCCGTCGATGAACTAGCGGCCCCGCGCCGTGAGGGACCTCGGGCCGTGAGGGACCTCGGGCCGTGAGGACCTCGGACCGTCGCCCGGCGGGTCTCCGCCGGCCGTGGACGGCCGTGGGCGGTCCGTCCCGCATGATCGGACGGCCGTCCGCGGCCCCGGCCCGCGTGATCCGGCGGCCGTCCGCGAACGGCGTCCCGCGTGATCCGACGGCCCTTCCGGCGGCCCGCCCCGGCCACCGGTGGCCGGGGCGGGCCGTTCCGGGCATAAAATCGCCAGGGTGAGTACGAAGATTCTCCCTGAGAGCGACGTCCGCCCGGACCTGTCGCACGGCGACGGCGACCACGAGCGCTTCGCCCACTACGTCGAGAAGAACAAGATCATGGAGAGCGCGCTGAGCGGCTCCCCGGTCCGCGCGCTCTGCGGGAAGGTCTGGGTGCCCAACCGCGACCCCCAGAAGTTCCCGGTGTGCCCGGAGTGCAAGGAGATCTACTCGGGACTGCCGAAGGGCGAGGACGCCGGCAACGAGTGAGTGTTGCTCGTGGGTGACGGCCGCGGATGAGGCTACGGTCGGGATGTCGCCGGGGGGCGGCGAAACGACCAGCGCCTGGATCTGTCGGGGGAGTCCATGTTTCGGCGTGCGATCGCCGTTCTTTCCGCATGCCTGTTCACGGTGGGCGTCGCCGCGCCCTGCGCCCGCGCCGCCCCCGCTCCACCCGGGGGATCCGCCGCCCCCGCTCGGCCCGGGGGACCCGCCGGGCCCGCGCAGGCGGGGCCCGCCGCGCCGGTGCCGTCGCCGCTCGCGCTTCCGGTCACCGTGCCCACCTGGGTGCACGTTCTCAGCGACGGCCGCCTGGGCGCCCCCGAGAGCGCGGTACGCGACCAGATCGCCACGCTCAACGCCGCCTACTCCGGCCGGCTAGGCGGGGCCGACACCGGGATCCGGTTCCGGCTGGACGGCGTGACCCGCACGGTCAACGCGGCCTGGTTCCGCGACCCCGTCGTCCACGAGCGGTCGATCAAGCAGCTTCGCAAGGGCGGGCCGGAGACCCTCAACCTCTACCTGGCCCAGCTCGGCGAGCTGGTGCTCGGCTACTCCACCTACCCGCACGGCTACAGCAAGGCGCCCACCCTCGACGGCGTCGTCATCGACTGGCGCAGCCTTCCGGGCGGGGCGATGCGCAGCTTCGACCGGGGGTTCACCGGCGTCCACGAGATCGGTCACTGGCTCGGGCTGCTGCACACCTTCGAGAAGGGATGCGCGGCGACGGGCGACGGCGTGGCCGACACCTCGCCCCAGGGCCGGCCCACCGAGGGCTGCCCGCCGGTCAAGGACACCTGCGAGGGTGACGGGCCGGACCCGGTCGACAACTTCATGGACTACTCCGACGACCGCTGCATGTCCGGCTTCACCGCAGGCCAGGCCCTGCGGATGCAGCAGATGTGGGCCGCCTACCGGGGGGCCGGGGCGGACACTACCCTTGACGGGTGACAGTACCGAAGACACCTGACGCTACCTACGAACCTCCCCGGATCTTCGGCCCCGAGTACCGCACCGCCTCCCTGGGAATCCTCCTCGTCGTCACGCTGATCGCCTTCGAGGGCATGTCGGTGAGCACCGTCATGCCCGCGGTCTCCAGGGAGCTCCAGGCCCTCGACCTGTACGGGGTGAGCTTCTCCGCCTTCCTCATCGCCGGTCTGCTCGCCAACGTCGTCGCGGGACTGTGGTCCGACCGGCGGGGGCACGCCGTGCCCTTCCTGCTCGGAGTGGGACTGTTCACGGCGGGCATGGCGCTGGCCGGAGCGGCCGGTTCCAAGGAGCTGTTCATCGTGGCACGGGCCGTGCAGGGCCTGGGCGGCGGCGCCGTCATCGTGGCGATCTACGTGATGATCGCGCGGGTGTACGTCCCCGCGACCAGACCCCGGATCTTCGCCGCACTCTCGGCCGCCTGGGTGCTCCCGGCCCTGGTCGGTCCCGGCGTCAGCGGCCTCATCGCCGAGACCGTCGGCTGGCGGTGGGTCTTCTACGGCATCGTCCCGCTGGTCGTCCCCGCCCTCGTGATGCTCCTGCCCGCGCTGCGCGGCCGGGAGGATCCCGCCGCCCCGGCAGACCTGGCCCCGGCAGACCCGGCCCCGGCAGCCCCCGCCCCGGCGGGGCCGCGCTCCCGGCCGCTGGCGATGACCCTGGCCGCCGTCGCCACCGCGGGCGGCGCCGGCGTGCTGCTGTACGGCGTGGACCGCCTCCACCAGACCCCGCTGCCCGGCGCGGTCGCCGCCGTCGCCGGGCTCGTGGTCCTCGGCGCCGGGCTGCCGAGGCTGCTGCCGCCGCGCGCCCTGCGGTTCGGCCAGGGCCTGCCCACCACGCTCATGATGCGCGGGGTGCTCGCCTCGGCGTTCTTCGCCGTCAACTCCTTCATCCCGCTGCTGCTGACCAAGGTGCAGGGCTTCTCCGTCGGGCAGGCCGGCATCGCGCTCACCACCGGCGCCCTGGGCTGGACCACCGGCTCCTACCTGCAGAGCCGCCGCGCCTACGACCGGCCTCTGCTGGTGCGGATCGGCGCCGCGGCGGTCACCGCCGGCATCCTGCTCACCCTGCTCGCGCTGGTGCCCGGCGTCAGCGGCTGGATCGTCGCGCCCGCGTGGATCGTCGCCGGGCTCGGCATGGGCATCGGGACCACCAGCGTCAACATCACCGCGATGCGCCAGTCGCCCGACGCCGAGCAGGGCGCCAACTCGGCCGCGCTCCAGGTCGTCGACACCCTGGGCAGCGCGCTCACGATCGGTTTCGGCGGCGTCATCATCAACCTGATCGGCCACGACGACATCGGCACCGGCTACGTCACGCTGGCCGCGCTGATGGCCGCGATAGGGCTCTTCGGGGTGGCCGTGGCCGGACGGATGCGCGACGTCCCCTGACCCGTCCCACACACCGGCAGACGACCGGGCGGCCTCTCCCGACTCATTGGTCACTCACGCAACAGCGCTCGCCCATAGCCGGACCGCACCACGGCGGGCGTGGTAGGACGGTATGACCATGGTCGCAGGCAGGAGGTGCCGTGCACGAACGACCCCGCGGATCGGACCCGCCGGACGAGCGCTCCCACCTCACCTGGCCGCCCCGGATCCCCGAGCCGGACGACGACCTCCCTCCCTCGGCCCGCTGGTACGGCACCCCCATCGCCCCGCCCGAGCGCGAGCCGGGCCGCCTGCGCCGCCTGCTGGTCGTCCTGCTCGCCCTGGCGGCCGGCGGCGCCGTCCTCGCCGGAGCGGTCGTCCTGGGCCTGCGGGCCCTGCCCTCGTCGGTGCCGAGCCGGATGACCGATCCGGTCGCGGGGGTCACCTACCCGCTGCTCGAGGACTGGGAGGCGGGGACGACGGCGCCGGTCACCGGGTTCACCTCGGTCGTGGGCGACGGCTCCAGCGCGACCGTGATGGTCATGCCGGCGGATCCCGCCGCCGACGCGCGCGCCGCCACCACCGAGCTCAGCGAGCTGTACGCGCGGCTCCTGCTGCACGGCGACGACGTGAAGGTCGTGGACGACACCGAGATCACGGTGGGTCCGCGCACCGGGTACACCCGCTCGCTGCGCGCCGAGTACCGGGACGTGGTGAACCGGCCCTCCTACCTGCGCGTGACGCTCCTCACCGGCCGCGGCCGCCCGGTGCTCGTCATCGGGATGGCCCAGCCCGACGACCCGACGTCGAGGGCCGAGATCAACACGGTGATCGCGGGCCTGCGCTGAGATCCCTGTCCTTCACTGCGTTCACGGCCCGGCGCCGCGGGGATCGCGCACCCCTAGCACGCCGGAGCGGCCTTGGCGAGCATCTCGGCGGATCGGCACGTCGTGTCGGTGACGGCGATTACGCTGGGGACACTGTGAGCACTTTCGCCGCATCTCACCTGCCGCCCTCGTACCCGGACCGCGCCGCCTGGGGCACCGCGCCGAAGCTTCGCGCGTGGCAGCAGGAGGCATTCGACCTGTACACCCGCCGCGAGCCGCGCGACTTCCTCGCGGTCGCCACCCCGGGAGCGGGCAAGACGACCTTCGCGCTCCGCATCGCCAGCGACCTCCTGTCGCGGGGGATCATCCGCGCTGTGACGATCGTCACACCGACGGAACACCTCAAGCAGCAGTGGGCGGACGCCGCGAGCAGGGTCGGCATCGCGATCGACCCCGAGTTCAAGAACAGCCAGGGCGCCACCTCCCGCGACTACATCGGTGTCGCGATCACCTACGCCCAGGTGTCCATGCACCCCGCGCTGCACCGCGCCCGCACCGAGGCCCGCAAGACCCTGGTGATCTTCGACGAGATCCACCACGCGGGTGACGCGAAGTCCTGGGGGGACGGCGTGCGGGAGTCGTTCGAGCCCGCCGCCCGGCGTCTCGCCCTGACCGGCACCCCCTTCAGGTCCGACGTCAACCCCATCCCCTTCGTCACCTACGCCGAGGACGGGGACGGGGTCCGGCGCAGCGTCTCCGACTACTCCTACGGGTACGGGCCCGCACTCGCCGACGGTGTCGTCCGGCCGGTCATCTTCCTGGCCTACTCCGGGGAGATGCGCTGGCGGACCCGGGCGGGCGACGAGATCGCCGCCACCCTGGGCACCCCGCTCACCAAGGACCAGCTCGGCCAGGCGTGGCGGGCCGCGCTCGACCCGAAGGGCGAGTGGATCCGCCAGGTCCTGCGGGCCGCCGACCGGCGGCTGACCGAGGTGCGCCGTGGCGTGCCCGACGCCGGAGCCCTGGTCATCGCCACCGACCACGAGACCGCCCGCGCCTACGCCCGCCACATCCGGACCATCACCGGCGAGGGCGCCACGGTCGTGCTCTCCGACGACCCCACCGCGTCCAAGAAGATCAAGGAGTTCTCCGCCTCCGAGCAGCGCTGGCTGGTCGCCGTCCGGATGGTCTCCGAGGGCGTCGACATCCCGCGCCTGGCCGTCGGCGTCTACGCCACGAGCATCTCGACCCCGCTGTTCTTCGCCCAGGCCGTGGGCCGCTTCGTCCGCGCCCGCAAACGGGGCGAGACCGCGTCCGTCTTCGTGCCCTCCGTGCCGACCCTGATGGCGCTGGCCGGGGAGATGGAGGCCGAACGCGACCACGTGCTCGACCGCAAGCCGGCCGAGGAGGGGCTCGACGACCTCCTGCTGGAGGACGCCCAGCGCAAGAAGGACAACCCCGACGTCCTGGGTGACGAGCTGCCGTTCGAGACCCTGGAGGCGGTCGCCACCTTCGACCGGGTGCTCTTCGACGGCGGCGAGTTCGGCAGCGCCGCGGAGACCGGCTCCGCCGAGGAGGAGGACTTCCTCGGCCTGCCCGGCCTGCTGGAGCCCGACCAGGTCCGCACCCTGCTCAGCAAGCGCCAGTCCGACCAGCTCAAGGCCAGGCGAGCCAAACCCGAGACCAAGGAGCCGGAGGTCGCCCCGCACGAGGTGATGGCAGCCCTCCGCAAGGAGCTCAACGGCCTCGTCGGCGCCTGGAACCACCGCACCGGTCAGCCGCACGGCGTCATCCACGCCGAACTCCGCAGATCCTGCGGCGGCCCGGCCATCGCGCAGGCCTCGGCCGAGCAGATCCAGGAACGAATCGCCAAGATCCGCCACTGGGCCACCCAGCGCTCCCACTGACCCCGCGGGGGGCGACCCGGCCGGTGGGGCGGACGGCTCGGACGGGAGGCGTGGGCCTTCCGGTCACTCGACGGCGCGGTTCCGGTGGCGCAGGACCACGGTCGCGGTCGCGCACCCGTCCTTCCCTGCCGTCCAGAAGAGCGCCACCCCCTGCGGCGTGTCCCGTTGCCGCGCCGGCCGTACCCGCGCCGGGGCGGGAGCGCGGGCGGCACAGGAGGCGGGCCGCGCGCCCTGCCGCGGGGCCTCCGGCGACGGGCCGGACGGGCCGGCGGAGGACGATGCCGGGCCCGGGACCACCGCGGAAGGGGCCGCGAGGACCGGGGTCCGCGGCGGTATGGGAGCGGCGGCGGTGACCCAGATCGTGGCCGCCTCCAGGGCGAGCAGCGCCAGCACACTCGTCAGCCGCACCAGTGTCCCGCCGCGGAACAGGTTCCACAGGCACAACGGGGCCAGGACCATCCAGGAGACACCGAGTACGAACATATGAGGTCACCACCGATAGCGAGAGATCTTCACTCCCCGTGATACTCCTGTCCGATTCGGCGGTGGCGGGCTTTATCCATCCGTGCCGATCCGGTGATCGTTCGGATGCTCAGAGTGAGCAACCTTGGTAGTCTGTCGCCACGACAACACCGGGCCCTCCGACCGGTTCCCCCTGTACTTCTTTCAAAGAGGACGCGTGTTGGCCGAGATGATCCGCACCGAGATCATGGAGTATGTGGCGCCGATGTTCGAGCAGATCTTGGCGAAGATGGACACCCTCGCCACCAAGCAGGATGTCGACGAGCTGCGCCGGGACGTGGCGAAGTGCGCCACGAAGGAGGAGCTCGCCGAGGTCAAGGTGGACGTCGGTGAGCTCAAGGTGGAGATGGCCGAGGTCAAGCGGGATGTCGGTGAGCTCAAGGTGGAGATGGCCGAGGTCAAGCGGGATGTCGGTGAGCTCA
>NZ_JBFABE010000001.1:148929-149073 GCF_040640155.1 Streptosporangium sp. NPDC023615
AGGTGGAGATGGCCGAGGTCAAGCGGGATGTCAGTGAGCTCAAGGAGGATGTGGCCGGGCTCAAGGTGGATGTCGGTCATCTCAAGAAGGATGTGGCCGGGCTCAAGGTGGATGTCGGTCATCTCAAGAAGGATGTGGCCGGGC
>NZ_JBFABE010000001.1:149167-157969 GCF_040640155.1 Streptosporangium sp. NPDC023615
ACGGGCTCAAGGTGGATGTCGGTCATCTCAAGGAGGATGTGGCCGGGCTCAAGGTGGATGTCGGTGAGCTGAAGGTCGAGATGGCCGAGGTCAAGCGGGATGTCGGTGAACTCAAGGAGGACGTGGCGAAGTGCGCCACGAAGGAGGAGCTCGCCGAGGTCAAGCAGGATGTCGCGGGCGTCAAGCAGGACGTGGCCGGGCTGAGGCAGGACTTCGGGGTCATGGACGGGAAGCTCGACCGGATGATCCTCTTCCTTGGCATGCCCGCCGCCTGAGAGGTATCAGGCCTGGCGGACCACCGGTGTCCCGGTGAGGCGGGCCCCGGCGGCGCCGAGCTCGGCGAGGGCGGCCTCGGTGGTCGGGGCGGCCACCCCGGCGGTGAGGTCCAGCAGCACCCGCACGGAGAAGCCGTTCGCCACGGCGTCCAGGGCGGTGGCCCGCACGCAGTGGTCGGTGGCGATGCCGACGACGTCCACCGCGTCCACACCGCGCTCGCCGAGCCACTCGGCCAGGCTCGTGCCGTCGGGGGCGGCTCCCTCGAAACCGCTGTAGGCGGCGGCGTGGGCCCCCTTGCTGAACACCTCCTCGACGCGTCCGGCCTCCAGGGCCGGGTGGAAGTCCGAGCCGCGCGTCCCGACGACGCAGTGGACGGGCCAGGAGGTGACGTAGTCGGGTTCTGCGGCGAAGTGCGAGCCGGGGTCCACGTGGTAGTCACGGGTGGCCACGACGTGGTCGTAGCCGTGGGAAGCGGCGTGCCGGGAGATGGCGGCCGCCACCTCGGCGCCGCCGCCCACCGGCAGGCTGCCGCCCTCGCAGAAGTCGTTCTGGACGTCGACGATGATCAGTGCGGTTGGCATGGGATCAGTCAAACACGGTCGGGATCGCGGCGTACCCCCGGGACAGCTGGTGGGCGTTGGCGGGCAGTTCGGCGAGGGACTCGCGGTGCCGCGCGCGGGCCGTCCCCAGCCCCTCGCGGCCGACGACCTCGCCCTCCCTGACCAGCGGGACCTGGAGCGGGCGGGCGCCCTCGGGGTGCTCGCCGGAGACGGTGACCACCTCGGCGGCGGCCGCGCCGTCCGGCTCCAGCTCGCGGAAGGCGCTCTTGCGCCCGCCCTGGCTGGGTTTGCCCACCGACTTCTTGGCCACCGGCCGCATGACCCCCTCGAAGTCCTCCCGGGCCACCAGCTTGTACACCAGGGCGGCGGTGGGGGCGCCGGAGCCGGTGACCAGCGACGTGCCGACGCCGTAGCCGTCCACCGGCGCCGCGGACAGCGCCGCGATGGCGTACTCGTCGAGGTCGCTGGTGACGACGATCCTGGTCTTGTGGGCGCCGAGCGCGTCGAGCTGCTCGCGGACCTGGTGGGCCGTCTGGGCGAGGTCCCCGGAGTCCAGGCGGATCGCGCCCAGCGCCGGTCCGGCCAGCTCCACCGCGGTCCGTACGGCCTGGGTCACGTCGTAGGTGTCCACCAGCAGCGTGGTGGCGGCGCCGAGGGAGTCGAGCTGGGCCCGGAAGGCCTGCTCCTCGGAGTCGTGCAGCAGGGTGAAGGCGTGGGCCGCGGTGCCGGCGGTCGGCACCCCGTACGTCAGGCCCGCCATGAGGTTGGAGGTGGAGGAGAACCCGCACAGGTACGCGGCGCGCGCGGCGGCCACGGCGGAGGCCTCGTGGGTGCGGCGCGAGCCCATCTCGATGAGTGGCCTGGTCCCGGCGGCGTGGACCATCCGCGCGGCGGCGGAGGCGATCGCGCAGTCGTGGTTGAAGATGGACAGGATCACGGTCTCCAGCAGGACCGCCTCGGCGAACGTGCCCTCCACCGTCATGATCGGGGAGCCCGGGAAGTAGCACTCGCCCTCGGCGTACCCGTCGATCCGCCCGGAGAAGCGGTACCCGGCGAGGAACTCCAGGGTGGGCTCGTCGACCACCTGGTTCGCGCGCAGGAACTCCAGCGTCTCGTCGTCGAAGCGGAAGGCCTCCAGGGCGTCCAGGAACCGGCCGGTCCCGGCGACGACGCCGTAGCGGCGCCCGTCGGGAAGGTGGCGGGCGAACACCTCGAAGACCGCCCGTCTGCTCCAGGCGCCGCTTTTCAGGGCGGCCTCCAGCATCGTCAGCTCATAGTGATCGGTAAGCAACGCGGTGCTCATGCTCTTTGTCACGAGTCGAAGACTAAGCCCGGGGTAGGGCAGACTGGTGAATGTGGGTAGCACCGCTCCAACGGAGGTCGAGCGTCCGTCAATCGACGTACGGCCGGATCTGCCATGGTTGACGATCGTCTGGAACGACCCGGTCAACCTGATGTCCTATGTGACGTACGTCTTCCAGTCCGTCTTCGGCTACTCCAAGGAGAAGGCGGAGAAGCTCATGCTCGACGTGCACCACAAGGGCAGGGCCGTGGTCTCCAGCGGTACCCGCGAGGAGATGGAACGCGACGCGCAGATCATGCACTCCTACGGGCTCTGGGCGACCGTCCAGCGGGATTCGTGAGCGGACGGCCGGGCCGGTGCCGCCGGGCGTCACGCCCGCGGTGCCGCCGGCGCCGCCTGTGTCACGGGTGGCGGACGGGTCTCAAGGGGCCGACGGGGCCGGGACGCGGCCCGCGAGGAACGGTGGAGAGCGGATGAGTTCGGGATTCAGTCAGGGCCCCGAGGGTGGCGTGGTCACGGTCTTCGACGCCGCCGAGGTGTCGATCCTGCGTTCGCTGGTCACGCAGATCCTGGGGCTCGTCGAGCCCGGCGAGACCGGCGACGACCCCCTGGAGAAGGCCCTGGGCATCGGCGCCTCGGAGCAGTCCGACGATCCGGTGCTGGCGCGGCTGTTCCCCTCGGCGTACGAGGACGGGGAGGCGGCGGCGGAGTTCCGCCGTTACACCGAGGCGACGCTGCGCGAGGGCAAGCGCGCCGACGCCCAGGCCATGCTGGACAGCGCCGAGGCCGGGCGGATCGAGCTGACCAGGGAGCAGGCCGAGGCGTGGATGCGCGCGCTGAACGACGTCCGCCTGGCGCTCGGCATCCGGCTGGAGGTGACCGAGGAGGTCCACGACGAGATCGCCGACATGTCGGAGAGCGACCCCCGCTATCCGGCGTACGTCATCTACGACTGGCTGACCTACCTCCAGGACACGCTGGTCCGGGCCCTTTGGTAGCTTCCAGGTATGCTCACGATCTCTCGGGAACTGGTCGACCGGATCATCGCGCACGCTCGGGCGGATCACCCCGACGAGGCCTGCGGCGTGATCGCCGGGCCGGTCGGTTCCGACTCTCCCGAACGGTTCGTCGCGATGGAGAACGCCGAGCGGTCGCCGACCTTCTACCGGTTCGACTCGATGGAGCAGCTCCGCGTCTGGCGGGAGATGGACGACCGCGACGAGGAACCGGTGGTGATCTACCACTCCCACACGGCCACCGAGGCGTACCCCTCGCGCACCGACATCTCCTACGCCTCCGAGCCGAACGCCCACTACGTGCTGGTCTCCACCCGTGAGGAGCTGGGCGAGGAGGCCGAGTTCCGCTCGTACCGGATCCTCGACGGGGTGGTGAGCGAGGAGGAGGTGACGATCACCTCCGGGTGACCGCGGCCGGCGGTCCGCCCGCCCCGCCTCCGGTGTCCCGGTGTCCGGATGATCCGTTCGCCCGTGTTCCCGGCGTGCTCATGCGGTCTTCACCCGGTACGGCCGTGAGGTGAATCGCCCCTTTGGGTAAACTGGTCCGTATGTCGATCGCCGCCCCGAGCCAGGAGGACGTGGTGCTCTCGCGTCCCGGTGCCCGGGCACGGCACGCGGGCGTCGCACCCGTGCAGAACTTCCTGTTCGCGCACACGCCCTCCGTCGTCGTCTACGAGTGTCGCCGGCCGATTCCGCCGGAATCCCCCGGTGCCCACCGGTGTTCTGATCCGATGGGCTGCACTCCCATGACGACACAAGGAGATTGACCCGCGATGGCCATCGAGGTTCGCATTCCGACCATCCTGCGCACCTACACCGACGGCGCCAAGGCCGTGGACGCCAAGGGCGCCACGCTCGAGGAGCTGATCGGTGACCTGGAGTCCCGCCACCCCGGCCTCAAGGAGCGCCTGGTCGACAAGGGCGCGCTCCGCCGCTTCGTGAACGTCTACCTGAACGACGAGGACGTCCGGTTCCTGGGCGGGCTGGACACCCCGGTCGCCGACGGCGACACGGTCACCGTGCTGCCCGCCGTGGCCGGCGGTTCCCGCTAGCCGAGCACGGTGCCGCCCGTCCCGCGGGACCACGCGGGGCGGCCGGCGCGTGCCGCAGGTCCCGGCCTGCTCCCATCAGGCATGTCACCCCGAGGCGGAAGCCGTACATCATGCGCTTTGACTCATTGATCGACTCGGTCGGCCGGACCCCTCTGGTCGGCCTGCCCCGGCTCTCCCCCTCGGAGGACGTGCGGGTCTGGGCCAAGCTCGAAGACCGCAACCCGACGGGTTCGATCAAGGATCGCCCGGCGCTGTGGATGATCGAGCAGGCGGAGAAGGACGGGCTGCTCCGGCCGGGCTGCACCATCCTCGAACCCACCAGCGGCAACACCGGCATCTCGCTGGCGATGTCCGCGCGGCTCAAGGGCTACCGGCTGATCTGCGTGATGCCGGAGAACACCTCCGAGGAGCGCCGCCAGCTGCTGCGCATGTGGGGAGCGAAGATCATCTCCTCGCCCGCGGCGGGCGGCTCCAACGAGGCGGTCAGGGTCGCCAAGGGCCTGGCGGCCGAGAACCCCGACTGGGTGATGCTCTACCAGTACGGCAACCCGGCCAACTGGCGCTCGCACTACGAGTCGACCGGGCCGGAGATCCTGGCGGACCTGCCGTCGGTCACCCACTTCGTGGCCGGCCTGGGCACGACCGGCACCCTGATGGGCGTCGGCCGGTTCCTGCGCGAGCACGTCCCCGACGTGAAGATCGTCGCCGCCGAGCCGCGCTACGGCGAGCTGGTGTACGGCCTGCGCAACGTGGACGAGGGCTTCATCCCCGAGCTGTACGACGCCGACGTGCTGACCACGCGTTTCTCGGTCTCCTCGGCCGACGCCCTGCGCCGCACCCGCGAGCTGCTGGAGGGTGAGGGGATCTTCGCGGGCGTCTCCACCGGCGCCGCCCTGCACGCCGCGCTGGGCGTCGCGGCCAAGGCCGTCAAGGCGGGGGAGCGGGCCGACGTCGTGTTCGTGGTCGCGGACGGCGGCTGGAAGTACCTGTCGACCGGCGCCTACGAGGGAACGCTGGACGAGGCGGAGGAGCGGCTCGAGGGCCAGCTCTGGGCCTGACCCCGGGCCGGTCCGGCCGCGAGGCCGGTAAGGGCACGGAAGGACCGGACGGATCTGGAAGGTCAGGGCGGGTCCGGGGGGTTCGGCAGGACCCGTGCTCCGAAGAAGGACGAAGGACGACGAAGAAGGCCGGCCCCCGAGGTTCGATCGGGGGCCGGCCTTCTTCGTGTCCTGTGCCTGTGAGGGCTAGTTAAACAGCAGCCTGAACGAGAAGCTGGCGTCGCCGCCGGACTGGGTGCCGCTCATGCCCACGGCGCGCAGCACCTGGAGGTTGGCCCTCTCCTCGCCCCGCACGTTGGCCAGGTAGAGCTTCTCCACCTTGTCCAGGTCCACGTAGGCGGCGAAGGTGGCCTTGTCGGCGTCGGGAACGGCGAGCTGGAAGGCCTCGCTCTCCCCCAGGGAGCCGTCCTTGCCCAGCTCGGCGGCGTAGTCCTGCGAGCCGGCCAGGACGAAAGTGCCGTCACCGGCGACCTTGGCGAGCTGCGGCGTGGTGGCCCCGGAGTCGACGAGGAACCTCTCGATCTTGCCGACGACCTCCTGGGCCTTGGCCGGATCGGTGACGATCTTCGCGCCGAACCGGGGCTGGTTGCCCTCCAGGCCGTTGGAGTCGAGGGCCAGGGTGATGTTCTTGCCGACCATCGTCACCAGGTCGGCGGGGAGCCGCAGCCCGTACTTCTGCTGGGCCTGGTCGGCGAACTGCTGGAAGCCGGCGGTCCCGCCCGAGGCCTGGTCGGCCGACTTCATGATCTGCGCCCACTGCTTGCCGATCACCTCGCCGAGGCCGGAGAAGGAGATCGCGCCGGCGGTGGAGGCCGGAAGCGTGCCGATCCGTGACGGCTCCGGCGTGCCCACGTCCAGGTTCTGGGCCCCCCGGCTGATGCCCGCGAGCTCGACGTAGTCGCCGTCGAACCGCAGGGCGCCCGCGACCCGCACGTTCTTGATCTGCTCCAGGGCGGTGGGGTCCTGGGCGGTGAGCTCGGGGGCCAGACCCGCGATCTTGCCCGCGTCCATCCAGAAGGACAGCACGCCGGTCTCGCCGAGAGCGCCGAGGTCCTCGGTGAAGGTGGCGTTCTCGCTCAGCGGCGCGGCCGCCGCGGCCTGGTCGGCCTGCTGCTGGGTGACACTGAGCAGCGCGTAGTCCTCGCGGAACGCGATGCCGTACTTCTCCTTGCCCATCAGCTTGGCGATACCGGTCCTGGCCTGGTCCTGGTCCTTGACCTGGACCGCCACGACGACGCCGGGCGCCGCCCCGGCCGTGGCCGCCGGCAGCGCGGCCACGCCGATGCGGTCACCGAGCCAGGGCTCGATGTCGGCGGCGTAGTTCATCGCGCCGAAGTCGTCGGGGTTGCCCTGCTTCAGCAGGTCGAAGAGGGCCTGGCGCGGGTCCTCGCCGCTGAAGGAGGCCTTGGTGGCGTTGAACTTCCGGGCGATGCCGAACAGCGCCACCTTCTGGTTCGCGGCCGGGTCGAGGTCGAGCCGCACGTAGCCGATGGCGCTGGAGGGCAGGACGTCGTGCGGCTGCGTGCCGCCGCCGCTGAGCAGGTTGACCGCGAAGGCACTGCCGCCGCCCACGAGGGCCACGACCAGCGCGGCGATCACCGCGAACAGCCAGCCCTTGCGGCCCTTACGAGGTGAGGAGCCGGTCGGCGGTCCGGCGCTCAGGAAGTCGGGGCCCTGCTGCCAGCCTCCGGCCTGCTGCTGCCCGTAACCCTGCTGCCCGTGAGCCTGCTGCCCGTAGGCCTGCTGGCCGTACGGCTGGCCCGCCTGCTGCCCGTAGTTCTGCTGCCCGTAGTTCTGCTGGCCGTAGGCCTGTTGCCCGTAGTTCTGCTGGGCTCCGGGCTGCGTGGGGGTGGCCTGCCCGTACGGCTGGCCCGTCTGCTGGCCGTACGGCTGGCTTGCCTGCTGCCCGTACGGCTGACCCGCCTGCTGTCCGTAGCTCTGCTGGCCGTAGGGCTGGCCCTGCTGCGGGTAGGGCTGCCCATGGTGGCCACCGGGCTGGGAGTATCCGGGCTGGCCCTGCGGATATGCCTGGGTGTGCGGCTGGTCGTTGGGCTGCGCGCCCTCGTTCCGGCGGTAGGCGATCGTCCTGTCGGGTTGCTGCCCCGGCGTGGGCGTCTGGTCAGGGGGATTGTTGGCAGGCATGCTCACTCACAATGTGGTCTTCGCGGATATGGATGAAGTTAGTGCACTTTGCTAGCAGTTCGCTTGCATTGAACTAACTCCGCGTTCGGTGCGTCCAAGGCGGCTTCGCGGCCTCCGCCCGGTGTTCCGGCCTGCCCGCCGGCCCGGCTCCGACCTGGCCCCCTTCTCGTTCCGGCCTGATCCCGGCCGCGTTCCGGCCTTGTTCCGTCCCCGTTCAGGTCGTCATGAGGGCGGTCGTGCCGCGCCCCTCTCGCGGGGTCCGCCGCCGTCGCGGCTCCACGGCGGCCCTGTCGCGGCCCGGTCGTCCCCCGCGGTGATCCCGTCGCGGTCTCCCGGGGGCCTCGCGGATCGCGGTGGTCCGCCCGGGAGGGTCACCGGGGGCGGGGGCGAGGAGGCGGAGGGCGTCCGGGGTGGGTAAAGTGTGCCCTCTAGAACAAGGTTCGGGAGCGTGGATGACAAAGTTCGACGAGGCGACAGCGGCCATCCGGGTGGACGAGACCACCTACGACGTCTGTCTCGACCCCGGGTACTCGATCGGCGGCCCCCTGAACGGCGGCTACCTGATGGCCGTGCTGCTGCGCGCCGTGGTGGACGCCTCCCCCCACGAGCACCCCGTGACCACCTCGGTCCAGTTCCTGCGCGCGGCCCGGCCGGGTCCCGCCCGGGTACGGGTGGAGCAGATCAAGACCGGCCGCACCGCCACCATGGCGAGGGCGACCCTCGTGCAGAACGACGAGTCCTACATCGAGGCCCTCGTCACCACCGCGACCCTCGAGGGCGCCGACCCCCGGTGGGCGGACGGCCCGTCGACGGCGATCCCGCCGATCGGGGAGTGCGTCCGGCTGCCCGACCCCAAGCCCGAGTCCGGCATGACGCTCAACGCGCAGGTGGAGATGGCCTTCGACCCGCCCACCATCGGCTGGCTCGCCGGGAAGCCCACCGGCCGCCCCGAGGCCCGCGCGTACTTCCGGATGGCCGAGCCGCAGGACCCCGACCCGTACGTGCTGGCGCTGGCCGTCGACGCCCTGCCGCCGGTGGTCTTCTCGGCGGGCGAGCGCGGCTGGGCCCCCACCGTCGATCTCACCTGGCACCTGCGCGCCCTGCCCGCCCCCGGGTGGCTGACCCTGATCGGGTCGGGCCGCCTGATCGGTGACGGCTGGTTCGACGAGGACGTGGAGGTCTGGGACTCGGCCGGCCGCCTGGTCGCCCAGTCCCGCCAGCTCGCCCGCGTCGGCCGCGGCTGACGGAGGTCACGGGACCGGGGTGAGGGAGACCCCGGCCTGGGGCTGACGGAGGAGCTCCCGGTCCGGGGCGGGGGGAGCCCCTGCCCCGGACGACGGCCCCGGACGACGGCCCCGGACGACGGCCCCGGACGACGGCCCCGGACGACGGCCC
>NZ_JBFABE010000001.1:158067-330990 GCF_040640155.1 Streptosporangium sp. NPDC023615
CCCGCCGGGACCGACGGAACGGGCGGGACGGGAGCGCCCCGTGAGGCCGCCGACGAAAGATGTCATGGAAAGTACACATCTCGGCTGGTATTCGGCGTTGTGAGGATTCTTACCGTGATCGATCCTCCCAGGTCGCCTAGCCTTGGGAACTGTGTCGCAAGCGAGTATCGGAATCTTTGACAGCGGTGTCGGCGGGCTGACGGTCGCTCGGGCGATCATCGATCAGTTGCCCAACGAGTCGATCTTCTATGTGGCCGACACGGCCCGGCAGCCGTACGGCCCCAAAAGCATCGCGCAGGTCCGCGCCTACGCGCTGGAGGTGATGGACCACCTCGTCGAGCACGACGTGAAGATGCTGGTGATCGCGTGCAACAGCGCCAGCGCCGCGGTGCTCCGGGACGCCCGGGAGCGCTACGACGTGCCGGTGGTCGAGGTGATCCAGCCGGCGACCCGTCGTGCCGTACGGGCGACCCGCAACGGCAGGGTCGGGGTCATCGGGACCAGGGCCACCATCGAGTCGATGGCCTACCACGACGCCTTCGCCGCGGCTCCCGACGTCCGGCTGACCGGGGTGGCGGCGCCGCGCCTGGTGGAGTTCGTCGAGCGTGGGGAGACGATGAGCGAGGAGCTCATCGGCGTCATCCGCGACTACCTGAAGCCGGTGCTCGCCGACCGGTGCGACACGCTGATCCTGGGATGCACGCACTACCCGCTGCTCACCGGGCCGATCTCCTACGTGGTGGGGGACGGGGTGACGCTGGTGTCCAGCGCCGACGAGACGGCCAAGGACGTGTACCGCATCCTGCACGACCGGGGTCTGGCCGCCGTAGGGGGCGTGCCCAGGCACCGTTTCCGCGCCACCGGTGACGCGGGCCTCTTCGCCGACCTCGGCCGCCGGTTCCTCGGACCGGAGATCCAGGCGGTCGAGGCGGCGACTGTAGGGGATGTTCCGAGTAACGGGCATCGCGCGTGAGGGTGTCCCGGCGCTCCGTAGGGGGAGCGCCGGGGCCTGGCGGACGAAGGGGGGCGGGCGGGCACCGGCCACCGGCGCCCGCGCCGTGACGCGCGGCACCGCAACCTGACCGTAGGAGGCCGCCATGAAACTGACGATCATCGGGTGCTCGGGGAGTTTCCCCGGCCCGGACAGCCCTTCCTCCTGCTATCTGCTGGAGGCCGAGGGGTTCCGCATGCTGCTCGACTTCGGGAACGGCGCCCTCGGCGCCCTCCAGAGGCACATAGGACTGTACGACGTGGACGCGATCTGCCTGTCGCACCTGCACGCCGACCACTGCCTGGACATGTGCCCGTACCACGTGGTGCGCACCTATTCGCCCCACGGCCCGCTGCCCCGGATCCCGGTGTACGCGCCGGCCGACGCGCGCCGTCGCCTGAACTCGGCCTACGCGATGCCGGACGAGCCGCCGCTCGACACCGCCTTCGACTTCGTGGGCCTGACGTCCGGCGTCTTCCGGGCGGGCCCGTTCGAGGTGACGGCCGCGCTGATGAACCACCCCGTGGAGACCTACGGGTTCAGGGTCTCCTACGGGGGGAGATCGGTGGTCTACTCCGGTGACACCGGCGAGAGCCCCGAGCTCGTCACGCTCGCCTCCGGCGCCGACGTGCTCCTGTGCGAGGCCTCCCACCTCGACCGGCCCGGCCTTCCCACCGGGCTGCACCTGAACGGCCGCCAGGCCGCCGAGCACGCGGCCAAGGCGGACGTGGAGACCCTGGTCCTGACCCACCTGGTGCCCTGGAACGACCGCGACCGCGTCCTTGAGGACGCCTCGCGCGGGGGCTTCGGCGGGCGCATGGAACTGGCGCGGAGCGGGGCCCGGTATGACCTAGGGTGAACGGCATGGCCCGTGCAGATGGACGTTCTCCCGATCAGCTCCGCCCCGTCACGATCACCCGCGGCTGGCTCGCCCACGCCGAGGGCTCGGTGCTCGTCGAGTTCGGCGGCACCAAGGTGCTCTGTGCCGCCTCCGTGCAGGACAGCGTGCCGCGCTGGCGCCGGGGCAGCGGTCAGGGCTGGATCACCGCCGAGTACGCCATGCTGCCGCGTGCCACCAACACCCGCAACGACCGCGAGTCGGTCCGCGGCAAGATCGGCGGGCGGACGCACGAGATCTCCCGCCTGATCGGCCGCTCCCTGAGGGCCTGCGTCGACTACAAGACGCTCGGCGAGAACTCGATCGTCATCGACTGCGACGTGCTCCAGGCCGACGGCGGCACCCGCACCGCCGCCATCACCGGAGCGTACGTGGCGCTGGCCGACGCGGTCGCGTGGATGCGCAAGAAGAAGATGTGCGGTGGCGACCCGCTGATCGACTCGGTCGCGGCCGTGTCCGTGGGCGTGGTCGGCTCGACCCCGCTGCTCGACCTCTGCTACACCGAGGACGTCGCCGCCGAGACCGACATGAACGTGGTGATGACCGGCTCCGGCGAGTTCGTCGAGGTCCAGGGCACCGCCGAGGGCAAGCCGTTCGACCGGGCCGCCCTGGACGAGCTGCTCGACCTGGGCGTCGCCGGATGCGCCGAGCTCACCCGCCTGCAGCGGGAGGCGCTGGCGTGAGCGCACCCAGGGTGGTGCTCGCCACCCGCAACGCCGGGAAGATCGCCGAGCTCCGCCGGATCCTGGCCGACGCCTCGGTCCCGGTCGAGATCGTCGGCCTGGAGGAGTTCCCCGAGATCGGCGACGTCGCCGAGACCGGCCTGACCTTCGCGGAGAACGCGCTGCTCAAGGCGCACGCCGTCGCCCGGCAGTCCGGGCTCCCGGCGATCGCCGACGACTCGGGCCTCTGCGTGGACGCGCTGAACGGCATGCCGGGCATCTTCTCCGCCCGCTGGTCGGGCAGGCACGGCGACGACCCGGCCAACCTGGCCCTGCTGCTCGCGCAGGTCTCCGACGTTCCCGGCGGCCATCGGGGCGCGCACTTCGCGTGCGCCGCCGCCCTGGCGCTGCCGTCGGGGCACGAGCGGGTCACCGAGGGCGCGCTGCACGGCGTGATCGTCGACGCCCCGCGCGGCACGAACGGCTTCGGCTACGACCCGATCTTCGTCCCGGAAGGGGAGAGCCGGACCACCGCCGAGCTGTCCGCCGCCGAGAAGGACGCCATCAGCCACCGGGGCCGCGCCTTCCGCGCGCTCGTCCCGATCCTGGCCGAGGAGATCGTCCGACCCGCTGGTCGAGACCGGGGAGATCATCCGCCCCGTACGTAATCGGGGCGTAAGAACCGGCGGTCCCGCGAGGGCGTAGCGTCGGGGGTATGCAGAGCAACGGGCGCATGCCCTCGTGGGCCGCGGCGCTGATCGGCCTGGTCTCCGGCGTCGTGGCGGTGGGGTTCTCCCTCCTCGTCGCGGGCCTGATGAACCCCTCCACCTTCCCGGTCGTCGCGGTCGGAGACTCCGCCGTCGACCTCAGCCCGGCGCCGCTCAAGGAATGGGCGATCCGCACGTTCGGCGAGAGCGACAAGGTGGTCCTCGTCGGGGGCATCCTGGTGGTGATGGCCGTCCTCGCCGCACTGCTGGGCATGGCCGCCGTCCGCGACCTCCGGTACGGGATGGCGGGCTTGGCCGCGTTCGGCCTGCTCGGCGTCGCCGCCGTGCTGACCCGTCCCGGCGCGGGTGTGACCGACCTGCTGCCCACGCTGCTCGGCGTCGGCGCCGGCGTGTTCGCCCTGCGACGGCTCGTCCGCCGCGCCCTGGTGCCCGCCGACGAGCTCCCCGGCGTTCACCACACCCTGCGGGAGAGCCCGCCCGCGCCCCGACCGGAGCCCTCCCCGGCCCTGCGGGCCACCGCGACGGCTTCCACCACGGAGACCCTGCCGGAGACCCTGCCGGATACCGGGGACCGGTCCGGCGTCCCGACCCCGCAGGTCACGGGTGCGGCCGTCCCGCCCGTCATGCGGGCCGGGGACGACCTGCGCGCGTTCGACCGCCGCGGCCTGCTGACCGGCGCACTCGGCGGCGTCGCCGTCGCCGGGGTGGCCGGCGTCACCGGCCACCTGTTCTCCGGCCGGGCCAACGTGACCGCGGCGCGGAGAGGCGTCACGCTCCCCAGGCCCGCCACGCCCCTCGCCCCGCTCCCGGCGGGCACCGACCTGAGGATCAGGGGCCTGGCACCGTTCGTCACCCCGAACGACGACTTCTACCGCGTGGACACCGCCCTGGTCGTCCCCCAGGTGGACCCGCGGGACTGGACCCTCACGATCCACGGCATGGTCGACCGGCCCGTCGAGCTCACCTTCGCCGACCTGATGAAGCGCACCGTCACCGAGGCCGACGTCACGCTGTGCTGCGTCTCCAACGAGGTCGGCGGCCCCTACATCGGCAACGCCCGCTGGCTGGGCGTCAGCCTCGCCGGGGTGCTGCGCGACGCGGGCGTCCAGAAGGGGGCGGACATGCTGCTCAGCACGTCGGCCGACGGCTGGACCGCCGGGACCCCGGCCGACGTCGTCATGGACGGCCGCGACTCCCTGCTGGCCTTCGCCATGAACGGCGAGGCGCTCCCCGTCGACCACGGCTTCCCGGTCCGCCAGGTCGTCCCGGGCCTGTACGGCTACGTCTCGGCCACCAAGTGGGTCACCGAGATCAAGGTCACCCGCTTCGACCGGGACGAGGGCTACTGGACGCCCCGGGGCTGGTCCGCCCGGGGGCCGATCAAGACCCAGTCCCGCATCGACCTGCCCGCGAGCGGTTCGTCCGTGCCGGCCGGGCGGACCCCCGTCGCGGGCGTCGCCTGGGCCCAGCACAAGGGCATCGACGCCGTCGAGGTGCGTGTCGACGGAGGGCCGTGGCGCCAGGCCCGCCTCGCCGAGGCCCCCACCGCCGACACCTGGCGCCAGTGGGTCCTCGACGACTGGGACGCCACCCCCGGCAGCCACACCGTCGAGGTCCGCGCCACCGACGCCACCGGCTACACCCAGACCGCAGAACAGGCCCCCATCACCCCGGACGGCGCCACCGGCTGGCACACCGTCCGGGTGGAGGTCACCTGACCGAGGGCCCCGCCCCGACCGTGGTGAGCCGGTGCGGACCCGTCCGGGTGACACCGAAGAGGCGGTCCCGGAGAGGAACCTGGTCCTCCGTTGTCCCACGCCGCGCCGGAGGCGTGGCCTGTAAATGGTCAACTCCTCGTCGGCGCGACGGGCCCCGTCCTACGATCTGGCTCGCAGATGAGCGGGTGACGGGGGAGCCGTGAACGAGTGGAGTGTGCCCGCGGGGGTCTACAACCCCGTGGTGACCGCGGACGGGCAGCGGTGGCGGGACTTCGAGCTGGAGATCCAGGTGTCGGCCGTGGTGGCGGCGCCGAGGGAGCGCGAGCCGATGCGCTGGGGGCCGGCGCGGCTGGACCAGTGCCGGCCGTACGGGCTGGCGGGCGGGCTGGCCAGGCCAGACCCGCAGACCGAGGAGGACATGCTCAAGGCCGTCCCGGCCGGCGAGCAGGGCGCCCCGCGCCGCTTCCCCGACCCGCGCGGCATGTGGATCAGGCTGATCAACGGGAGCGGCTCCGGCGACGACCCGTTCCGCGCCACCAACGCGATCGACTGCGCCCTGTCGGTGCTCTCGACCTGGTACGGCGTCCCCGCGGTGGCCGCGCCCCGGCGTCCCGAGTACGACCGCGTCGGCAAGCCGCTGCTCGGCGGGGAGGCCGGGGGAGTGGCCCGGGCCGAACGCTGGCTGGGCCAGCGCTTCCAGTACGTGGGGCAGGGACGCCACTCCTACATCCCGGTCGCGCAGGCGTTGCTCGCCGGGGGGCACGGCTCGGCCGCGCTGATCGTCAACCGCTGGCCGGCCGGGGGCAGCCACGCGTGGAACGCGGTGAACTTCGACGGCGAGGTCATCTGGATCGACGCGCAGCGGGGGCACATGGCGGTGGAGCCGCTGTACGAGTCGGTGACCGGCGTGTTCTGCATCGTGATCGACAGGGAGGGGCGGCGGCTGTGAACCCGGAGCAGGCCAGGGCGGTGGCGGAGGAGTACTTCAGCGGGGTCCGCGGCGCGGGCGCCAACTCCGACATCCGGATCTACGCCTTCACGGAGGGCTACGTCGCCTGGGCGAACGAGCCGGAGCCGGACGATCCCGGCGTGCTGCCCGACACCGTCGGCGCCGGGTGCGTGGTCATCGACAAGGCCACCGGCGAGATCGTCATCCGGCCGCTGCTCAACCCCGAGACGGTGGCCGAGCTGTGGCCGGGACGCCGCCCCCGATAGGAGACGTCCCGGCCCCACCCGCCTGTCACCCCGCCCGCCGGTCTCCCGGCTCACGTCCGGCTCACACCCGGTTCCGCCGGGAGGTGCCGGACCGGCCCGGGGTCAGCCGCTCGCGAGCGAGCCCACCACCGAGGCGCGGGCCGCGCGCCGGGCGGGCAGCACCGCGGCCACCACCCCGGCCAGCCCGGACAGCGCCACGAACGCCAGGATCTGCCACACCGGAAGCCGGAACAGGACGTCCTCGGTCATCGTCTGCGCCGCGGCCCAGCCGAACACGACGCCCAGCACCACGCCCACCAGCGCCCCGATCAGGCCCAGGACCAGCGCCTCGACCGAGAGCATCCGCCGCAGCTGCGGCCGGGTCAGGCCGAGCGCCCGCAGCAGCGCCGACTCGCGGGTGCGTTCGTGCACCGAGAGCGAGAGCGTGTTCGCGATGCCCAGCAGGGAGATGAGCACCGCCAGGCCCAGCAGGCCCGTGATGATCATCAGCATCATGTCGAGCGTCTCGTCGAACTCGCCCCGCACCTCCGTCGAGCTGATCACCTTCGCCGTCGGGTACGCCTTGGTGGCCGCCTCGACCACCGCCAGCGCCGTGTCGGGGTTCACGCCGTCCCGGTGGTTGACCATCACCCGGGCGTCGTCGACCCCCGGGAAGTAGCGGTCGAACTCCCCGGCCGGCACCGTCACCTCGAACAGGTTCGACTCCGTGCCGGACACGCCCGCGATCGTCAGGGCGACCGGACCGGCCTCCTTCGTCCGTACGGTGATCCGGCCTCCGACGCCGGCCTTGAGGTCCTTGGCGATATGGGCGGCGACGAGCGCGGTCCCCGGTGCGAGCCGGTCGATCGAGCCCGCGTCGAGCTTCGGGGCGAACCCCGGGGCCGGGGTGAACGTCCCCACCTGGTACGTGCCGTCCCTGGACTCCAGGGGGGCGGTGGTCGAGCGGAACGCGACGACCGAGGCGAACTCCGGCCGGACGCGCAGCTCCTCGGCGATCGAGCGGGGCAGGACCGAGTCGCGTCCCTGGCTCTGCACCATGTAGTCGACGGGGAACTGCTCGTCGAGCTGCTGGGTGTACGTCGCCCGCACGGTGCCGGTGACGACCGAGATGACCGTCATCAGCGTCACGCCCACGGTGAGCGCCACCGTGGTGGTCGCCGACCGCTTCGGGTTGCGCCGGGAGTTGTCCAGGGCGAGCCTGCCGGGCACGCCGAAGAGCTTGGCCGGGACCCACCCGGCGAAGGCGGAGAGCGGCCTGACGATCACCGGGCCCAGGACCAGCACGCCCAGGAACACGAGCGAGGCACCCGCCATGACCACGAAGAGTGCGGTCTCGCCCGGGTCCATCGTCACCGCCAGCGTCATCACCGCCGCCCCCGCGACCAGCAGCAGCGTCGCGGAGACCGTCCGGAGCACACCGGCCCGGAAGGTCGGTTCCTCGACCTGCGCGCCCAGGGCGGCGACCGGCGCCACCCGTGTCGCCGTCCGGGCGGGCAGCAGGGCCGCGCCGACCGTCACGACCAGGCCGACGACCAGGCCCAGCACGATCGTGCGCGGCGCCAGGGAGGCGCCGGCCGTGGGCAGCGGCGCGTCGACCGCGGCGAGCACGGCCAGTGCCCCCGCGCCCAGGCCGTAGCCGAGCAGCAGGCCCAGTACCGACGAGAGCAGGCCGACCACGACCGACTCCAGCAGGATCGAGCCGAAGACCTGGCGACGGGTGGCGCCGATGCACCGCAGCAGCGCCATCTCCCGGGTCCGCTGCACCACCAGGATGGTGAAGGTGTTGTAGATGACCAGCGCGGCCACGAACATCGCCACCACGCCGAACATCAGCAGCCCCACGGTGAGGATCTCGTTGTTGCCGCCGTTCGTCCTCGCCAGGTCGGCGGCGTACCGCTCGCCGGTCCTGACCTCGTGGCCCTTACCGGCCGCCGCGGCGACCGAGGCGCGCAACGTCTCCTGGGAGACCCCCTCGGCGGCGACGACGTCGACCTCGGCGAATCCCCGCGTCCCGGTCATCTCGCGGGCCGTGGCGGTGGTGTAGCCCACCGCCCCCACGTACCCGATCTCCTGGTCCAGGCCGCCGTCGAACAGGCCCACCAGGGCGAACGTGTGCCGCCTGTCGCCGGCGTCCAGCACGGTGACGGTGTCGCCGACCCGGAAGCCCCGCTTCCTGGCGGTGCCCTCGTCGAGCACGGCCTCCCGCCCGTTCCGCGGGGCCCGCCCCTCGACGACGACGGTACGGTTCAGGTCTCCCTCGGGGAGCGAGATCCCCAGCGTCGGGAAGTCACCGGCGGCCTTGCCGTCCTTGCCGATCAGGGCGGACGTCCCCCGCACCAGACCCTGGGCGTCGGTGACGCCGTCCACGGCGCGGATCCTCCTCAGGGTAGCGTCGGAGACGAGAGCCTCCTCCTCGCCCTTGCCGTCCACGGGGAGGACGGCGACGTCCAGCCGGTCGGCCGCCGCGGAGAACTTCTGGGTGTAGCCCGCGTCGATGGTGTCGGTCAGCACGAACGTGCCCGCGATGAACGCCACGCCCAGCGCGATGGCCAGCGAGGTCAGCGCCAGGCGCAGGCGGTGCGCGCGCAGCCCGGCCAGCGTGGTCCTCAGCACCTCACACCTCCAGCTTCATCAGCGTGTCCAGCACCGACTGCGGCGTCGGCCCGGTCAGCTCGTCGACCAGCAGGCCGTCCCTCAGGAAGATCACCCGGTCGGCGTAGGAGGCGGCCACCGGGTCGTGGGTGACCATCACGATCGTCTGGTCGAGCTCGCGCACCGACGTGCGCAGGAACGACAGCACCTCGGCGCCGCTGCGCGAGTCCAGGTTGCCGGTGGGCTCGTCGGCGAAGATCACCTGTGGCGCGCTGATCAGGGCGCGGGCGACCGCGACGCGCTGCTGCTGCCCGCCCGACAGCTCCGAGGGCCGGTGTCCCAGCCGGTCGCGCAGGCCCACGGTGTCCACCACCCGGTCGAACAGGGCGGGGTCGGCCATCCGGCCGGCGATGTCCAGCGGCAGCCGGATGTTCTGCTCGGCCGTGAGCGTCGGCAGCAGGTTGAACGCCTGGAAGACGAAGCCGATCCGCTCGCGGCGGAGCATGGTGAGCTTCTTGTCGTCGAGCCCGGTGAGCTCCACGTCCCCGATGTGCACCTGCCCGCCGCTCACCGTGTCCAGCCCGGCCAGGCAGTGCATCAGCGTGGACTTGCCCGACCCCGACGGGCCCATGATGGCGGTGAAGGCGCCGGTGAAGAACGTGACGTCCACACCCCGCAGCGCGTGCACGGCGGTGTCCCCCCGGCCGTACACCTTGGTCAGGCCCCTGGCCGTCACGGCCTGTGTCACACCTCTTCGGGTGCCCCGCGCGCCGGCCTCTCCGGTGATGCTCACGTCAACTCTCCTCGACAACGTACGACGTTATGACGCAGGAAACGCTATTGACCCGGAAGGGCCGTTCCATCAGGCATTAGGCCTGACCTGCGGCCGTGCCGAGGGCACCCGGGGGAGGAGCCGCGCCACTTTCGTCGTACCGCCGCATCGGCCGTTCGGCCGAGAGACGCGGGCCGGGCGGGCAGGCCCGGGCCGGGGTCAGTCGGCCGAGTGCGGGGTCACCAGGCCCGACTCGTAGGCGTACACGATCACCTGCGCCCGGTCCCGCAGGTTCAGCTTGGCCAGCACCCGGCCCAGGTGCGTCTTGACCGTCGCCTCCGCCAGCTCCAGCCGGCCGGCGATCTCGGTGTTCGACAGCCCCCTGGCCACCAGCACCAGCACCTCCCGCTCCCGGGCGGTCAGCCCGGCCAGCGCCGCCGGCTCCGCCGTGCCCGCGGCCCCCGCCGACGGGAGATGCACGACGAAACGCTCCAGCAGCCGCCGCGTCGTGCTGGGCGCCACCACCGCGTCCCCGCTGTGCACCGAGCGGATCGCGCTCACCAGGTCCGAGGGGGGCACGTCCTTCAGCAGGAACCCCGACGCGCCCGCCTTCAACGCCGCGAACGCGTAGTCGTCCAGGTCGAAGGTGGTCAGGATCAGCACCCGGGGCCCGTCGGGCACCGAACGGATCAGCCGCGTCGCCTCCACCCCGTCCATGACGGGCATCCGCACGTCCATCAGCACCACGTCGACCTCGACCCTCCTCACCGTCGCCACCGCCTCGGCGCCGTTTCCGGCCTCCGCGACGATCTCGACGTCGGGGTGGGCGCCGAGCACCATCCGGAACCCGGTACGGAGCAGTTCCTGGTCGTCGACGAGCATCACCCGGATGATCTCACCGCTCACCGGGCCGCTCACCCCTCCCCGCCCGCGTCGTCGCGCGGGCCGCGCCCCGTCATGCCGCCCGCTCCGCCCCGGCCCCGCCGATCGGCAGCCGTGCCACCACCCGGAAACCGCCGCCCACCTCGGGCCTCGCCTCGACGCTCCCGCCGAACATCGCCACCCGTTCGCGCATCCCCACCAGGCCGTGCCCGCCCTCGTGCTCCCGCGCCGAGGCGCCTCGGCCGTCGTCGGTCACCCGCAACAGCAGATCCCGCACGCCGTACTCCATCTCGACCGTGGCCCTGCTGACCGGGCCGCCGTGCTTGAGGGTATTGGTGAGCGCCTCCTGCACGATCCGGTAGACCGTGAGCTGCTCCCCCTCGGGGAGCTCCCTGACGGTCCCGGACACCCGCAGGTCCACCGGCAGGCCGGAGGCCCGCACCTGCGACACCAGCTCGTCCAGCTGCGCCAGGCTCGGCTGCGGCGCGTACTCCCCGGGCGCGTCGTCGGCCCGCAGCACGCCGACCATCCGCCGCATCTCCGCCAGCGCCCTGCGCCCGGTGGCCGAGACGGCCTGCATCGCCCGGCGCGCCTGCTCCACGTCGCGGTCGATCGCGTACCCCGCCCCGTCGGCCTGGACGATCATCACGCTGACGTTGTGCGCGACCACGTCGTGCAGCTCGCGGGCGATACGGGCCCGCTCGGCCGCCGCGGCCAGCCTGGCCTGCTGGTCGCGCTCACGTTCGGCCCGTTCGGCCCGCTCCTCCAGCCCCTCCAGGTAGCGGCGCCGGGTGTTGGCGTAGATCCCCGCCATCCAGATCGCGACCGAGAACGCCGACGTGGTCGAGAAGCCGGCCTCGTCCCCGGCCTCCAACGGCGAGACGAACACCAGGAACAGGCCCAGCTCCACCACCAGGCCCGCCGCGACCGCCCAGCGCAACGGGCGCCGCGACGCCACCCCGTACATCGCGACGAGCACGGAGACGTTGAAGAACAGCGGCGGGACACCGAGGAGCCACTGGAGGAAGCAGGTCACCGAAATGATCACGAAGACCGTGAGGGGGCGCCCGCGCAGCCAGAACAGCGGCGCGAACAGCAGGACGCCCAGCCCCGCGAACCACCACGCCTCCAGGCCCGCGGCCTCCCAGGCGGTGGAGCCGGCCCCCACCATCACCATGTTGAGCAGCGAGATCAGCAGGAACGGGACCAGCCAGAGGGCGTCGATGACCCGGGGATGGCGCCCGCTCCAGGCGCGTAGTCTGCCGAACACACCACCACGATACGTACGACCAGATCAGAACCCTTCCCCCTGAGGGGGGAACCGCGTGTACGACCCAGGTCGCACATCCGTCACCGCTTACGCGGGCCTTACGGCCCGTGGGGCACTCTTGTTTCCGGGAGCACCCTCCGGGGTGGGTAAAGGGAGCAGTTTGTGGTGATCAGTCACAACGACGACAGGTCACGCGGTCGCGAAGAACGGGCCGCGTGACCTTTCGTTTTCTCGCCCCGCGAGGGAAACTCCCGCGGGCGCCCGAGGAACGATCCCTCATCCGGGGTTCTGCGCTGTCGCGCCGTTCCACCGAGAACGCGAGGCCGAACGGCAGGGGTGCGGCGGTGTCGAGGCGTGGGGTCCGGCCTCGTGCCGGTGAGGCGGCGACGATTGTCTGCGGGGCCGCCGGGATTTCTCTGTAGGGCCGTCGGGATTCGAACCCGAACTGGCACGGACCTAAACCGTGTGTCTCTGCCGTTGGACTACGGCCCCTGGATCTTCCCGCGAATTTCCCCGCCGTGAACGACGGTCCGGGCGGAGGGAGCGGGAGTTTCTTTTCTTTTGTCGAGCCGGTCGCCATTGACGTGACGGGTGTTCGGCCCCGATTTCCGGCCCCGCCGAACGTGCTCGATCCTACATCCCGTGCGGCCGTACGGCATCCCTATTGTGATCAGGGTGCCTCTGAACTGGGCGGAGTTCGGCGGGGGTGCGGGCCGCCGGGCGAAACCGGGTGTGGCCGGGGACGCCGGCCGCGGCCCCCGAGGGCGCGTTCCAGAGCATTCCCGGCCGTTTCCCGTTTGTTTCAAGGGCGTACGCGTATTTGGCGGCGTGCCCCGGGACCGTGCGGCGGGTGGGGCCATTCCCGGGGCCCGCTCACGTCGTGGCACATGACCCGAACAATCGGGACGACTCGAACGACTCGAATGGCGTGAACGGCGCGGGCGGCGCGGGCGGCGCGGGCAGGGTCAGTCGAGGCCGAGTTCGCGGCGGAGGCGGGCCACGTGCCCGGTCGCCTTCACGTTGTAGAGGGCCTTCTCGACCTTGCCGTCGGCGTCGATGACGAAGGTGGAGCGGATGACCCCCATGGTGGTCCTCCCGTACATGGTCTTCTCGCCGTAGACGTCGTAGGCCCTGTGGACCTCCAGGTCGGGGTCCGACAGGAGCGGGAAGGTCAGGGCGTCGTGCTCGGCGAACTTCGCGAGCTTGGCCGGGGTGTCCTTGGAGACGCCGAGGACGGCGACCCCGGCCGAGGTCAGGGAGTCGAGGCTGTCGCGGAAGTCGCAGGCCTGCTTGGTGCAGCCCGGGGTCATCGCGGCGGGGTAGAAGTAGAGGATGACGCGCCTGCCGCGGTGGGCCTCCAGCGACACGGTGGTGCCGTCGGCGGCGGGAAGCGTGAAGTCCGGGGCGGCGTCGCCCGGCTCGAGTTTCATGGTGTTCCTCCGAGGAAGGGTTCCCGGGTCAACTTACCGGCCTGCCCGAAGTGCCGAGGGTGGACCGGACCTGACAGACTGATCGACGTCGAGGTGTAGGGGAGGATAGCCATGGCGGACACCGATCCCGCGGAGTTGGAACGGCAGATCGAGCGCACGCGCGCGGAGTTGGCCCAGACGGTGGACGCCATCGCGGACCGGGTGAGCCCCAAGCGGGTCGCGGAGCGTGGTGTGGCGAAGGTCAGGGCGAACGCGGAGCATCTGGTCGCGCAGGTCGGCGACCTGGTCGGCGGTGCGGCCGGGCCGAGGCCGGTGCGGGTCGCCGGTGAGCCGGACGACCTGTGGGAGGAGGACCGGCCGGACCTGGCGCCGGTCCTGATCGGGGTGGGCGCGGTGCTGGCGCTCGGCGCGATCGTCATGCTGTGGAGGCGGCGCAACCGGTGACGGGCTCGACCGGCGGTGGCCCTCACCGGTGACGCGACCCGGCCGGTGACGGGACCCGGCCGGTGACGGTGACGGGGCATGACCGGTGACGGGCGCCGCGGTCGGCGGGCGTCACCCGGTGACGAGGGCCACCGGAAGGACCGGCGGGGTCAGAGGAAGGCGTGCCCCTCGCCGCGGTAGGTGGGGACCTCGTCCACGACCCCGTCCTCCTCGATCAGGTGCAGGCTGGTGAAACGCTCGCAGAGCTCACCGGCCTTGGCGTGCCGGAACCAGACCCGGTCGCCGGGGCGCAGGTCCTCGGCGGCCTGCCCGATCAGGGGGGTCTGGACCTCCCCGGCCCCCTCGTCCGGGTCGTAGCGCAATCCGCACGGCAGGTAGGGCTGGGGCAGGCGGTCCTCGCCGGGAGGGCCGGAGGCGGTGTAGCCGCCGCCGAGGACCGTGACCACGCCCGGGGCGGGACGGCGCACCACCGGCAGCGCGAACAGCGCGGCGGGCCTGCCGGTGAAGTTCCGGTAGAAGTCGAACAGGCGGGGATGGAAGAAACCGGAGCCCGCGGTGATCTCGGTGACGGCGCGCTCACGGGTGGTCTTCTCGATGCTGCCGGTGCCGCCGCCGTTGACGAACTCCAGGTCGGTGATCTGGCGTACGGCCTGGACGATCCGGCCCCTCCGGATGATCAGCTCGCGCTGTGAGCGGGCCTGCATCCAGCGGACGGCCCGGGTGCGGGCGGGCCTGCCGGGCAGGTCGTCGCCGACGCCGGCGATCTGCGCCTCGTACGCCATCACGCCCACCAGGCGGAAGCCCGGCCGTTTCGCGATCTCGGTGGCCAGGTCGACGGCCTGGCCGATGTCGCGGACGGGGGAGCGGCGCACGCCGGCCCGGAACCGGCCGCCGAGGGCGAGGTAGCCCGCGTCGACGTCCAGGCAGACCCGGATCTCCTGGCGGTCGCGGACCCCGGAGACGGCGGCCTCGACGAGGTCGAGCTGCTCGGCCCGGTCCACCATGACGGTGATCTCCTGGGCGGCGCGCGGGCCGGCGGCCAGCTCGGCGAGCGCGGCGCGGTCCACGGTGGGGTAGGCGACCAGGACGTCCCGCATCCCGGTGGAGACCAGCCAGAGGGCCTCGGGAAGGGTGAAGGCCATGATCCCGGCGTAGCCGTCCATGGCGAGGATCCGCTCCAGCACGGCCCGGGAACGGACGGACTTGCTGGCGACCCTGATCGGCTTGCCCGCCGCCCGCCGTACCATCGCCGCCGCGTTGGCGCGCAGGGCGGGCAGGTCGACGACGGCGAAGGGGGGATCGAGGTGGGCGGTGACCCGGTCGTAGCGCTGACGGTCGTCCATGTCCGCAGGATAACCCGGCCGCAACGAATATGAGTAATGTTCACATTACTGCCGGGGTGATCAATTCTCCCGCCGGGGAGGGCACAGGATCGGGCAAGTGGGCGGGTGATCCCCCGCCCGGGACCTATGGGGCGCGTACATGTGAACGAATGACGACTACTCTCCAGGACATCCTGGCGGGCTCGGGAAGCGGTGGCGGCTCGGGGGGCGGCGGCTCGGGGAGCGGCTCGGCGGGCAAGGCCGCGGGCGAGCAGTTCCAGGAGGTACGCCGCAGGTCGCTGCGGCTGCTGCGGCCGGGCAGGACCCCGGCGGGCGTCCCGGCGGCCCTGGTGGTGGCCGCCCTCCTGTCGCTGTCGGCCTCGACGACGGTCGGCCTGCTGATGGGGTCGCCGGTCGCGCGCGAACCCTACCGCCTGCTCGTCGAGGGGGTGGGCGCGTGGAGATGGTCCGATCCCGCCGTCTTCGCCGTCGCGGCGCTCGCCATGGTGGCGGGAGCGACGATGCTCGCCCTCGCCGTCGTGCCGGGACGCCCGCGGCTGGTCCCGCTGGAACCGGGCGACCCGCACCTGGTGATCGGCATCACGCGGTCCGGGCTCCGCCGCACGCTGCGGGAGGCCGCCGAGTCGGTGGAGGAGGTGAACCAGGCGCGGGTCCGCCTCGCCTCACGGGTCGTCGAGGTCACGGTCTTCACCGACGCCGAGCGGACCGGGCCGGTCCTGCGCCGGGTGGGCGCCGCGGTGGGCGACCGCCTGGCGGGCCTGGGCTCGATGTACGGCGGCGACGTCACGGTGCGGCTGTGCAGGCGGAGCAGCCGATGAGGCCGTACACGGGAAACCGGATCGGGCTGGCCGTCACCGGCGCGGTGCTCGGCTGCGCCGGGCTGTACGCCTTCCTGCGGGGACGCGGCGACCTGCCCGGCCACCGCCCGGACGCCCGGCTCGTGCGCCACGGCCTCCCCGGATGGCTGGCCGGGCACCCCTGGCAGGGATGGCTCGTCGCGGTGACGCTGACGGTGCTGTCGGTCCTGGCGGTGCGGTGGCTGCTACACGCCCTGGGGTGGGGACGGTGCGGCAGGCGGGCCGGGACGGGGACGGCCGTGCTCGGTGTTGCCCTTAAAGAAGTCGAAGGGCTCACCCGGGTCGGGGTCAGGCATGTACGGGACGAGCGGCTGCGCGTCACCGTGTGCTGCGCCCCGGGGACCGATGTCGGCAAGCTGGTGGCGCGACTCAACCGGGACGCGGTGGGGAAGGTCCGACGGGCGCTCGGGGAGGTAGAACTCGGCGTGCTGGTCCGGCTGCACGTCCGGCGTCACTGACCCGCCGTAGGCCGTCCCGTAGGAGTCGCGGTGGGCCTGCCTGCCGAAGAGCGGCACCCCGGCCGCCCCGCCGTACGCCCCCGGCGGGCGCTCCGCGACCCCGCCCGCGTCCCCGCCGGCCCTGCCCTCGCCGTACGCCCGCTCGTGGACGGGGCTCGCGTACACCGGCCGCCCGGACGCCCACCGGTGCTCCTCCGCCTCGCCGTACGGCGCCCGGTCGCCGGTTCCCGGATCCGTGCCGGGACCGCCTTCCGGGCCGTCCCCGGGAGGCGCCCCGGGACCGTCGTGCGGACCGTCCGGCCCGGGACCCGGCTCGCCGGGGGCGTGCTCCTCGCGCCGCTCCTCGCGCCGCCGGGAACCGAAGGCGAGTCCGGCGGCCAGGCAGAGCAGCGGCAGGGCGGGCACGACGTAGCGGTGGTCGAAGGCCGCGATGAACGGCGGCAGCACCAGCAGCACGGCCCCGGCCGCCCACGGCAGCAGCACCACGCCGCCGAGGCGCCGCAGCCGCCTCAGCACGCCGACCAGCCCGACCAGGCAGATCACCGCGAGGTAGGGCCCCCGGACGTAGCCGTACTCCTGGTAGCCGCGCAGCAGCCCCGCGTACGGCTCGACCAGCACGGGCGCCCCCGAGACGCCCTGGTAGGCGACGGTGAGCTCCTCGGCGGTCCTGCCCGCCGAGGCGGTCCCGGTGGGGAAGGGCCGGGCGGTGTCGGGGAAGACGTAGGCGCTCTGCGGCCCGGGGGCCGGGTAGACGCGCCGCGTCCAGTCGAAGACGTGCGCCACGTCCGCCAGGCCGGTCCGCAGGAAGTCCAGCGGCTGGGCCGTGATGGCCCGGGTGGCGAAGGCCCCGGCGAGGGCGTCGCGCTCGGCCCAGCTCCCCTTGACCTTGTTCAGCGGCGAGTCGCCGTCCCAGATGTAGAGCGGCGGCGCCTTGCGCGCCTCCCGCGGCTCGGCCGGGCACAGGGCCGCCTCCGGGCCGGGCGGCCGGATGACGGCGCAGTCGGCGAAGGTCATCGTCCGCGCCCACAGGAACGCGTTCCCCCGGGTCAGCCCGTAGGTGCCGTGCTCGGACGCGAACCAGGCCACGTACCCGCCCAGGCCGACCACGGCGGTCAGCGTGGCCGCGACGACCGCCCGCCACCCGGCGCGGCGGAGCAGCAGGCAGACCACCACGACGGCGATCAGCGGCAGCCCGACGGTCCGGGTGACGGTCGCCGCCGCCAGCAGCGCGCCGGCCAGCGCCGCGACCCACGTCGCGGGGCGCCGCCGCCACAGCAGCGTCGTGACCGCCACCACCACCAGGAACTGGAAGAGCAGGTCGGCCATGACGAGGTGCTCGAGCTGGACCTGGTGGACGTCCAGCAGCGCCGGCAGCGCGGCCAGCGTCGCGCCCCACCCCGGGAGCCCGCCCAGCCTGCGCAGCAGCAGGTAGACGCAGACGGCCACGGCCAGCCCCAGGAGGTGCTGGACGACGACCACGGCCTGGACGCTGGAGAGCGGCTTGAGGACCCACAGGAACAGCGCGTACCCCGCCGGACGGGACTCCAGGGGGCGCGGGGCGAGCCCGGCGTTCAGGTAGACGAAGGAGTCGGCCCAGAACCACAGGGCCGGGCGGTAGCCGAGCACGGCCAGCGCGCGCACCCCGCCCCCGGCCAGCAGGGCGAGCGCGAAGACCCAGTGCGAGGCCAGGAGACGCAGCACCCGCCGGCCCCGCGAGGGGGTGGCCGGACCGGAACGGCGGGAGGGTCTCACCGCGTGCGTTCCCGTCACCACCACGACCTCCATCGTCCCGCGGATGAGGTCACCCAGCATAGGCGCGGCACCGCGGGCTCCCCCATGGGATGCGAGATTTGGTGTCGATCGGGACATAAGGAGCGGACGGGACCGCGTCGCGGCGGCCCCGCTCAGCCCTCGTTCAGCATTCGATGACGTTCACCGCGAGCCCGCCGCGGCTGGTCTCCTTGTACTTGTCGAGCATGTCGCGGCCGGTGTCGCGCATCGTCTTGATGGCCTTGTCCAGCGAGACGAAGTGGCGGCCGTCGCCGCGCAGCGCCATCCGGGCCGCGGCGATCGCCTTGATCGAGGCCAGCGCGTTGCGCTCGATGCACGGGATCTGCACCAGCCCGCCGATCGGGTCGCAGGTCAGCCCCAGGTTGTGCTCGATGCCGATCTCGGCGGCGTTCTCCACCTGCTCGGGGGTGCCGCCCATCACCTCGGTGAGCCCGGCGGCGGCCATCGAGCAGGCCGAGCCGACCTCGCCCTGGCAGCCGACCTCGGCGCCGGAGATCGAGGCGTTCTCCTTGAACAGCACGCCGATCGCCCCCGCGGTCAGCAGGAAGCGGATCACGCCCTCGTCGTCGGCGTCGGGCGTGAAGCGGTCGTAGTAGGTGAGGACCGCCGGGATGATGCCGGCCGCCCCGTTGGTGGGGGCGGTGACGATCCGGCCGCCCGCGGCGTTCTCCTCGTTGACGGCCAGCGCGAACAGCGAGACCCAGTCCATGGTCTGCAGCGAGTCCTTCTCCTGCGTCTCGCTCCGCAGCTGCCGGTGGAGCTGGTGGGCGCGGCGGCGCACCTTCAGGCCGCCTGGCAGCACGCCCTCCTTGCCGACGCCCCGGTTCACGCACTCGGTCATGACCCGCCACAGCCCGAGCAGCCGCTCGCGGATCTCGGCCTCGGTGCGGCCGAAGGCCTGCTCGTTCTCCAGCATCAGCCCGGAGATCGACAGCCCGGTCTCGGCGCACTGGGCGAGCAGCTCGGCGGCCGTGCCGAACGGGTACGGCACGACCGTGTCGTCGGCCTTGATCCGGTCGGCGCCGGTGGCGTTCTCGTCCACCACGAAGCCGCCGCCCACCGAATAGTAGACCCGCTCGCGGAGCGTCTCGCCGGACTCCGACAGGGCGGTGAAGCGCATGCCGTTCGGATGGCCGGGCAGCGAGATCTTGCGTTCGAAGACGAGGTCCTCGCCGATGACGAAGGGGATCTCGCGGGAGCCGTGGAGCGGGACGGTGCCGGACTCGCGCATGGCGGCCAGCCGCTCGTCGACCGTGTCGACGTCGACCAGCTCGGGTTTCTCGCCGGCCAGGCCGAGCAGCACGGCCTTGTCGCTGCCGTGTCCCTTGCCGGTCAGCCCGAGCGAGCCGTACAGGACGGCGCTCACCCGGGCGGTCTTCTCCAGGAGCCCGTCGCGGTGCAGGCCGCGGGCGAACCTGTGGGCCGCGGCCATCGGGCCGCCCGTGTGCGAGCTGGACGGGCCGATCCCGACCTTGAAGAGATCGAAGACGCTGATCGTCATCTGAGTCCTTCCAGCGGGGGCGGCCACGCGCGCCCGGGGACGCGCGTGGCCCGGGTACCGGTGAGCCGGAGGCTCAGGACTCACCCGAGGTGAGCGCGGCGTACTCCTCCGGCGACAGCAGGTCGTCGGCGGAGCCCTCCAGGCGGATGCGGAACAGCCATCCCTCCCCGTAGGAGTCACCGTTGACCAGCGAGGGGTCGTCCACGACGGCCTGGTTGACCTCCACGATCTCACCGCCGACCGGGGCGAAGATGTCGCTCACCGACTTGGTCGACTCCACCTCGCCGACGGTGTCGCCGGCGGTGACCGTGCTGCCGACCTCGGGGAGGATCTGCACGTAGACCACGTCCCCCAGCGCCTCGGCGGCGTAGGCGGTGATCCCCACGGTGAGGGTCAGGCCGTCATCCACTCCGGAGACCCACTCGTGTTCCTTGGTGTAGTGCAGGTCCTCGGGAATGCTGCTCATTGTGTCCTCCTGTAGAAAGGCAGTGCGACGACCTCGACCGGTTCGCGGCTGCCCCGGATGTCGACGGCCAGTCCCGACGCCAGGCCGTTGTCCACGTAGGCCATGGCGATCGGCCTGCCCAGCGACTGCGAGGGCGCTCCGCTGGTGACCTCCCCGACGACCGCGCCGTCGGCGGCGACCACCACCGGATACCCGCGCCGGGGCACCCGGCGGCCGTTCGAGACCAGGCCGACCAGGCGGCGGCCCGGCGGGACGTCCCTGAGGGGTTCGAGGGCGGCCCGGCCGACGAAGTCGCCCGGCTTGTCAAACCTCACCACACGGCCCAGCCCGGCGTCGAACGGGGTCAGCCCCGCCGAGAGCTCGTTGCCGTAGAGCGGCATGCCCGCCTCCAGCCGGAGGGTGTCGCGCGCGGACAGGCCGGCGGGGATGAGCCCGTGCGGCGCGCCCGCCTCGCTGAGGGCGCACCAGAGCGCCTCGGCGTCCTCGGACGCGACGAACAGCTCGAACCCATCCTCGCCGGTGTATCCGGTACGGGCGACGAGGGCCTCGTGGCCCGCGACGACGGCCGGCAGGCCCGCGTAGTACTTGAGCCCGTCGAGGTCGGCGTCGGTGAGGCCGGCCAGGATCTCCGCCGAGCGCGGGCCCTGGACCGCGATCAGCGCGTAGCGCTCGGAGCGGTCCTCGGCCGTCGCGTCGAAGCCCTTGGCGCGGTCGATCAGTTCGGCGGCGACGCGCGGGGAGTTGGAGGCGTTGGCGACGACCATGAACTCGGTGGGGGCCAGCCGGTAGACGATCAGGTCGTCCAGCACACCGCCCTCGGTGTCGACGATCATCGTGTAGCGGGCGCGGCCGGGCTCCAGCGCGGACAGGTGACCGACCAGCGCGTGGTCGAGCGCCTCGGCGGCCTGCGGCCCGGTCACGAAGATCTCACCCATGTGGGAGAGGTCGAACAGGCCGGCCGCCCGGCGGACCGCGTTGTGCTCGGCGGACTCGCTGCCGTAGCGGAGCGGCATCAGCCAGCCCGCGAAGTCGGTCAGCGTCGCGCCGAGAGCCTCGTGCACGCCGCGCAACGGCGTAGATCGGGACATGTGCACACCTCAGGCAGGGGACAGATGAGATCATCCTCCCCCTCTGTCATGGGTGCCTGAGAGTTTCACCCGGGTTTTACCGGACTTTCACCTTCGGCGAGGCCGCGGGGCCTGCTTTCCAGAGAGCACCTACCCGCACGGTCCTTTGCCTTGAGAGGTTCGCGGGGAGGGCTTGCTCCTTCAGGGGTCCTGGTCTGGATGTCAGGACGCTCTCCCGCACGGGATTCATCGGTGTCACCGCCACCCTAACCGCCCGCACCGGCGAAGCGGAATCCCCCGTCGCGCCGGGCCCGGTGCCCTCCCCGGTCCGAGGCGCCGGACCGGGCCGGTCAGGGGGCCGTGGGCCGGTCCGGCGAAAGGACCGGTCAGGGGGCGGCGTGCCGGACCAGGGCCTCGAACAGGGCCGACTCGTCGTCGGCCTCGGGGTGCCACTGGACGGCGACGGCGAAGGGGTGGTCGTCCAGCTCCACGGCCTCGATCGTGCCGTCCTCGGCGTGGGCGGTCACGGTCAGGCCCTCGCCCGGCCGGTCCAGGGCCTGGTGGTGGTAGTGGGCCACGTCCACGGTCCCGGCCCCGAAGATCTTCGAGGTCCGGCCGCCGGGGGCCAGGCGCACGGGCATCCTGCCGTGACTCCCCGGGGCCGGGGCGTGCCCGGAGTGGCCGACCACGTCGGGCAGGTGCTGGTGCAGGGTGCCGCCCAGGGCGACGTTCAGGATCTGCATGCCCCGGCAGACGCCGAGGAAGGGCAGGTCCCGTTCCAGCGCCGCGCGGACCAGTCCCAGCTCGGCCTCGTCGCGGAACGGCCGGACGTAGCCGGTCCTCGCGTGCGGCTCCTGCCCGTACCGCTCCGGGCCGACGTCCCCGCCACCGGCCAGGATCAGCCCGTCCAGGCGCTCGACCAGCGGCGCGGGGTCGCCGGCCGGGGGCAGGATCACCGGCTGCCCGCCCGCGCGGGCCACGTGGTCGACGTAGTCGTAGGGCAGCAGCGCCGCCGTCGCCTCCCACACGGTGAACCGGGCGGGCTCGACGTAACAGGTGATGCCGATGACGGGACGGGACATGATCTCTCGCCTTGCCTTGCTCTCACGGGGCCGGGCCCGGTGGCTCCGGGCCGGCCGGGACTCCCCTACAGCGGGGTGACGTACGCGCCGGAGATGCCGCCGTCCACCAGGAACTCCGAGCCGGTGATGAAGCTGGCGTCGTCCGAGGCGAGGAACGCCACCGCGGCGGCGATCTCCGACGCCTCGGCGAAACGCCCCAGCGGGACGTGCACCAGGCGGCGCTGGGCCCGCTCGGGGTCCTTGGCGAACAGCTCCCGCAGCAGCGGCGTGTTCACCGGCCCCGGGCAGAGCGCGTTGACCCGGATGCCCTCGCGGGCGAACTGCACGCCCAGCTCGCGCGACATGGCCAGCACCCCGCCCTTGGAGGCGGTGTAGGAGATCTGGCTGGTCGCCGAGCCCATCACGGCCACGAACGAGGCGGTGTTGACGATCGAGCCCTTGCCCTGGCGCCGCATGTACGGGATGGCGTGCTTGCAGCACAGGTAGACCGAGGTGAGGTTGACCTCCTGGACCCAGCGCCAGGCGTCGATGCCGGTCTCCAGGATCGAGTCGTCCTCCGGCGGCGAGATGCCCGCGTTGTTGAACGCGACGTCCACGCTGCCGTAGGTGTCGAACGCCGTCCGGAACGCCCGGTCCACGTCGTCCTCGACGGTCACGTCGGCCCTGACGAACAGCCCGCCGACCTCGGACGCGGCGGCCCGGCCGGTCTCCTCGTCCAGGTCCACGCAGACGACGCGGGCGCCCTCCTCGGCGAACCGGCGCGCGGTGGCCAGGCCGATCCCGCTCCCGGCGCCGGTGATCACGGTCACCCGGTCCTGCAGACGCTGCATCGTTCTACTCCTCCTCGGAGATGAAGACGTTCTTGGTCTCGGTGAACGCCGCCAGCGCGTCCGGCCCCAGCTCACGGCCGAGCCCTGACTGCTTGAAGCCGCCGAACGGCGTCCAGTAGCGGACGCTGGAATGCGAGTTGACGCTGAGGTTGCCGGCCTCGACGGCCCTGGCCGTCCGCAGCGCCCGGCCGACGTCACGGGTCCAGATGGACCCGCTCAGCCCGTAGGGGGTGTCGTTGGCGATGCGTACCGCGTCGGCCTCGTCGTCGAACGGCACCACCGACACCACCGGCCCGAAGATCTCCTCGGTGAACGCCCGGTCGTCGGTCGAGCGCGGCGTCAGGACGGTCGCCGGGTACCAGAACCCCGGCCCCTCGGGGCAGGAACCCCGCAGGTGGGGTGGCTCGGTGACGTAGGAGGCGACCCGCTCGCGGTGCTCGGCGCTGATCAGCGGGCCCATCTCGGTGTCCTCGTCGCGCGGGTCGCCCACGCGGACGCCCAGCACCGCCTCGCCGAACCGGGCCAGGAACTCCTCGTACGCGCCCCGCTCGACCAGGATCCGGGAGCGCGCGCAGCAGTCCTGGCCCGCGTTGTCGAACACCGCGTACGGCGCGGTCGCCGCGGCCTTCTCCAGGTCGGCGTCGGCGAAGACCACGTTGGCGCTCTTGCCGCCCAGCTCCAGCGTGAGCCGCTTGACCTGTCCGGCGCAGACGGCGGCGATCTCCTTGCCGACCTCGGTCGACCCGGTGAAGACGATCTTCGACACGCCGGGGTGCTCGACGAGCCGGGCGCCCGCGACCTCCCCCTCGCCGGGCAGGACCTGCAGCACCCCTTCTGGCAGGCCCGCGGCCAGCGCCAGCTCGGCCACCCGCAGCGCGGTCAGCGGCGTCCACTCGGCGGGCTTGACGATCACGGTGTTGCCCGCCGCCAGCGCCGGGGCCACCCCCCAGGTCATGACGACCATCGGGAAGTTCCACGGCACGATCACGCCGACCACGCCCAGCGGCTCCCTGAACGTGACGTCGATCCCGCCGGGCACCGGGATCTGCAGGCCGTGATCGCGTTCCGGCGCCCCGGCGTAGAAGTCGAGGACGTCGGCGACGTTGCCCGCCTCCCAGCGGGCGTTGCCGATGGTGTGCCCGGAGTTGGCGACCTCCAGCAGCGCCAGCTCCTCGGCGTGCTCGCGCACCAGGGCGGCGAAGCGGCGCAGCAGGCGGGCCCGGTCGGAGGGGGAGACCCTCCGCCAGGCCGCGTAGGCGCGCCCGGCGCGTTCCACCGCCCTGTCGACCTCCGCGGCGTCCACGGGCTCGATGTCGGCGAGCACCTCTTCCGTCGCCGGATTGATGATCTTCACGTTCACATCCGTTCGAATCCCCGGAACAGCTCCCAGTCGGTCACGGCGGCGTCGAAGGCGGCCAGCTCGACCCGGGCGTTGTTCGCGTAGTGGGCCACCACGTCCTCACCGAAGGCGTCCCGGGCGAAGGAGGAGCCCTCCCAGAGCTCCAGCGCGTCCCGCAGCGTGTGCGGGACCGTTTCCGCCCCCGACGAGTAGGCGTTCCCCGCGAACGCCTCCTCAAGCGGCAGCTCGTTCTCGACGCCGTGCAGCCCGGCCGCGATCAGCGCCGAGACGGCCAGGTAGGGGTTGACGTCGCCGCCGGGCACCCGGTTCTCGATCCGCAGCGACGGGCCGTGGCCGACCAGGCGCAGTGCGCAGGTCCTGTTGTCCACCCCCCACCTGACCGCGGTGGGCGCGAAGCTGCCGGGGACGTAGCGCTTGTAGGAGTTGACGTTCGGCGCGTACAGCAGGGTCAGCTCGCGCATCAGGGCGAGCTGCCCGGCGATGAAGTGCTCGCCCACCGCCGACAGACCGTGCTGTCCGGCCCCCTCCCCGGACCCGGCCATGACCGGCTCCCCGGCCTCGTCCCGCAGCGAGATGTGGATGTGGCAGGAGTTGCCCTCGCGGTGGTTGGGCTTGGCCATGAAGGTGATCGACATGCCCTCCTGGGAGGCGATCTCCTTGGCCCCGTTCTTGTAGATCGAGTGGTCGTCGCAGGCGGCCAGGGCCTCGCCGAAGCGGAAGGCGATCTCGTGCTGGCCCAGGTTGCACTCGCCCTTGGCCGACTCGACGTACATCCCGGCGCCCTCCATGCCGAGCCTGATCCGGCGCAGCAGCGGCTCGACGCGGGCGGTGCCGAGGAGGGAGTAGTCGACGTTGTAGAGGTTGGCGGGGGTCAGGTCCCGGTAGCCGCGGCGCCAGGCGTCCTCGTAGGTGTCGGCGAAGACGACGAACTCCAGCTCGGTGCCGACGAACGCGCGCCAGCCGCGCCCGGCCAGCCGGTCGATCTGGCGGCGCAGGATCTGCCGGGGCGAGGCGGTGACGTCGGAGCCGTCCTCCCACAGCAGGTCGGCCATCACCAGGGCCGTGCCGTCCTGCCAGGGCACGCGGCGCAGGGTGGACGGGTCGGGCCTCATGGTGAAGTCCCCGTAGCCGCGCTCCCAGGAGGACATCGCGTAGCCGTCGACCGTGTTCATGTCCACGTCGACCGCCAGCAGGTAGTTGCAGCCCTCCGAGGCGTGCCCGAGCACCTCCTCCAGGAAGTAGCGGGCCGAGAGCCGCTTGCCCTGCAGGCGCCCCTGCATGTCGGCGACCGCCAGCAGCACGGTGTCGATCCGCCCCGCCCGCACCTCGTCGTGAAGCTCGTCGATGTCCACGCGCCCTCCTCGCCGGAGTCCTATTGGGCTAGTGTTAGACCATTGACGTGCAGCGAGGGGAGCCTTGTCAAGGGCCGGAGGTGAGATGTGGACGAGGTGTCGCGGCTGCTGACCGTGCTCCGGCCGGTGCGCGCGGGCAACGCGTTCGAGGAGACCGTGGAGCGGCTGCTCCAGGTCATCAAGCTGGGCCTGGTGACCGAGAAACTGCCGCCCGAGCGGGAGCTCGCCGCCCGGCTCGGCATCAGCAGGGTCACCCTGCGCGAGGCCATCCGGGCGTTGCAGGACGCCGGTTATCTCAGCGTACGCCGCGGCAGGTACGGCGGCGCGTTCCTCACCTACGCCCCGCCCCGCCCGCGCCAGGAGGACGAGCTGCGCCGGGCCGTCGTGGACATGGGCACCGACGACCTGGAGGACGCCCTGGCCTTCAGGATGGCGGTGGAGTGCGGCGCGGCCCAGGTGCTCGCCACCGTCGAACTGACCCGGGAGCGCCGCGACGCCCTGCGGGAGCGGCTGCACGCGGTCAACTCGGCCGGCCCCGGCGACTACCGCCGCCTCGACACGGCCTTCCACCTGTCCATCGCCGAGCTGACCGGCTCGGCGCTGCTCACCGCCTCCTGCGCCGACGCCCGCCTGCGGATCACCGACCTGCTCGACGCGATACCGATCCTGCAGCGCAACATCGAGCACGCCGCGGTGCAGCACGCGGCGATCGTGGCGGCGATCCTGGCCCGGGACCCCGAGGCCGCGCGCCGGGCCGTCGAGGAGCACCTGCGGGGCACCGGCGCCCTGTTGCGCGGCTTCCTCGCCTGACACCGCGAGGTTCTCGCGTAGCCTGACGATTCGGTGGGAGATTTGTTCCAAGAACGGATCATGGACACAGGGCGGCTGCCGCTGTTCTGTTTCTTCGTCGCGCTGATCGCCGCCTTCCTGTTCACCAGGGTCAACGTGCGCCTCATCCGCGCCAGGGTCGGCTGGTTCGGCAACGTCAACGTCGGCGAGATGCACATCCACCACGTGGTGTTCGGCGTGGTGCTGACCCTGCTGGGCGGGGTCTCCGGCCTCATCGTCTCCGGGGTCTCCGACGGCTGGTACGCGGTGACGGCGGCCGTCTTCGGCGTCGGGGCCGCCCTGATCCTCGACGAGTTCGCGCTCATCCTGCACCTGCGGGACGTCTACTGGGAGGAGGAGGGCCGCGCCTCGGTCGACGCCGTTTTCATCGCCGTCGCGATCACCGGCCTGCTCCTGCTTGGCCTGCGCCCCCTGGGCTGGGGGGACTCCGACGGCACCCCGCTGGGCGCCTGGCTGACCGCCGGTTTCATCGTGGTCAACCTCGGGCTCGCCGTGATCACGCTGCTCAAGGGCAAGCTCTGGACCGGTCTGGCGGGCCTGTTCCTGCCGGTCCTGCTGGTGCCGGGCGCCCTGCGGCTGGCCAGGCCGGGCTCGCCCTGGGCCCACTGGTTCCTCGCCCCGGGCGCCCGGCGGCCCCGGCCCCACAAGCTGGCCAGGGCCGAGCGCCGCGAGGAGCGCTGGCGCCGCCCGGTGATCCGCGCCAAGATCGCCTTCCAGGAGTTCCTCTCCGGCCGCCACGACCTGCCCTCCACGCGCCGCCGCTCCCGCCGCTGAACCCCCGCGCCGCCGGACCTCGCGCCGCGGTTCCCGCCGTTCCCGCCGTTCTCGCCACCGGATCCCACGCCGCCACCGGGCCGCACTCCACCGCCTCCGTGACCGAACCGGCCGTGTGACGCACGGCGCGTCGGCGGGCGGCGCGCTTGCCGGTACCCACGCGCCGGAGGCGGGCATACTGGAGGGCGTGAGTAGGCTTCCTTCCCGTTGGGACGGCGTGGAGCAGCGCGTCCCCGAATCGCTGACCGACCTGCGCGGCCCGGCGACCGGGAAGGTCGCCCTGCCCGGGCACCTGGGCTGGTCCGGGCTGACGGAGTACGACCTGGTGAACCCGCTGCTGCGGATGAGCCTGTACCGCACGGTCATCACCGGGGGCGGCCGCTCCGACGCCGAGTCCTACCTGAACGCCGACCTGTTGCTGGCCGACTGGCCGACCCTGCGCCGGGGCATCGGGCCGAGCTACCGGAGGGCCTGGGAAACCAAGATCACCGCGCTGGGGCGCGAGGCCCTGGCGCCGGGACGGCCGCGGTGATCCTGCCTCCCTTCCAGCAGCGGATGCTGGAGGCCGCCCTGCCGGCCTGCGCCCGGTTCGGCCTGGTCCTGGCGGGCGGCTACGCGATGAACGCCCACGGCTTCACCGAACGCCCGAGCAACGACCTCGACTTCGCCACCGCCGCCGAGACGCCGCTGCCCGAGGTCGCCGAGGGGATGGCCGACGCGTTCCGGCGGGCCGGGCTGGAGGTCACCCTCACCGAGGTCACGCCCAGGATGGGCCGCCTCGTGGTCAGCGACCCGGTGACCGAGCAGAGCTGCGAGTTCGACCTGCTCCGGGAGGCTTTCCAGCAACAGCCCGTGATCGTCGGCGACCTCTCCGTCGTCTCCCTGGACGACGCGGTCGGCCTGAAGATGCGGGCCCTGCACGAGCGCAGCCTCGCCCGGGACGTCATCGACATCGCCTCGGTCTCCCACCTGTACGGCTTCCGCGAGCTGGAACACCTGGCCCGCCTGCACAACGAGGAGTTCTCGCTCGCCGAGCTGGTGATGAGGCTGGAGTTCGTCGACCTGATCGCCGACGAGGACTTCGAGGCCTACGGGGTGGACGGGGAGCGGATCGCCGGGATCCGCCGGTTCGCCCGCGCCTGGGTGGAGGACATCGGCCTGCGCCGCGCCGAGGAGGGCGACGTGGAGTACGACGACGTTCCCGACCCCGACTGACGGGGGCACCGGACACGCGGTATCGGTGGCGATGCCGGACGCGCGGCACCGCGATGCGCGGCACCGGACACGCCGCACCGGCACCCGGGCCGGAAGTGGTGGCCACCGGGATTCCCGGTGAGAGGAGTGACCACCGGGACGCCGGTGAGAAGCGGGGACATCCGGGACGCATACTCGGTCTCGCGCCGGGCAGTCGAAGGTCCTCTCTGCCGAAGGAGTGCTGATCATGGGTCTCATGGAGAAGCTCAACCTGCGAGAAATGAAGGCCAAGGCCAAGCTGAAGCTGGGCAGCCGGACGGGCAACCGCCGGTTGGTGGCCGAGGCGAGGACCGAAGAGGCCGAGGCGAAGCTTCTGAAGACCCAGGACGAGATCCTGGACACCGTCGCGGAGATGCGCAAGGAGTACGGCGCCCGCCGCCGCTGACCCCCATCCACCGCACCGGATCACCGGTGTCCCGCCGACGGGCTCGCCTCGGAGCCGACTCCGCGTCGGCGGGACGCCGGTTTTCGGCTGTCCGGGCCCAATTACTCGTCACTTCATGAGCGGAAATCTCGCGAATTCCGCATGATCGTACATAGACAGAATATATGTCTGTTTGGCTATAGTCCGGAGGCATTGCAGGGGCGTAAGTGGACCGATCTCTTAAGGGTGGGCGAATGACCAGCCTCGATTCAGCCACGTCCGTCGTCCGTTCGGCGATCGCCGAGGTCCTGTGCGTGCCGAGCGACCAGGTGAAGCCCGGCGCCTCCATCGCCGACCACCAGATCGACAGCCTGGAATGGGTGGAGATCTCCGTCATCATCGAGGAGAAGCTGGGCGTCCAGCTCGACCCGGCCGACTTCGCCGGTGCGCGGACCGTGGCCGACATGGCGGGCGTCCTGCACGCCGCGCTGGCCTCGCGGTGACGGGCGCGGTGACGGGCGCGGTGACGGGCGCGGTGACGGCATGGTGACGGCGCGGTGACGCGGGTCGTCGTCACCGGGATGGGCGTCAAGAGCCCGGCGGGCAACACGACCGCGGACGTCCTCGCCGCGGTGCTCGCGGGCGCCTCGCTCGCCACCGAGATCCCCGGGCTGGCCGACGCGGGGGTGCCGGTCACGATCGGGTGCCCGCTGGCGCCGTTCGAGCCGCTCGACTACTTCGGCGAGCGTGAGCTGAGGACGCTCGACCGTACCGCCCGGATCGGTCTCGCCGCGGCGATCGACGCCGTCACCGACGCCGCCGTCGACGGCGTCGACGGCGTCAGCGGCGTCAGGGGTGGCAGCGGCGGCAGCGTCGTCGTCGACGGCGGTCTGCCCGGCGAGAGGTGCGGGGTCTACCTGGGCACGGGCGGGGGCGGGTTCGCCACCCTGGAGAACCTGATCGTGGGGCACACGCTGGGCAGGGAGAAGGTCCCCGTCCACGCGGTCCCGTCGCTGATGTCCAGCTCGACCGCCTCGCGCATCGCGATCAGGTACGGCTTCCGCGGCCCCTGCCTGACCTTCAACACCGCCTGCGCCAGCGGGGCCACCGCGATCGGCGAGGCGCTGCGGGCGATCCGCTCCGGGGTGGTCGACTCCGCGGTCGCCGGCGGTCTGGACGCGCTGCTCTCCCCGCTCGCCATGCACGCCTTCGCCCGCGTCGGCGCGCTGTCGGAGCGGACCCACGCGCCCGCGCGGGCGTGCCGGCCGTTCGACGCCGACCGGGACGGCTTCGTCATGGGGGAGGGGGCGGCGTTCCTCGTCCTGGAGCGCGCCGACCTCGCCCGGGCGCGTGGGGCCCGCGTCCACGGCGAGGTCGCCGGGTACGGGGCCAACTGCGACGCGAACCACATCGTGGCGCCGCTGCGGGACGGTTCGGTCGCGGCCGAGTGCATGCGCGCGGCCCTGCGCGACGCCGGGCTCGGTCCCGCCGACATCGGTCACGTCAACGCGCACGGCACCTCGACCCCGCACAACGACAGCGCCGAGGCCGCGGCCCTGCACGCCTGCTTCGACGGGGCCAGGCCCGTCGTGACCTCGACCAAGGGCGTGACCGGGCACCTCGTCGGCGGCGCCGGGGCGCTGGAGGCGGTCATCGCCCTGCTGGCGGCCCGGGAGGGGCTGGTCCCGCCGACCGCCAACTTCACCGGCGGCCCCGAGGCCGACCTCCTCGACATCGTCCACGGCGAGCCCCGGCCCGTCCCCGCCGCCCCGGTGCTGTCCAACTCCTTCGGTTTCGGGGGCAGCAACGCCTGCCTGGTCCTGAACCCCGCGCCGCGCTCCTGACCGTCCCGTAGCGCCCACCTCCCCGTCCGGCGCGCCCACCTGCGCGTCCACGCCCGTGTCCGGTGTGTCCACGTCCATGTCCACACCCCTTTGTGTCAATTGAAGTTGACGACACCCGCTCAGTCAACTTATGTTGACGCCATCGATTCCCGTCCGCGGGACAAGGACGAAACGCCCGGAGTGAGCACATGCGCGGTAGACAGGAAGGGCGGCCGAAGGCCGATCATGTCGTTTCAGAGGGGGTCGCATTGCCCGAGACCGCGTCCTGGCGGCTGCTGGTCGACTACGTACGGCCGCACCGCCGGGCACTGCTGCTGGGCGGGACGCTCACCCTGGTGGGCTCGCTGGCCGGGCTCGCGATGCCGCTGCTGGCCAAGGCGGTCATCGACGCCTTCGGCGAGCGCGGCTCCCTGCTCGGCCCGGTGCTGGGCCTGACCGCCGCCGTGATCGCGGGCGCGGCCATCGGCGCGCTGGGCAACTACGTGATGGAGCGGATGGGCGAGGGCATCGTCTTCTCGGCCCGCCGCCGCCTGGTCGACCGGATCCTGCGGCTGCGGGTGTCGGAGGTCGACCGGCTCAAGCCCGGGGACCTGATGTCCCGGGTCACCTCCGACACCACGCTGCTGCGGGCGGTGTTCACCAACGGCGTGGTCGAGATGGTCAGCTCGGTGTTCATGCTGATCGGCGCCATCGTGCTGATGGCGATCATGGACGGGCTGCTGCTCCTCATCACGCTCGGCGTGCTGGTCCTGGTCGGCGGGATGGTCGGCCTGATCATGCCCCGCATCCGGGAGGCGTCCGTGCAGGCGCAGGCCGCGGTCGGCGAGATGGGCGCGGTGCTGGACCGGGTGCTCCAGGCGTTCCGTACGGTCAAGGCCAGCGGCGCCGAGGGACGGGAGATCGCCACGGTGGGCGCGGCGGCCCGCGAGGCGCGCGACCGGGGGATCGCCGTCGCCTGGCTCAACTCCATCGCCGGCATCTCGGCGTGGGTCTCGGCGCAGCTCGCCTTCGTGGCCGTGCTCGGCGTGGGCGGTGCCCGCGTCGCCTCCGGCTCGCTGGAGGTCTCCTCGCTGATCGCCTTCCTGCTCTACCTGTTCTACCTGGTGGCCCCCATCGGCCAGCTCGTCCAGGGCGTCACGCAGCTGCAAAACGGCCTGGCCGCGGCCGAGCGGATCCGCGAGATCGAGGAGCTGCCCGCCGAGGCGGCGGACGGCGCGGTCTACCGGGCGGGAGGGGAGCCGGCCGGCGTCGTCTTCGAGGGGGTGGCCTTCCGCTACGGCGGCGACCGGCCGGTCGTCCACGACGACGTCTCCTTCGAGGTGCCCGCGGGCGGCCTGACCGCGCTGGTGGGCCCCTCCGGGGCGGGCAAGTCCACGGTCTTCTCCCTGCTGGAGAGGTTCTACGAGCGGCAGGCCGGGTCGATCAGGATCGACGGCCGCGACATCGAGGACTGGCCGCTGGCCGAGCTGCGCGCCTGCCTCGGGTACGTCGAGCAGGACGCGCCGGTGCTGGACGGCACCCTCAGGGAGAACCTGGTCTTCGCCGCGCCCGATGTGGACGAGGCCGCCATCAGGCGGGTGCTCGCCCGCACCCACCTCGAGGACCTGGTCTCCCGCCTCCCCGAGGGTCTGGACACCAGGGTCGGGCACCGTGGGATCATGCTCTCCGGCGGCGAGCGCCAGCGGGTCGCCATCGCCCGGGCCCTGCTGCGCGGCCCCCGGCTGCTCCTGCTGGACGAGGCCACCTCCCAGCTCGACGCGGTCAACGAGCTGCGGCTGCGCGAGGTGATCGCAGAGGTGGCGTCGGAGACGACCGTCCTGGTGATCGCCCACCGTCTCTCCACGGTGACCGGAGCCGGCCGGATCGTGGTCATGGAGGCCGGCCGGGTGCGGGCCGTGGGCACCCACGACGAGCTGCTCGCCGACGACGCCCTCTACCGTGAGCTGGCCGCCACCCAGTTCCTGCTGCCCACCTGAGCGCCCCGGCCGTCCCCGTCGCCCCGCCCGGCCCGCCGCCCCGCGCGACCGGCCGCGCGGGGCGGCGGGTGAACGCATCGCACGGTCATCGGCTCGGTTGTGCAAATTAATATCGTCCAAAAAGAATAATGCGGACATTGGTCCGGCGAGTTGATTCGCCGTCCGGTGAACCGGGCATCCCGCCAGTGCGAAGCCTCTCCTTCGCACCGGGGCGCCCATCGGGCGCGCGCCGCATTCGATCTCCCGACCCCGTCCGTGCGGGACGAGAGCCGGGGCGTGACGATCGTTACGGCTACCACCAGGGGTGTCGTGGGCGCGCTTGCCCGCGGCACCCCGTCCCTGGGTTGACCCGCGGTCCCCGCGTGACCAAGTATGAATGCGTTCATTCATCTCCGATGGGGAGGTCGGGCATGACCGGCAGCAGGGTTGTGCGCGCGCCGCGCGGTACCACGCTCACCGCCAAGGGGTGGCCGCAGGAGGCCGCGCTCCGCATGATCCAGAACAATCTGGACCCCGAGGTCGCCGAGCATCCGGAGGAGCTCGTCGTCTACGGCGGCTCGGGAAAGGCCGCCCGCGACTGGCGGTCCTTCGACGCGATCACACGCACCCTGACGACCCTGGAGGGCGACGAGACGCTGCTGGTGCAGTCCGGCCGTCCCGTCGGCGTGTTCCGCACCCACGAGTGGGCCCCGCGGGTGCTCATCGCCAACTCCAACCTGGTGCCCGACTGGGCGAACTGGGAGGAGTTCCGGCGGCTGGAGGCCGCCGGGCTGACCATGTACGGGCAGATGACCGCCGGTTCCTGGATCTACATCGGCACCCAGGGCATCCTGCAGGGCACCTACGAGACCTTCGGCGCCGTCGCCGCCAAGCGGTTCGGCGGCAGCCTGGCGGGCACGATCACGCTGACCGCCGGGCTGGGCGGCATGGGCGGCGCCCAGCCGCTGGCCGTGACCATGAACGGCGGCGTCGTGATCTGCGTCGACTGCGACCCCCGGTCGATCGACCGGCGCATCGAGCACCGCTACCTGGACGTCCGCGCCGCCGACCTGGACGAGGCGCTGCGCCTGGCGTACGACGCCCGTGACCGGCGCGAGCCGTTGAGCATCGGCGTGGAGGGCAACGCGGCCGAGATCGTGCCCGAGCTGCTGCGCAGGGGCGCCGAGATCGACGTCGTCACCGACCAGACCTCCGCCCACGACCCGCTCATGTACCTGCCGGCCGGCGTCGCCTTCGAGGACATGGCCGACGAGCGCGCCAAGGACCCGGCCGGTTTCACCCTCAGGGCGCGCGAGTCGATGGCCGCGCACGTGGAGGCCATGGTCGGCTTCCAGGACGCCGGAGCCGAGGTCTTCGACTACGGCAACTCGATCCGGGGGGAGGCGCGGCTCGCGGGCTACACGCGCGCGTTCGACTTCCCCGGCTTCGTGCCCGCCTACATCCGGCCGCTGTTCTGCGAGGGCAAGGGGCCGTTCCGCTGGGCCGCGCTGTCGGGGTCGGCCTCCGACATCGCCAGGACCGACCGCGCGATCCTGGAGCTGTTCCCCGACAACGAGCCGCTCGCCCGGTGGATCCGGCTGGCGGGGGAGAAGGTCCACTTCCAGGGCCTGCCCGCCCGCATCTGCTGGCTCGGCTACGGCGAGCGCCACCTGGCCGGGGAGCGGTTCAACGACATGGTCGCCTCCGGGGAGATCGAGGCCCCGCTGGTGATCGGCCGCGACCATCTCGACTGCGGGAGCGTCGCGAGCCCGTACCGGGAGACCGAGGGCATGGCCGACGGCTCCGACGCGATCGCCGACTGGCCGCTGCTGAACGCCATGCTGAACGTCGCCTCCGGCGCCGCGTGGGTCTCCATCCACCACGGCGGCGGGGTCGGCATCGGCCGCTCCATCCACGCCGGCCAGGTCACGGTCGCCGACGGCACCCGGCTCGCCGCCGAGAAGCTGGAGCGGGTCCTCACCAACGACCCGGGCACCGGGGTCATCCGTCACGTCGACGCCGGGTACGACGAGGCCGCCGTCGTGGCCTCCGAGCGGGGCGTGCGCGTCCCGATGCGCGAGTCCTGACGGTCCGGGCCACGAGTCCCGCCGGCCGGGCGGGACGACGCCGCGCCCGGCGGGGACACGCGGGCGTCCCGGCCGGGTACGCGAGCGGGGCGGGGGAAGGCCCGTGGGGCGGGAGGGGAATGCGGGTGGGTCACCGAGCGGTTGGAGGGGGCGTGGCGGAGGGACTCGACCGGTTTCTGGAGGGGCGGCGGCTCTCGCCCGCGCAGCGGCGGATCGCGCGCTACCTGGGTGACCACCTGTCCGAGGCCATCTTCCTGTCCAGCGTGGAGCTCGCCGAGCGCGCCGGGGTGAGCCAGCCGTCGGTGACCCGGTTCGCGATGGTGCTCGGCTTCGCGGGCTACCCCGAGCTCCGGCAGGCGCTGCGGCCGCTGGTCGTGGGCGGGCGGAGCCCGTCGCGGTCCAACGGCCTGCAGGCCGCGATCGACGCGGAGATCGACAACCTGCGGAGCGTACGCGAGGCGCTGGCCGACCCCTCCGACCTCGTGGGACTGGGCACCGCCCTGGCCGGATGCGAACCCCTGCCCGTGCTGGGCCTGCGGGTCTCCAGCGGCCTGGCCACCACGTTCGCCTACTTCGCCCGCCGGATCCACCCCGACGTCCGCCTGCTCACCCACGGCGGGTCGGAACTGGCCGACGGCCTGCACGCCGCGCGCCGGGCGGGGGCCGGCTGGCTGCTGGCGGTGGTCCTGCCCCGCTACCCGGCCGAGGCCGTGCGGGCCCTCCTCGCCGCCCGCGAGCTGGGCCTGCGCGTCGCCGTGATCACCGACCGGCAGGACGTGCCGTTCGAGGCGGACGTGGTCCTGGCCGCCCCCGTGGGCGAGCGGCTCGTCTTCGACTCGCACGCGGCGCCCCTGGCCCTGGCCATGGTGCTGGTCGAGGCCATGGCCGACGCCGCGCCGCTGCGTACCCAGGCCCGGCTGGAGGAGTACGAGCGGATGACCGAGCAGGCGCGGGTCTTCACCGAGCACCTCGGCTGACGCTCCGGCCGTCCCGCCTGAACCGGCCGACCGGGCCCGCCGGCCGACCGGGCCCGCCGGCCGACCGGGCCCGCCGGATGGCCGGATCGGCGGGGCCGGCCGGGGTCGCGGGGCCGGCCGGGTGCGCCGCCCTACCCCGCGAGCCGCCTCATCGAGCCGACGGACCAGCGCAGGCTGATCGCGGACAGGGCCAGGACGAGACCGAAGGCCAGGGGGATCGAGCCGTCGGAGAAGTCACCGGCGAACAGCGCCCGGCCCGCCTCGACCGCGTGGTAGAGCGGGTTGAACTGCGCGACCACCCGCATCCAGTCGGGGGCCAGCGACATGGGCAGCATGATGCCGGTGAGCAGGATCAGCGGCATCGCGAAGAACTGCATGATCTGCGACATGCCGTTCTCGTCGCGCAACGCCAGCGCCGTGCCGTACGACAGGCCGGAGGCGAGCAGCCCGGTGGCGGCCATCAGCACCAGCATGAGCGCCAGCCCCGGCAGGCTGGCCCGCATGCCCATCAGCGCGGCCAGCCCGATCACCAGCAGCGCCTGGACGACCAGCACGATCATGTCGCGCAGGCTGCGGCCCAGCACGATCGCGGGACGCCGGGCGGCGCTGACGGCGAGCCGTTCCAGGTAGCCGTTGCGGATCTCGCCGATCATGCCGAAGCCCACGAAGAGCGAGCCGAACAGGGCGATCATCATCATCACACCGGGGGTGAACATCCGCAGCGTGTCGGCCATGGTGCCGCCCACACCGGTGTTGGCCACCAGCGGCGCGAACAGGAGCAGGTACAGGACGGGCTGCAGCAGGCCGAACAGCGGCCAGACCGGATTGCGCAGGGTGGCCCTGAGCTCGTAGCCCAGGAACAGCATCGTGTGTCGGAACATGGGGGTCCTCGTCGTTCAGTTCGCGTCGCGCAGGGAGCGGCCGGTGTGGCGCAGGAACACGTCGTCGAGCGTGGCCCGGTCCAGGGAGATCGACCGGATCGGCAGCCCGCCGGCCTCCAGGACGCGGAGCAGCGCGGGCAGGTTGTGCTCCCCGTCGTCGAGGTAGGCGCGCAGGACGTCCTCCTCCTGGCGGACCTCCCTGACGTAGGGCTCGGCGTCCAGGAGCGTCCGGGCCTCGGGGAGCCGGTCGAGGCGGAGCGTGACGACGTCGCCCGCGACCTCCTTCTTGAGCTCGGCGGGGGTGCCCTCCGCGACGACGCGGCCGTGGTCGATGATGACCAGCCGGTCGCAGAGCGCGTCGGCCTCCTCCAGGTAGTGGGTGGTCAGCAGCACGCTGGTGCCCCGCTCGCGCAGGGAGCGCACCTCGTCCCACAGGTGGGCGCGGTTCTGCGGGTCCAGGCCGGTGGTCGGCTCGTCGAGGAAGAACAGCGGCGGGTGGTTGACCAGGCCGAGGGCGAGGGAGAACCTGCGCTTCTGCCCGCCCGAGAGCGTCCGTACGGGCCGGTCGGCGAGCTCGGCCAGGTCGAAGGCGGCCAGCAGCTCCTCGCAGCGGGCCTTCGCCCGCGCGCGGGACAGGCCGCCGATCCGGGCGGCGAGGATCAGGCCGTCGCGGCCGGGGGCGTTCTCGTCCACGCCGCCTCCCTGGCCGACGTAACCGATCCTCTCCCGGACCCTGGCCGCCTCGGTGACCACGTCGTGGCCCGCCACCCGGGCGGTGCCGGAGGTGGGGGTCACCAGGGTGGCGAGCATCCGGATCGTGGTGGTCTTGCCCGCGCCGTTGGGGCCGAGGAAGGCGAAGATCTCGCCCTCGGCGACGGACAGGTCGACGCCCTTGACGGCCTCGACCTCCTGGGGGGCGCCTCTGCCGCGCCGGGCGGTGAAGGTCTTGCGCAGGTCGTGCGCTTCGATGATCATGACTCTCCGTCGTGTGGGGGTGCGGAAGGGGGGCCGGGGGCGGTCACGCGGACCCGGCCGGTCCTGCGGTCCGGTGATCCTCCGGCCGCTCCGGTGCGCCGGTACACGGCGCGGGCGGGGCTCAGGGCAGCTTGCCGGACCTGACGTCGCCGACGGTCTCCTCGATCCAGTCGAGCTGCGCCTGGAACTGGCGGATGTTGAGCCGCAGGCACTCGTCGACGTGCCGGGGGGCCCCGTAGGCCTGCTTGCCGCCGAGGGCGCGCTCCATCATCGAGATGGACGCCCGCAGCTGCTCGACCCTCGCCTCCATGGCGTTGACCAGGTCGGCGGTGGGGAGCCGGTCCATGAAGGTGAGCGCGACCTGGAAGGGGTCGATGATCGGCTTCACGAACCACCAGCTGTTCATCAGCTGCTGGTGGAAGTCGGCCCGCCCGGCCTCGGTGACGCCGTAGACGGTCTTGCCGCCCCTGCCCTGTTCGACGACCTCCAGCAACCCTTCCTCGGCCATCTTGGCCAGGCCGTGGTAGATCGAGCCGTAGGCCACGTTGGCCCAGGTGTCGGCGCCCCAGAGTTCGAGGCGGCGCCGTACCTCGTAGCCGTGCAGGGGGCCGTCGAGCAGGACGCCGAGCAGCAGGGTGCGGGTGGAGGACATACTCAAATTTGTATTCAAGTTTGAGTATGATGTCAACATGCGAGAGATCAGACGTGAAGACGACGGCGCCCTGCTGGGCTTCGTCCGCCCCTCCGGTGAGGGGTGGGAGCCCCTGACCGTGTTCGGCTACCCGCTGGGAGAGCCCCGTCCGGAGGCGGACGCGCTGGAGGAGGTTCACCGGTCCGGGCTGGAGGCGCTGATGGGTCCCTGGCTGTTCCTGGAGGAGGGGGAGTGGTACCGGTGTGTGATCGTCGAGGCGGCGGCGGACGCGGTCAGGGTCCGCCCGACCGACATCGGGTATCCGCGCGAGAACGTCCTCGCGGTGACGCTGGAGCGTCCCGGGCCCGAGACGTTCCGCCCCGGGTGATCCGGGTGATCCGGGTGATCTGGGTGAGCAGGGTGATCCGGGTGGCCGGGGAGGACGACCGGTGGTCCGAGTAGGGTGATCGTCATGTCCGAACGCCCCGTCGCGCTGGTCACCGGCGCCTCCCGGGGGGTCGGCGCCGCGATCGCCCGCGCCCTGGCCCCTTCCCACGATCTGCTGCTCGGCGGCCGCGATGGCGAGGCGCTGGCCTCGGTGGCCTCCGGCCTGCCCGGCGCCCGCCCCTGGCCGGTGGAGCTCACCGCCGTCACCGAGGCCGACGTCGCCGGCGTCGACCGGCTCGACGTGCTCGTGCACAGTGCCGGGGTGGTGACCCTGGGCCGCGTCGAGGAGACCCCGGCCGAGGTGTGGCGCCGCACGATGGAGGTCAACCTGATCGCGGTGGCCGAGCTGACCCGGCTGCTGCTCCCCGCGCTCCGTGCGGCCGGCGGTCACGTGGTGCTGATCAACTCCGGTTCGGGGCAGCGGACCAGCCCGGGCTGGGGCTCGTACTCGGCCAGCAAGTACGCGCTGCGCGCCTTCGCCGACGTGCTCCGCCAGGAGGAGCCGGGCCTGCGGGTGACGACGATCTACCCGGGGCGGGTCGACACCGACATGCAGCGCGGGGTGCGCGAACAGGAGGGCGGCCCGTACCAGCGGGAGAAGTACCTGGAGGCGGACTCGGTGGCCCGGGCGGCGCTGGCGGCGCTGACCGCGTCCCCCGACGCCCACGTCACCGAGATCACCGTCCGGCCCGCCGCGGGGCCGCCGAGCTGAGCGCGGGTCCCGGACCCCGGGGCGCCCTCCCGGAAGGACGAGGTCTGGGGGGGCGGGGGTCGCCAATGAATGAGTTCATTCACATAATGGGAGGGTGTTCGACGAGATGTGGGGTGCCATCGAGCACCTCGGACGCGACGACCGGACCGGTGGCTACCTGCGGGACGCCTGGTCACCCGCCGACCTGGAACTGCGGCTCTGGTTCGAGCAGGAGGCGGCCGGGCGCGGCCTCGACACCCGGCAGGACCGCAACGGCAACCTGTGGGCCTGGTGGGGCGACCCCTCGGCGAGCCCCGGAGTGGTCACCGGCAGCCACCTCGACTCGGTACGCCAGGGCGGCGCCTTCGACGGCCCCCTCGGCGTGGTGTCGGCCTTCGCCGCCCTCGACCTGCTGCGGGCCGGGGACTTCCGGCCCGCCCGGCCGCTGGGGATCGCCTGCTTCACCGACGAGGAGGGCGCCCGCTTCGGCGTCCCGTGCATCGGCTCCCGCCTGCTGACCGGCGTCCTCGACCCCGGCAGGGCCCGCGCCCTGACCGACGACGAGGGCGACTCGCTGGCCGAGGTGCTGCGCCGCGCCGGACGCGACCCCGAGGAGCTGGGCCGCGACGAGGAGACCCTGCGCCACATCGGCGTCTTCGTCGAACTCCACGTCGAGCAGGGCCGGGACCTGGTCCACCGGGACGCGCCGGTCGGCGTCGCCTCGGCCATCTGGCCGCACGGCCGCTGGCGCTTCGACTTCCACGGCCAGGCCAACCACGCGGGCACCACCCGCCTGGCCGACCGCGACGACCCGATGCTGCCCTTCGCCCGTACCGTGCTGCACGCCCGCCAGGCCGCCGAGCGCGGCGGCGTCGTCGCCACCTTCGGCAGGACGCGCGTGTCGCCCAACAACGCCAACGCCGTCCCCGGCCTGGTCAGCGCCTGGCTGGACGCCAGGGGCGGCGACGAGGACGCGGTCAGGGCACTGGTCGCCGAGGTCGCCGAGTTCTCCGGGGCCGAGGTCACCGCCGAGTCCTGGACCCCGCTCGTCGACTTCGACGCGGCCCTGCGGGAGCGGATCGCCGCCGTCGCCGGGGGCGCCCCCGTCCTGGTGACCGGCGCCGGGCACGACGCCGGGATCCTCGCGTCCGCGGGTGTGCCCGGCGCGATGGTGTTCGTCCGCAATCCGACGGGCATCTCTCACTCTCCGGAAGAACACGCCGAGAGGGCGGACTGCCACGCCGGGGTCGCCGCCCTCGCCGCCGTCCTGGAGGACCTGTGCGGGAGTTGACCTACTGGTGCGAGCTGGCCTGGCTGCCACCGGGCCGGGCCGTCGCGGGCGTGCTCGTCACGGTCACGGACACGGTGATCACCCGGATCGGCACCGGGACGGCGTCCCCGCCCCCCGGAGCCGTCCGCCTGGCGGGCCTGACCCTGCCTGGCCTGGCGAACGCCCACTCCCACGCCTTCCACCGCGCCCTGCGCGGGGCGACGCAGCGCGAGAGCGGCACCTTCTGGACCTGGCGCGAGCGGATGTACGCCGTGGCCGGGACACTCGACCCCGACTCCTACCTCGCCCTCGCCAGGGCGACCTTCGCCGAGATGGCGCTGGCCGGGATCACCTGCGTGGGGGAGTTCCACTACCTGCACCACGCCCCGGGCGGCAGGCCGTACGACGACCCGAACGTCATGGGACACGTGCTCGTGCGGGCGGCGCGCGAGGCCGGGCTGCGCATCGCGCTGCTGGACGCCTGCTACCTGACCGGGGGCGCCGGCGTCCCGCTGAGCGGCGTCCAGCTCCGGTTCGGCGACGGCGACGCCGAACGCTGGGCCGCGCGGGTGGAGGACCTCGCGGCTCACTACCGGGGCGAGCGGGACGTGGAGATCGGCGTGGCCGTGCACTCGGTCCGCGCGGTCCCGGCCGGCCAGATCCCCGTGGTGGCCGACGTCTCCAGGCGCCACGCCGTACCGCTGCACGCCCACGTCTCCGAGCAGCGGGCCGAGAACACCGCCTGCGAGGAGGCGTACGGCATGAGCCCGGTACGGCTGCTGGAGACCCACGGCGCGCTCGGGCCCCGCACGACCGCGGTGCACGCCACGCACCTGTCGGAGGCCGACATCGCGCTGCTCGGCGGCTCCGGCACCCGCGTGTGCATGTGCCCGACGACCGAGCGCGACCTCGCCGACGGCATCGGCCCGGCCAGGACGCTGTCCGGCGCGGGATCGCCGATCACGCTCGGCTCGGACAGCCACGCGGTCGTCGACCTGTTCGAGGAGGCCCGCGCGGTCGAGCTGAACGAACGGCTGGCCAGCGAGCGGCGCGGCCACTGGCCGGCCGCGGAGCTGCTGCACGCCGCCACGGCCGCCGGGCACGACTCGCTCGGCTTCCCCGGCGCGGGCGTGCTCGTCCCCGGCGCCTGGGCCGACCTGGTCTCGGTACGCCTGGACTCGGTCCGCACGGCCGGCGCCGACCCCGGGCACCTCGCCGAGACCGTGATCTTCGCCGCCACCGCCGCCGACGTGCACTCCGTGGTCTCGGGCGGTCGTCGCGTGGTCTCGGACGGGCGCCACGTCCTGGGCGACGTCGGAACCATGCTGGCCGGGGCGATCGCCACGACACGACGGGAGAGCGCGTCATGAGGAGCGAGGAACGGCGGGCCGGGAGCACGCTGTTCGACCGCATCGGGCTGCTCTACACGGGCGACCCCGCGCGGGAGGAGATCCACGACGCCGCGCTGGTGGTCGAGGACGGCCACGTGGCGTGGGTCGGGCACGCCGGATCGGCTCCCGACGCCGACGAGCGGATCGACGTGGACGGCCGCTGCGTGGTCCCGGGCTTCGTCGACAGCCACGCCCACCTCGTCTTCGCGGGCGACCGTACGGCCGAGTTCGCCGCCCGCATGACCGGCCGCCCCTACACGGCGGGCGGGATCCGCACCACGGTCTCGGCGACCCGCGCCGCCTCCGACGCCGAGCTGGTGGCGCGCACCGCCACGCTGGTCGCCGAGATGCTCGCGCAGGGGACGACCACGGTCGAGATCAAGAGCGGGTACGGCCTCACGGTCGAGGACGAGCGCCGCTCCCTGGAGATCGCGGGCGGGTTCACCACGGAGACCACCTACCTGGGCGCCCACGTCGTCCCGCCGGACGCCTCCTCGGCCGAGGAGTACGTCCGCCTCGTCACCGGGGAGATGCTCAAGGCGTGCGCGCCGCACGCCCGCTGGGTCGACGTGTTCTGCGAGCGCGGGGCCTTCGACGCCGACGCGTCCAGGGAGATCCTGCGGGCCGGGATGGGAGCGGGGCTGATGCCGCGCGTCCACGCCAACCAGCTCGGCCCCGGGCCCGGCGTGCGCCTCGCCGCCGAGGTGGGCGCCGCCTCGGCCGATCACTGCACCCACCTGACCGACGAGGACGTCTCGATCCTGGCCTCGTCGGGCGTGGTGGCCACCCTGCTGCCCGGCGCCGAGTTCTCCACCCGTTCCCCCTACCCGGACGCCCGCCGCCTGCTGGACGCCGGGGTGACGGTCGCGCTGGCCACCGACTGCAACCCCGGCTCCTCCTTCACCTCCTCCATGCCGTTCTGCGTGGCGCTGGCCGTCCGCGAGATGGGGATGACGCCGGTGGAGGCGATCAGGGCCGCCACCCACGGCGGGGCCGGGGCGCTGCGCCGGGGCGACATCGGCACGCTGCGGGTGGGGACCCGGGGAGACCTGGTGATCCTGGACGCCCCGACCTACGTCCACCTCGCCTACCGGCCGGGAGTGCCGCTGGTGACGCAGGTGTGGAAGGACGGCCGCCGCCTGGTCTGACCGGGCTTCTCCGGGATCGTCGGGGTATGGGAGGCATCCTCCTTGAGGAGGAATTCAGAACCATTCTTCCGGCCGACTTCTTGAGGGAATCTTTGCCATGATCCGCCCGTTGAAAAGACAAGCGATGTGTCCGCACGCCGGGGTGTCGAACGAGCGGGTGGGCACGTCATAAGCAGGCGGAGCGAGGTGCCATCGGATGGCAAGGCCGACGGGGAATCGGACGCAGGATCAGCACGTCTCGGATCGGGACCTGCTCGGGACCTACCTGGCGGAGATCGGCCGGGTGCCCCTGCTCACCGCGGAGCAGGAGGTCGAGCTCGCCAAGCGGATCGAGGCGGGTCTCTTCGCGGAGCAGTTGCTGGACGGTGGGTCGACGGAGCCGCGGATAGCGGACGCCGCCGATGAGGAGCTCGAACGACTGGCTGTTTCCGGGCAACGGGCCAAGGACGAATTCATCCAGGCCAATCTACGTCTTGTGGTGGCCGTCGCGCGCAAATATTCCGGACGGGGTATGCCGCTGATCGATCTGGTCCAGGAGGGCAACCTGGGCCTGGTGCGCGCGGTCGAGAAGTTCGACTACCGGCGCGGCTACAAGTTCTCCACCTACGCCACCTGGTGGATCAGGCAGTCCGTGGGACGCGCCATCCACGAGCAGGCCCGCCCGGTGCGCCTGCCCACCCACGCCGGGGAGCAGATGACCAGGCTGATGCGGGTCCGCCGGGACATGCTGGCCGAGTTCGACCAGGAGCCGACCGACGCCGACCTGGCCGCGGTGCTGGAGCTTCCCATCGAGCGGGTGCGCGAGCTCCGGCGCTGGGCCTCCGACCCCGTCTCGCTGCAGCTCGGCGTGGGGGACGAGGACGAGACCGAGCTCGGTGACATGATCGCCGACGACACGTGGGCCGACCCCGAGCAGCAGGCCATGGACATCCTGGAGCGCGAGCGCCTGGAGGAGTGGCTGACCGGGCTGGAGGGGCAGACCCGCGAGATGCTGCGCTGGCGGTACGGCCTGATGGACGGCCGCGAGCACACGCTCACCGAGGTCGGCGAGCGCTACGGCATCGGGCGTGACCGCGCCCGGCGCATCGAGCGCGACGCGCTGGCCCGGCTGCGCAAGATGGCCACGGCCGCCTGAGCGACTTCCGATCCGGCACGGTCCCTTTGCGGACCGTGCCGGATTCCCGCTTCACCGGTGCCGCCGGCCGGTCGCCCGTCCCCGGCGCCCGACAGCCGGCCGTCACGCCGAGCCGATCACGGAAGGCTTGAACGATCAGAAGCGATGCGGCACGGGCCCACCTGGGCGTGAAACTCGCCACGATGCCCGGGGTGCGACGGGTGCGCCGTCCTGTGACGGCTTGTCGAAAACCCCGAGATCCGGTGTCGTCACGGGTGGCCGGTGTTCGTGGTCGTGCGGAGCGGGTGTCGTCACGGGTGGCCGGTGTTCGTGGCCGCTGCGGTGGGCGGGTGTTCCGGCCGGCCGTCTCGGTGGAGGTCTGGTGGTTTCGGCCTCCGGCCGTTCGGGCGCGGTGGTTGCGGGCTCTTATACGCCGGCCGGAACACCCGCCCACCTCCGCTTTCACGGTGCCGGTCGGCGAGGGTGCGGGCCGTAGTGACTCTCCTTCGGGCCCCCGAGAGGGCTGTGGGTGGCTGAAGCGATCCGTACGGGTCCTTCAGGGCGGGTCGCCGTAGCTGAAGCGCCGGTGCGGGAAGGAGCGCAGGGCCAGGCCGGGTGAGGCCGGGGCCTGCGTCGGTTCCTCGTTCTGAGCTGTTCGGTCGGGGGCGCGCAGGGGACGGACGCGTACGGTGTTGCGAATGGGCTCACCGGCTTGTTCGTCGGTGTACTCGGTGACCTTGACATAACCGTGCTCGTCGTAGAGGCGGTTCAGTTCGGGGCTGCCGGCCCAGTGGTCCAGGGCGAGCGCGGGGGCGCCGTGTGACCGGGCGAGCCGTTCGGCCTCTTTCAGCAGGGCCGCGCCGGCGCCGCGGCCGCCGGGGCCGCGATCGGTCATCACGGTGTGGATGAACATCGACCCGTCGGGCACGGTGCCCGCGGGGATTCGCGGCGGGACCGTGAGGGCGGCGGCCAGCATTCCGACGCAGCGGCCGTCTCGTTCGGCCATCGTGACGACGTTCCGGCGTGCCCAGTCGGCGACCCGGCCGGGGAAGCCGGGGATGTGGGAGAACGGCACCGTTCCCCACTGTTCCGGCCGGCCTCGGGCGATGAGCCAGGCGTGGACGGAGTCCATCAGGACCAGCAGGGCCGTGACGTCGTCGGCCGTCGCCGGTCGAAGGCCGGGGGAGGATCGTGGCATCGCGGTCTCCGGGAGGGTTAGGCTTCAGGCGATCTGTTTAATTCAACTTTCTAAGGATTAGATTGTCAAAGCACTCCAGGGTTCAGGCTGTGGCGAGGGCCGTTCAGGACCTGCAGGACGCCACCGATCTCATCGACGAGCTGGCGGCCCGGCGCCTTGGTGTCAACCGCACCGACCTGAGGTGCCTGAGCCGGTTGACCGCGCGCGGCTCGCTCACCGCGAGCGAGCTCGCGTCCGCCGCCGGGCTCACCGGGGGCGCCACCACCACCGCCATCGACCGTCTGGAACGGGCCGGGCTGGCCGAACGGGTCCGTGACACGGCCGACCGGCGCCGCGTGCTGGTGCACCTGACCGAACGGGGCCGAGGGGCCGTTCAGGAGATCTGGGGGCCGATCGCCGACGACGCCCAGGCCGAGCTTCTCCGGTTCGGCGTCACCGAGCTCGAACTCATCGAGACGTTCCTGCGCCACGCGTTGCGCAACCAGGCCCGGCACGCCGCCCGCCTGCGCGGAGAGACCGAGGGGAGCTGACCGCCGGGCCGGGCAGAAATTTTCGTGAAAGTTACAAAACCATTCGGCGGCAACGACGCTGTGAGCTGCGCGGAACGATTTCGGCGATGGCGGCGGCTGTCTCTTCCCGGCCTGGGGTTCCAAGATGTGAAGCCCGCACAGCACAGGTCGAGAGGACTCCGTGTGAACATGTCAGGCCGGATGCGGCTATCGGCGGCGGCCCTGGCCGCCGCCCTGGCCGCGGTTTCGATCACCGCGGCCGCCACCACAGGGACCGCCCACGCCGTCGTACGACCGGCGCTCGGCCAGAACATCAAGGTCAACCAGGTCGCCTACGCACCCGGCGCGGCCAAGCAGGCGACCGTGATCAGCAGTTCGGGATCGCCGCTTGCCTGGAGCCTGCTGGACGGTTCCGACCAGGTGGTGGCCAGTGGCACCACGACCGTCTTCGGCGCCGACTCCCGCTCCGGCGACTCCGTCCACAAGATCGACTTCTCGTCCTACACCGGGACCGGCACCGGCTACGCGCTGACCGTGAACAACGAGTCCAGCCACCCCTTCGACATCGGCACCGCCGCCTGGAAGAAGCTGCCCTACGACGCGCTGGCGTTCTTCTACCACCAGCGCAGCGGCATCGCGATCACCTCCCAGTACGCCGGCGGCAGCCAGTACGCCCGCGCGGCCGGCCACCTGAACGTCTCCCCCAACCAGGGCGACAACAACGTGCCGTGCCGCAGCGACTGCGGCTACCGGCTGGACGTGCGCGGCGGCTGGTACGACGCCGGCGACCACGGCAAGTACGTGGTCAACGGCGGCATGTCCGTCTGGCAGCTGGTCAACGCCTACGAGCGGGCCAAGAACGTCCCCGGCGCCGACACCGGCGCCTTCGCCGACGGCACCATGTCCATCCCCGAGCGCGCCAACGGCGTGCCCGACATCCTGGACGAGGCCCGCTGGGAGATCGACTTCCTGCTGAAGATGCAGGTCCCCGACGGCCGTCCGCTGGCCGGCATGGCCCACCACAAGATCCACGACGCCGACTGGACCGGGCTGCCGCTGCTGCCCGCCCAGGACCCCCAGGCCCGGGTGCTGTCGCCGCCCAGCACCGCCGCCACCCTGAACCTGGCCGCCGCGGCCGCCCAGTGCGCCCGGGTGTGGGCGTCCGTCGACTCGGCGTTCTCCGCCCGCTGCCTGACCGCGGCCGAGAAGGCCTACGCCGCGGCCAAGGCCAACCCCTCGCGGTTCGCCCCGGCCTCCGACGGCACCGGGGGCGGCTCCTACGCCGACGGCAAGGTGACCGACGAGTTCTACTGGGCCGCCGCCGAGCTGTACGCCACCACCGGCAAGCAGGCCTACCGCACCGACCTGACCTCCTCCTCGCTGTACTACGGGCGCAGTTTCAGCAATGAGGGCGCCCTGTGGGCCGAGGTCGGCAGCCTGGGCGACATCACCCTGGCGCTGGTGCCCAACGGCCTGACCTCCTCCATCGGCCAGCAGTTGCGGGCCTCCTTCGTCTCGGCCGCCGACGGCCTGCTGACCGTGATGCGCGGCCAGGGCTACCCGGTGCCCTTCCAGCCGCCCGGCGGCGGTTACATCTGGGGGTCCAACAACCTGATCCTCAACAACACCGTCGTGCTGGCGCTGGCCCACGACTTCACCGGCGCCGAGCGGTTCCGCACCGGGGTGTTCGAGACGATGGCGTACCAGCTCGGCCGCAACCCGACGGGCTATTCCTACGTCACCGGCTACGGCGACAAGCCCGCCCGCAACGTCCACCACCGGTTCTGGGCCAACCAGATCAACTCCTCCCTGCCCATCGCCCCGCCCGGCGCCCTGGCCGGCGGCCCCAACAGCGGCCTGGAGGACCCGGTCGCCCAGCAGCGCCTCAGCGGCTGCCGGCCGCAGAAGTGCTACCTGGACGACATCGACGCCTGGTCGGTGAACGAGGTCGCCGTCAACTGGAACGCGGTCCTGGCCTGGGTCAGTGCCTGGACGGCGGAGAAGGCCGGTGGCGCCGATCCCAGCCCGACGCCCACCCCCACTCCCACTCCGACGCCCACTCCGACGCCCACTCCGACTCCGACGCCTACCCCGACCCCGACGCCGGGCGGTAAGGCCTGTGCCGCGACCTACACCGTCACCAACCAGTGGCCCGGCGGCTTCGGGGCCGGCGTCGAGGTGAAGAACACCGGCGCCGGCGCGCTCACCGGCTGGACCGTCGCGTGGACCTTCGCCGGCGGCCAGACCATCACCCAGCTGTGGGGCGGCTCGCACACCGTGAGCGGTCCGGCCGTCACCGTGGCCAACCTGTCCTGGAACGGCGCGCTGTCCCCGGGGGGGACCACCTCCTTCGGTTTCAACGGCAACGGGGCCAACACCGTCCCCGCCGCGGTGACCTGCACCGCCAGGTAACCGGGACAGGGGGAGACCCGCCGGTGCGGAGCCGAGTCCGTTCCGCACCGGCGTGGACCTCGTCGTGAGGTCGCCCTGGGCTCCGATCCTCGTGCCGGCGCCGGGGCGACCGGCACCCGGTGACGCGACGCCGGGTGCTCGCCCCCGATGGGGGCACGACCCCGTCCGGGGCCGGTGCCGCAAGGGCGGCTTCCACGCCGGCACGACCCGCGACCGTCCTGAGCCGCGACGACGGCGTCCTCCCCGGTCATGGAACAGCGCCGCGCCGGCGGCCGGGGCCTTGGAGCACCGTTCTTCCGCCATCGTGAGGCGCCGGGCCGCCCACCGGTGATCACAGGACCGAAACGCCCGGAGCGGGGCCACGGGTGACCGAAAAGGCCGGTGGGTGCTTCCGGGCACGATCCAGGAAACCGGGCAGGCCGGTCGTTCCCGGACGATCGTCCCGTCCGAGTTCTCGCCGGTCGTCCCGGGTACGGTGGGCCGCTTCCCTGGGTAGGGAAGAGATGGCCACCGTGGAGTCCGGTCGCCCGTGGTCGTCCGGGCTCTCGGGGATCCCGGGGGAAGTGCTCACCGTGACGTTCTTCGGGCCATCTGGAAGCCAAGCCACGTATGGTCCGAAACTCTCCCGAAACACCGCGGAGTCGAGATTCACAGACGCGAAACACACAAGGTCGCACCCTGAAACCGTGGAAGAACACGCTGTGGCGCAACGTCAGTGCGCGGCCGGTCGATGGAGCCCAGGAAGCGATCACTGCGACCGTGAAACCGGCCACACGCCATTTGTAAGGGAGGGTCGCGTCGAATGAAGATCGATGGCGGCACCACTGCCTGGATGCTCACAGCCACCGCGCTGGTGTTGCTGATGACGCCGGGTCTCGCGTTCTTCTACGGGGGAATGACCAGGGCCAAGAGTGTCCTGAACATGATGATGATGTCGTTCGCCAGCCTCGTCACCGTGACCGTCGCGTGGGTGCTGTACGGGCACTCGCTGACCTTCACGGACAACGGCAGCGAGCTCGTCAACAAGTTCGTCGGCGGCTTCGACGCCCTGGGCCTGCAGAGCCTGGTCGACACCGCCACCAAGGACGACGGGACCGGCATGCCGAGCCTGGTGTTCTCGGCCTTCCAGCTCACCTTCGCGATCATCACCGTGGCGCTGATCAGCGGTGCCATCGCCGACCGCGCCAAGTTCGGCGCCTGGGTGCTGTTCACCGTGGTCTGGGCGACGATCGTCTACTTCCCCGTGGCCCACTGGGTCTGGGGCAACGGCTGGCTGTTCAACCTCGGCATCGAGGACTTCGCCGGCGGGACCGTGGTCCACATCAACGCGGGAGCCGCGGCGCTGGCCCTCGCCCTCGTGATCGGCAAGCGCGCCGGGTGGCGCAAGGAGCCGATGCGGCCGCACAACCTCACCCTGGTCCTGCTGGGTGCCGGCCTGCTGTGGTTCGGCTGGTTCGGCTTCAACGCCGGCTCCGAGCTCGCGCCCGACCGCATCGCCGGTCTGGCCTTCATGAACACCCAGATCGCCGCGGCGGTCGCCGCCGGTTCCTGGATCCTGGTCGAGAAGATTCGCGACGGGCACGCCACCAGCCTCGGTGTCGCCTCCGGCGCCATCGCCGGCCTGGTCGCCATCACCCCGGCCTGTGGTTTCGTCGACCCCTGGGCGGCCATGGTCATCGGCCTGCTGGCCGGCGCGGCCTGCGCGTTCGCGGTGGGCCTGAAGTACCGGTTCGGCTACGACGACTCCCTCGACGTGGTCGGCGTGCACCTGGTCGGCGGTGTGGTCGGCGCGGTCGCCCTGGGCTTCCTCGCCGCCTACCCCGCCCTCGAGCAGCAGAGCACGGGCCTGTTCTACGGTGGCGGTCTCAAGCAGCTCGGCCTGCAGGTCCTCGGCCCGGTCGTGGTCGGCGCGTACTCCTTCATCGTGACCTGGATCATCGCGAAGGTCATCGATAAGGTGATGGGCTTCCGGATCGGCGCCGAGGAGGAGATCACCGGCGTCGACATCACCTCCCACGCCGAGACCGGTTACGACCTCGGTACCATCCACTCCTCGGGTGTGGCCGCCGTCAACGGTCCGGTCACCACCCCGGCGTCTAAGAAGGTGGACGCATGAGACTCATCACCGCGATCATCAAGCCGTTCAAGCTCGATGACGTGAAAGCGGCCCTGGAGCAGTTCGGGGTCAAGGGAATGACGGTCAGCGAGGCCAGCGGCTACGGCCGCCAGCGCGGGCACACCGAGGTCTACCGGGGGGCGGAGTACCAGGTCGACCTGGTGCCCAAGGTCCGCCTGGAGGTGCTCGCCGAGGAGGAGGACGCCGACGACGTGATCGACGTCATCGTCAAGGCCGCGCAGACCGGCAAGATCGGTGACGGCAAGGTCTGGTCCGTCCCGGTGGACACGGTGATCCGGGTCCGCACCGGGGAACGCGGACCCGAGGCGCTCTAGCCGGTGAGAGGCGACACTCGCTCGTACGCCGCGGCCCGCAGGGAGCGGGCCGCGGACGTCGACCGCTGGCTGACGGACCTGGTCCGGACCGCCTGCGGCACGCCGTACGGGCCGGGCGGGGGAACGACGAGGAGCGACGAGCGCGGTGTCCTCGGCACCCTGAGCGGGGTCGCGCTCGTCGCGGTCGGGAGCCTGGGGCGCTCCGAGCTCGCCCCCGGCAGCGACCTGGACCTGGTCCTGCTGCACGACGGCCGGGACGACGTGGCGCGCATCGCCGACCGGATCTGGTACCCGATCTGGGACTCCGGGGTGGGGCTGGATCACTCGGTGCGGACGGTGGACGAGGCGGCCAAGGTCGCCAGGGAGGACCTCAAGGCGGTCCTCGGGCTGATCCAGGCGCGGCACGTCGCGGGGGATCCGGAGCTGACGCGGTCGGCCCGCGAGATCGTGCTCGCCGAGTGGCGGGCCGACTCCCGGCGTCGCCTGGGCGAGCTGCGCGACGCCTCGGACAAGCGGGCCGAGGCGAGCGGGGAGCTGGCGTTCCTGCTGGAGCCCGACCTCAAGGACGCCCGCGGCGGCCTGCGCGACGTGCAGGCGATGCAGGCGGTCGCGGCCGCCTGGGTCGCCTCGGCTCCTGGGCCCAGGGTCCGCGAGGCGTACGAGATCCTGCTCGACGTCCGGCACGGCCTGCACCTGGTGACCGCGCGCGGCGCCGACCGGCTGGTGCTGCAGGAGCAGGACGCGGTGGCCGGGATGCTCGGGCTGCTCGACGCCGAGGCCCTGATGCGCAGGCTCGCCGAGGCGGCCAGGACGATCGGGCACTCCTTCGACGCCACCTGGCGTACCGTCGACCGGCTGCTGGCCGGGCCCGCGCCGCGCGGACGGCGCCCGCTGGCCGACGGGGTCGTCGAGCACGGCGGGGAGGTCGTGCTCGCCCGCGGGGTCGACCCGCGTACGGACCCGGTCCTGGTTCTGCGCGCCGCCGCGGCGGCGGCCGAGGCCGGGCTGCCGCTGGCGCCCGCCACGGTCACCACGCTGGCCGCGCAGTCGCCGCCGCTGCCCGTCCCCTGGCCCGACGAGGCGCGTGACGCGCTGGTGGCGCTGCTGGGGGCGGGGCGCGCCGCCGTGCCGGTCTGGGAGGAGCTGGACCAGGCGGGGATGCTGGTCCGTCTGCTGCCCGACTGGGAGCGGGTCCGGTACCGCCCGCAGCGCAACCCGGTGCACCGCTACACCGTCGACCGGCATCTGATCGAGACCGCGGCCGGGGCGGCGTCGTTCACCCGCGAGGTCTCGCGGCCGGACCTGCTGCTCATCTCGGCGCTGCTGCACGACATCGGCAAGGGCTATCCCGGTGACCACTCCACCACCGGTGCCGTGGTCGCCCGCGACATCGGCACCCGGATGGGCCTGTCCGCGGCGGACGTGGACGTCCTGGAGACCGTGGTCCGCCATCACCTGCTGCTGCCGGAGACCGCGACCCGCCGTGACCTGGACGATCCGGTGACCATCTCCCGGGTGGCCGGGGCGGTCGGCTCGCGCGAGGTCCTCGAACTGCTGGCGGCCCTGGCCGTGGCCGACGGCCACGCCACGGGACCGGCCGCCTGGAACTCCTGGAAGGCCTCGCTGGTCGCCGACCTGGTGCGCCGGGTCCGTTCGGCGCTCTCGGGCACCCCGCTGCGGCCGGCGCCCTCGCTCTCGGTGGAGCAGGCGTCCCTGGCCCGCCACGGCGGCGGGGCCGTGCGGGTCAACGGGGGAGCGGTAACCGTGGTCGCGCCGGACCGTTCCGGGCTGCTCTGGCGTGCCGCCGGGGTGCTGGCCGCGCACCGGATGGTGGTCCGCGCCGCCTCGGCGGCCTCGGCCGGGGCGACGGCCGTGATCGAGTTCTCGGTGATCCCCGAGTACGGCTCCCCGCCCGATCCGGCCACGCTGGAGGCCGATCTGCGGCTGGTCCTGGCCGGCAGGCTCGACATCGAGCAGCGCCTGGCCAGGAGGACCAGGTCGATGCGCCCGGCCCGGGTGCCGGTGGCGCCGCCCCGGGTGAACCTGGTGGACGACGCCTCGAACACCGCGACCGTCGTCGAGGTACGGGCCCATGACCGTCCGGGGCTTTTGTGGCGGATAGGTAGAGCATTTGGTGAATGTGGCCTTGACGTACGGGCCGCCCGTGTGGAGACTCTCGGCGCAGAGGCGGTTGACGTCTTCTACGTGGTCGACAGAGCCGGTCGCCCCCTGACCGACGAGGTCCAGAGGGCACAGGTACGGGATCAGGTGCTGGCCGCCCTGCGCTGAGCGGGGCGGTCCTTTCTCGTCGCCTTCGTAACGATTAAAGTCGATATGTCGGTTTTGCTGATTCTTTTGCGTGACCTTGTGGTCTCATATTGTCCACTTGTGTCGTGATTGAGGAGTAGCGAGAGCGGTGACGACGGCCACATCCGAGAGTGCTCGGCCTGCTGCGTCCGGCGCGTCCGGCCGCCCCCGGCGGCTCGCCGCCCGCTTCGGCCTGAGGAACTGGCGGGTGCGCTCGCGCCTCACGGCCCTGATCCTGGTCCCGACCGCGGTGGGCGTCGTGCTCGCCGGGGCGCGCGTGGTGGCCTCGGTCGAGGACGTGTCCGGACACCGGCGGACCGCCGCCGCGGCGGAGCACTCCGACACCCTCCGCGCTCTCGCCCAGGGGCTCGGATCGGAACGTGACAGGGGGGCCTGGGCGTCCTTCCAGCCCTCCAACGCGAGCCTGAAGGCGAACGCGGAGGCCCAGCGCAGGGCGGTGGACGCCCTGGTCGCGAAGGCGCTGCCGGCCCTGGCGACCATCGACGCCTCCTACGGGAGCCGGGTCGTGGAGGCCGCCAAGGACGCGACGTACCAGCTCAAGGGCCTGGAGGAGCTGCGCGGGCTGCCGGGCACCGCCCGCTTGGAACGATACAGGTTCATGATCTCCCCGCTGCTCCGGCTGCACGAGGAGCTCACGCTGGTCAGCGACGACTCGGAGATCATCGGCAACACCCGCGCGCTCAGCGCGCTGGCGTACGCCAAGGAGGAGGTCTCCCGGCAGCGCGTCCGCCTGCTGGCGGGTTACTACGCGCCCTCGCTGATCGACGCGCAGGAGATCGAGGAGTTCATCGCCTCACGCTCCCGCATGGGGGAGTTCACGGCGGACTTCGGCGTCGAGGCGAGCCCGGCCAACAGCAGGCTCCTGGCCGCCGCGCTGATCGACGAGCGGGCGCACCGGGCCGAGCTGACCAAGGCCAGGGTGATCGCGCTCGCCGGGAATCCCGCCCACACCGGGCGGCTGCTCTCGGACTTCAACGAGGTCAGGCAGTGGTTCTCGGACAACGCCACGATCCTGGAGCGCATGCGCAAGGTCGAGACCGAGGTCGCCGCCGCCGTGGTCATCCGGGCCCGCATGCTGGAGGAGACCGAGCAACGCGACGCGATCATCACGTCCGCGCTGATCCTCCTGATGCTCCTGCTGGTCCTCGGCCTGACGATCGTCATCGCCCGCTCGATGGTGGCGCCGCTGCGCCGGCTCCGGGCCGAGGCGCTGGAGGTGGCGGGCTTCAGGCTTCCCGACGCCGTGCGCCGGCTGCGGCTCTCCGGCGAGACGCGGACGCCCGACGTCGCCCCCATCTCCGTCGAGACCGGCGACGAGATCGGCGAGGTCGCCCGCGCCTTCGACGAGGTCCACCGGCAGGCGGTCCGGCTGGCCGCCGAGGAGTCCGAGCTCCGCTCCAACATCAGCGCCATGTTCGTCAACCTGTCGCGCCGTACGCAGACCCTGGTCGAGCGGCAGATCTCCCTGATCGACGGCCTGGAGAAGGGCGAGGAGAACGGCGGCCGGCTGGCCGACCTGTTCCGCCTCGACCACCTGGCCACCCGGATGCGGCGCAACTCCGAGAACCTCCTGGTCCTCGCCGGTCACGAGCCGGCCCGCAGGCGCAGCCGGCCGGCCAAGCTCATCGACGTCGTGCGCGCCTCCCTGTCGGAGGTCGAGGGCTACGAGCGGGTCCAGGTCAAGGTGCACCGGACGATCTCGATCACGGGCGCCGCCGCCAACGACATCGTCCACCTGGTGGCCGAGCTGGTGGAGAACGCCATCCAGTTCTCGCCCAGGGAGAGCCCGATCACGGTCTCCAGCAGCATGATCGAGGGGGGCGGGGCGCTGCTCGCGGTCAGCGACCCGGGCATCGGCATGACGCAGGAGGAGCTCTTCGAGGTCAACCGCCGCCTGGCCGACCCACCCGTCGTCGACGTCTCGGTGTCGCGGCGGATGGGGCTGTTCGTGGTCGGCCGCCTGGCGCTGCGCCACGGCGTCCGGGTCCAGCTCCGCCCGCAGGAGGGCGGCGGCACCGTCGCCATGGTGCTGTTCCCGGCGGAGATCGTGATCCAGGAGGTCCGGCCGGTGCGGACCCCCTCCTGGGGCGCGGATCAGGGCACGTCGCACGATCTCGGGTCCCAGCCGCAGGCGGGCGCGCTCCCCGCGGCCGCGCGGGACTCGTTCGGGCGGTCCTCGTACGAGCAGCCGTTCGGGCAGGGCTCGTCCGGGGAGGCCTCGCTGCCCGGCGGCTCCTCGTTCGGGCGGGATCCGCTGCCGGTCGAGCACACGCCGCAGGAGTGGGCGGCGCCCGCGGGGGTGACGGGCGACGGACCGCCCCTGCCCAGGCGGGGGGCCGGCGGCGCCGGCGGCAACGGTAACGGGCACGTCCCGGCGCCGGTCGATCCGGGCCGGTCCTCGTACGCGTACGGCGAGAGCGCGGAGGCGCTGCCGGCGGCGAGCGTCTCCCCGTTCGAGGCCGAGCAGGAGGAGTACCTGCCCATCTTCGCCTCGATCGAGTCGGCCTGGTTCCGCCGGGCGGGCGAGCAGGGCGAGCAGGGCGAGCAGGGCGAGCAGGGCGAGCAGGGCGGCGAGGAGGAGGGGGGCCGGCCGGTGGAGGTCCCGTCCTCCGGTCCCGGGACGGACGCCGCCTACGGGACGGGGCCGGACGAGGGGGAGGAGCGGACCCCCGCGTCCGGTGTGCCGGTCCGCGATCCGTCGTCCCCGGCGGCCCACGAGCCGGACGGGGAAACGGCGGCACGGGAGGACGACGGCCGGGACGGCTGGAGCACCCCCGCCGACGCGGGCTGGCAGGCCGCACGGGCGGCGAGCGACCCCTCACTCGGCGGGATCACCGCGGCGGGCCTGCCCAAGCGCACGCCCCGCGCGAACCTGGTGCCGGGAACCGCCGCGGCGCCCTCCTCCCCCGTGCCGTCGCTCTCGCCCGAGAGGGCGCGCAGCCGGCTGTCGAGTTTCCAGCAAGGTGTGCGGCGGGGCCGCGCCGAAGTAGTCGAGACCACCACCGGGCGACCGGGGGACAGGGAGGAGGGCTCGTGACGCCCCTGAGTCATGAGGCGCGCAGGTTCGACTGGTTGATCACCGAGTTCGTCCGGGGCACGCCCGGTGTCGCGCACGCGGTGTGCGTCTCCGCCGACGGGCTGAGGATCGCGAGCTCGGAGGGGTTCCCGGGGGACAGGGCCGACCAGCTCGCCGCCGTCGCGGCCGGTCTGCTCAGCCTGACCGTGGGGGCCTCCAGGGTGTTCGAGGGGGGTGCGGTCACCCAGACCGTGGTGGAGATGGAGCGGGGCCTGTTGCTGGTGATGGCCATCAGCGACGGTTCCTGTCTCGCCGTGCTGGCCTCGCCCGACTGCGACATGGGCCTGGTGGCGTACCAGATGACGCTGCTCGTCGAGCGGGTGGGGCAGGTGCTCACCCCGGCGCTCCGCGCCGAGCTGCAGTCGGCCCGGGGCCGTTAGTGGCCGCCTCCGGCCCGCCGGCGGGGCAGGCCCGTGCTCGGGAGTGACGCGGCCGGGGACGACGAGCCCCTGTTCCGCCCGTACGCCGTCACCGGCGGCAGGTCCGAGCCCCGTTTCCACCTGGCGATCGAGACACTGGTCTCCTCCTCCTTCATCATGGAGGAGGATCTGGCTCTGCTCACACCGGAGCAGGATGCCATCATCGGACTCTGCCGCTCGTACCGTTCGGTCGCCGAGATATCGGCGTTGCTGAGGGTTCCGCTCGGCGTGGCCAGGGTGTTGGTGGCGGATATGGTCGACGAGGGTCTCGTCCGGATCCACCAGCCGCATCTCGACGAGGGACGACCGGATCTCAACATGCTCGAAAGGGTGCTCAGTGGACTTCGCAGGCTCTAGCCAGGGCGGCCTGACGTCGACAAAGATCGTTGTCGCGGGTGGGTTCGGCGTCGGCAAGACCACGTTCGTCGGGTCGGTGTCGGAGATCGTGCCGCTGACCACCGAGGCGGTCATGACCGACGCCAGCGCCGGGGTCGACGACCTGGGGCTGACGCCGCACAAGACCACCACGACGGTGGCGATGGACTTCGGCCGGCTGTCGCTGGATCGCGACCTGATCCTGTACCTGTTCGGCACGCCCGGCCAGCACCGGTTCTGGTTCATGTGGGACGACCTGGTCCGCGGCGCGATCGGCGCGGTGGTCCTGATCGACACGCGGCGGCTGGCCGACGGCTTCCCCGCGATCGACTACTTCGAGGAGGCCAGGCTCCCCTTCGTCGTCGGCATCAACGGCTGGAACGGGGAGTTCCCCCACGACGAGGAGGAGGTGCGCGAGGCGCTGACGCTGGCCCCGCACGTCCCGGTCGTGCGGACCGACGCCCGTTCCCGGGAGTCCGTCAAGGGCACGCTGATCACCCTGGTCGAGCACGTGCTGCGGGTCCGCACGGCGTACGGGACCTCGGTGTAGGACCCGCGGGCGGGGCGGCCTCGGCCGGGTCCGGCGGTCGCGCGGGCCCGCCGGCGGTTCGCGCCCGGCCGCGCCGGTGCGTCAGTTCGTCGGCTCGGGGGTGAGCCACCAGCGGGCCGCGACGAGTTCGGGCACCAGCGTCTCGGTCAGCAGCGCGACGTCGGGGTCGTCGTCGTGCCGGTAGCGGATCGAGGCCGCGGCACCGGGCAGGTCGCCGCCGACGGTCAGGACGGTCGAATTCCGCTGCCGGATCCAGTCCATGGCCTGCTCGTCGTACCGGGAACCGGGGAACAGGACGGCGCGGTAGTCGAGGGTCTTGGTGAGGTAGACGTCCACGTGGGCCCAGTCGCCGGTCTCGCAGGCGTCGGCGGGCCTGCGCGGGCCCTCGCGGAACATCAGGGCCGACTGCTCGGCGGAGGACAGGCGCTCGGCCGGGGCGATCGTGTAGACGCCGTGCGGGCCGTCGAGCAGGGCCGCCGCGTCCTCCAGCCACTCCCCGCGCCGGTCCAGCAGGTCGGCGGTGGCCTCGGCGGTACGCAGCAGCAGGCCGGGCACGTCCAGGACGGAGCCGGTGAGGCGCGCGGTGAGCGCCAGCAGCAGGGCCAGGGTGTGCTGGAAGGTCCGGCAGGACACGCCGCCGCGCTCCTCGCCCGCGAGCATCGGCACCACCAGGTCGGCGCCCTCGGTGACGGGGGAGTCCGGGGCGTTGGTCAGCGCGAGCACGAGGGAGCGGCCCCGGTGGCGGGCGACCGCGTCCAGGGTCTCCCGGCTGCCGCCGGTGGCGGAGATCGCGACCACCAGGGTCCCGGGACCGGGCGGGTAGGACGACGCGGCGGAGGCGTACTCGGCCACCGCGTCCACCCCCGCCGCCCGCAGCCGCAGCGCGGCCACCCGGGCGGCGTAGCGGGAGCTGCCCATGCCCAGCAGGAGCACCCGCCGGACCGGCGCGGGGATCGACGGGAACGGGTCGCCCTCCGCCAGGGCGTCGGCCAGGCGGGCCAGCGCCGTGGGCTTGGCCTCCAGGTCGGCGAGGTAGAGGTCGGGGATCACGTGCTCTCCTTCGTCGGGAACGCGGGCGCGGGCACCGGCCGGGACCGGGGGACGGCGGGGGCGGCGGGGGAACCGGGGGCGGTGAAGGCACCGAGGGGGGCGGGGGCGCCGGTGGCGCCGGGGGAGGGGGTCACGGGTATCGGGAGCGCAGCACGCCCATCGGGGCGTAGCGCCAGCGGGGCAGGTGCCGGGCGGCGTAGACCAGCTCGCGGCACTCCTGTTCGATCTCGAAGGCGCCCAGCAGGGAACGGTCCAGCGGGGCGGCGTGCCCCAGCGCGGTCAGGCGCTCCCGGTAGGCGCCCTCCAGGGCGGCGCGGGACGCGGCGGCCCATCCGGCGATCTCCGAGGGGGAGGCGCCGCGGCGCAGGATCGCGACCTGGCCGACGTGTTCGAGGCTCGTGGTGAGCTGGGCGAGGTCGCGGGCGGCGGGCTGGAAGGGGTCGGCGCCGGTGACGGTCGGGTTCCCGTCGAAGTCGATCACCGCGTACCCGTCCCGCCAGCGGAGCACCTGGCCGACGTGCAGGTCGCCGTGGATGCGGATCAGCGGGACGGGGCCCGGGGAGCTCAGCGGGGCCAGGGCCGCGCGGAGCGTGCCGGCGCGGGCGGCCAGCCAGTCGCCGTCCTCGCCGCCGGTCAGGGCGAGCGCCTCCCGCAGCGCCTCCTCCGCCCGGAGCCACCAGGGGCTCTGCCCGGCGGCGGGTACGGGCGCGGCGCGGCGCACCGGGTCGGGGAGGACGGGTGAGGGGGTCGCCATGGCCGCGTGCAGGTCGGCGGCGAGGGCGCCCAGGTCCGCGGCGAAGGCGGTGGTGCCCGCGACGGCCTCGTCCACGCACCACTCCCAGCCGTCCCGGGCGCCGGGCAGGTAGGCGGTGACCAGGGCCACCAGCGACTCGGAGCCGTCGGCGGCGCGGCGCGAGACGGACGCGTACGGGGTGGCGGTCGCGGTGAAGCCGGTCGCCGTCAGGTGGGCGAACACCTCGGGCGCGGGCTGGGGGAACGGCGCGGGCGGGGTGAGCCACTTGACCACCACCCGCTCGCCGACGACCACGGAGCGGTTGGTCTGATCGACGTCGAAGCCACGCTCGGCCGCTCCGGGGGCCCCGGGGGCCTGGGGTGACGATGACGATTGAGTGTCGATTGAAAGACGCTCGTGGATCGCGTCGGGGAGCGGCCGGAAGTGCCGCACGGCGAACGGACCGGTCTTCTCGCAGGTCAGAGCGGTGAGCAGGGCGGCGGTCCGTCCGTCGCCGGCCTCGGGAACCGTGTCCAACTTGTCCCAGATTGAACATGGATTTAACAAGCGGACCAAACTTTCCAGGGGTGATGTCGGGGGCAGTCTTGCTCAAGTTAATGTTGACTGCAACACTCCTGCTTTGGTCTGCCGTGTCCCCTCACGGCCGGTCTACCCCACTTACCTGATTTCTTAAGGAGTAGCGGCCGTGCCCCGCACTCACATCCGTCGTCTCCCGGCCGCCGCCCTGGCCGCCGGTCTCGCGCTCGCGATCTCGGCCTGTGGCGGGGAGTCCCCCGACACCGCCGCCGCTCCCGCCGCGGAAGCCTCCTCGGCGCAGCTCGACCCGAACGCCGACCTGTCCAAGCAGAGCGTCACGGTCACCGTCTGGGACGGCTACACCCCCAAGGAACTGGCCACCGAGGTCAAGGCCAAGCTCAAGACCGACCTCAAGGTGACGTTGCACGACACCAACGAGGCGGCCATGGCGAAGCTGACCAGCGGGGCCGACACCGGTCTCGACGTGGCCTTCGTCTCCGGCCAGTACGCCCAGGCCCTCAACGAGGCCGGCCTGCTGGAGCCGCTGCACCCCGAGCTGATCCCCAACCTCGCGAACCTCTACCCCGAGGCCAAGGAACTCTCCTACGACAAGGGCAACGTCTTCTCGGTCCCCTACACCTGGGGCACCACCGGTATCTGCTACCGGACCGACCTGGTGAAGAATGCCCCCACGAGTTGGAACGATCTGCTCGACCCGCCCGCCGAGGCGCTCAAGAAGGTCACCATGATGACCACCGAGCGCTGGCTGGCCCTGCCCGCCATCAAGGCGCTGGGCTACTCGGTCAACACCAGGAGCGACGACGAGATCGCCAAGGTGAAGGCCAAGCTGCTGGAGGCCAAGCCGAAGCTGCTGGGCTACGACGACACGACGTTCGGCGACAAGCTCAAGAGCGGCGAGGCCGTGATGGTCGAGGCGTGGGACGGCTGGTGCCCGACCACCGAGAAGAACATCAAGTTCGCGGTGCCCAAGGAGGGCAGCGACCTGTGGGTGGACACCATGGTCGTGCTGAAGTCCTCCAAGAACAAGGAGGCGGCGCACGCCTTCATCAACTACATCCTGGACCCGAAGGTGCACGGCTGGGCCGCGGAGAACATCCTCTACAAGGTCCCGAACAAGGCCGCCATGGACGCCATGGACGCCAAGCTCAAGGCCGCCAACGCCCCGCTCCAGATGACCCCGTCCGACCTGCTCAAGGGTGAGTCGATCATCGACCTGGGCGAGGACTCGGTGAAGTTCACCAGGCTCGCGACCGAGGTCGCGACCAAGCAGTGACGCGTTCCACCGTTTCCGGCGCGTCCGTGAGATCACGGGCGCGCCGTTCGCGCGCCCTGGGAAGACTCGTCTTCCTGGGGCCCGGCCTGACGTACCTGATCGTCCTGATGCTGATCCCGCTGGTGCTGCTGATCGGCTTCACGCTGTTCCGCAGGGGCCGTTTCGGCGGTGTCGTCTACGAGGTGACCGGGGAGAACTTCACCCGGCTGTTGGACCCGCTCTACCTGGAGGTGCTGGTCGGCTCGGTGAAGCTGGCCGGCCTCGCGACGCTGATCACCCTGCTGATCGGCTACCCGACGGCCTACCTGATCGCCCGGTTGCCCGGGAAGTGGAAGACGATCGCGCTGGTCGCGATCGTGCTGCCGTTCTGGACGAACTTCCTGATCCGCATCTACGCCTGGATCGTGCTGCTGAGCGGTCCCGGCCTGGTCAACAGCGCGCTGCTGGACATGGGGCTGATCGACAAGCCGCTGGAGCTGCTCTACAACCAGGGCACGATCGTCGTCGGCCTGGTCTACTCCTACCTGCCGCTGATGGTGCTGCCGCTGTACGCGGCGATCGAGCGGCTGGACCCCCAGCTCCGCGAGGCCTCGGCCAACCTCGGCGCCTCGCCGGCGCGCACGTTCGCGTCGGTGACGCTGCCGCTGACCCTGCCGGGCGTCCTCACCGGCTGCCTGTTCGTGTTCGTGCCGAGTTTCGGCAACTTCATCATCCCCGAGCTGCTCGGCGGCGGCCGTTCCATCATGGTCGGCAACCTGATCAGGGACCAGTTCCTCAAGGCGCGCGACTGGCCGTTCGGGTCCACCCTGGTGCTGGCGCTGCTGGCCGTGCTGGTCGTCCTGCTGCTGCTGCAGGCCTGGAGTGCCCGACGTGCGTAGATCCCGCCTGCTGTACGTGCCCTTCTGGGTGTCGTACGTCTTCCTGTACACGCCGATCGTCGTGCTGGTGGCGATGTCGTTCAACGCCGGCGAGTCCCCTTACGTCCACGAGGGGTTCAGCCTCGACTGGTACGGCGTGCTCGCCCAGAACGAGAGGATCCGCGAGGGCCTGGTCAACACGCTGATCGTGGCCGTGGGCTCCACCGCGCTGGCCACGGTGCTGGGCACCCTGCTGGCCGTGGGCCTGGTCCGCCACACCCGGTCGCGGACGCTGGACGCGGTCGGCATGCTGCCGGCGATCCTGCCGGACCTGGTGCTCGGCATCGGCCTGCTGGTCTTCTACGCCACGATCCGCTCGACCCTGGGCCTGCACTCGGTGCTGCTGGCGCACACCGTGTTCGGCACGGCGTTCGTCACCGCGGTGGTCCGCACCCGCCTCACCCACGCCGACACCTCCCTGGAGGAGGCGTCCAGGGACCTGGGCGCGACCCCGCTGACCACGTTCGCCCGCGTCACGCTGCCTCAGCTCGCGCCGGGCATCGTGGCCGGGGCGCTGCTGGCGTTCACGCTGTCCATCGACGAGTTCGTCATCGCGTTCTTCACGTCGGCCCCCACCACGCCGACCCTGCCCATCGTCATCTACTCAATGGTCCGCTTCGGGGTCACCCCTGAGATCAACGCGCTGGCCACGCTGCTGCTGCTCGTGAGCTTCACCGTGGTGATCGTGGCCCAGCGGATGACCCGACTGACGGAGTCCCTGTCCTGATGCTGAAGATCACGGGAGTCAGCCGCCGGTTCGGCGACGTCACGGCGCTGTCGGACGTCTCCCTGGAGATCCGGCAGGGCGAGTTCTTCGCGCTGCTGGGCCCCAGCGGGTGCGGCAAGACGACGCTGCTGCGGATCCTGGCGGGCTTCGAGTCGCCCGACGAGGGCACCGTCACGCTCGACGGCGAGGACCTGCTCGCCAGGCCGGCCCACCGCCGCCCGGTCAACCTGATGTTCCAGTCCTACGCGCTGTTCCCGCACATGACCGTGGCCAAGAACGTCGCCTACGGCCTGGAGCGGGAGCGGCTGGACCGCTCCGAGGTGCGCCGCCGGGTCGGCGAGGTGCTGGAGAAGGTCGGCCTCGGCGCGATGGCCGGGCGCAGGCCGCAGCAGCTGTCGGGCGGTCAGCGGCAACGGGTCGCGCTGGCCCGCGCGATCGTCAAGCGCCCGCGCCTGCTGCTGCTGGACGAGCCCCTGTCGGCGCTGGACAAGAAGGTCCGCGCGGAGATGCAGCTGGAGCTCAAGCGGCTGCAGGACGAGGTCGGCATCACCTTCGTCGTGGTCACCCACGACCAGGAGGAGGCCATGTCGCTGGCCGACCGGATCGCGGTCTTCGACACCGGGCGCGTCGAGCAGGTGGACGCCCCCGTCGAGCTGTACGAGCGCCCGCGCACCCCGTTCGTCGCCGGTTTCGTCGGCGCCAACAACCTCTTCGCCGGCCGGGCCTGCTCGGTGGGCCTGGCCGCGGACGGCCTCGGCGTCCTGCCCGGCGTGTCCACGATGCCCGACGGCACGCCCGCGCTGCTCGCCGTGCGTCCCGAGCGCCTGAGGCTCGGCGCCGAGGGCGTGCTGCGCGGCGAGGTCGTCGACGTGAGCTTCTACGGCGGCGTCTCGCACGTGTCGGTCCTGGTCGCCGGACGTCCGGCGCCGGTCCTGGTGGCCGTGCAGGGGGCCACGCGGGTCCGGGCGGGCTCGCCGGTGGCGCTCGGCTGGGCGGACGCGGACGGGGTGCTGGTCCCTCAATGAGACGACTTGAGCGGGTGACCCGTCGCGGTCCTGGCGTAGTCGAGGATGAGGTCCGCCGCCTCCTGCGGGCCGATCACCGGGTGGCGGGCCGTTATGCGGTAGCCGTACGCGTCCTCGAGCGCGACCAGGTTGCGGGCGACGGTCAGGCAGTCGCCGGAGAGCGTGAAGGCCCCCAGGGCGGCGCCGGTGTCCAGGATGCTCTGGTAGAGCGAGACCTGCCGGTCGTAGAGGGTGGTCAGCAGCAGCGCGTACATCCTGTTGCGGGGCGCGGCGCCGCCGAGCTCGTTGAGCAGCCGCACGTCCGGGTCGTCCGGGCCGTGGGGCAGCCCGGAGCGGACGGTGACCACCAGCTTCTCCGCGGGGTCGCGCATCCCGGCGATCCGCTTGAGCCTCTGCTCGTAGAAGCGCTCCATCCCGGCGTGGTGGGCGTCGACCAGCAGCTCGCTGAGACGGGGGTAGTGGTAGAGGACGGCCCCGGAGGTGAGCCCGGCCTCCTCGGCGACGTGGTTGAGGTGCACTCCCTCGGTGCCGTGCCTGATGATCGCGCGGTGTGCGGCCGCGATGAGATCCAGGCGTCTGTCCGCCCGTCCCTTGCGCGTCATGCTTCCCCGCTCTTCGAAGAGCACGCTCTGTGCCGGGGTCCATAGTGACCCTTTCCCAGCGTTTTTACCAGCCGCGATTTACACCGTTTTTCAAAAGCCGTAACCCCCTAGACGCAAGGAGGCGTGATGTCTCTCACGATCCTGTTCATGCCGGAGAGTGCCTACGGGCCGACGAACAATTGCATCGGCATCGGTGACATTCTTCGCCGGCGCGGGCACCGGGTCGTCTTCGCCGCCGAGGCCTCCTGGAAGGGGAAACTGGAGGCGCTCGGATTCGAGGAGGACCTGGTCGATCTCGCGCCCCCCTCCGAGGAGGAGCAGGACGCCGGGCAGTTCTGGAAGGACTTCATCAGGGACACCGCCCCGGAATACCGCAAGTCCACGCGGGAACAACTCGAGACCGTCACCAAGCCGATCTGGGACGCCCTCATCGACGGCGCCAGGTACAGCGAGCCTCGGTTGAGGGAGATCATCGAGCGCGTCCGCCCGGACGTCATCGTCGAGGACAACGTCATCACGTTCCCGGCGCTGCTGACGGCCGGGAAGCCGTTCGTGCGCATCGTCTCGTGCAACCCGCTGGAGGTGCGCGGCGAGGGCGTCCCCCCGGTCTTCTCCGGGCTGCCCGCCGCCGACCGCTCGGAGTGGGAGGCCTTCGGCGCCGAGTACGACCGCACCCACCGTGAGATCTGGACCGCCTTCAACGAGTGGGTCGTCGCCCAGGGCGCCCCGCCCCTGCCCGACCTGGACTTCATCCACGAGGGCGACCTCAACCTGTACGTCTTCCCCGAGCTCCTCGACTACACGGACGCCCGCCCGCTGGGCGACACCTGGCACCGGCTGGACTCCTCGGTCCGCGAGACCGAGGGGGAGTTCGAGCTGCCCGCCTCGCTGGCCGCCCGTGAAGGCGCGCTCGTCTACTTCTCGCTGGGCTCGCTCGGCTCGGCGGACGTCTCCCTGATGCAGCGGGTGATCGACGTGCTGGCCGGCACCCCGTACCGCTTCATCGTCTCGATGGGCCCGCTGCACGAGGAGATCAAGCTCGCCGGCAACATGTGGGGGGCCGAGTTCGTGCCGCAGACCACGATCATCCCCATGGTCGACCTGGTCATCACGCACGGCGGCAACAACACCGTGACCGAGGCGCTGCACTTCGGCAAGCCGATGATCCTGCTGCCGCTCTTCTGGGACCAGTACGACAACGCCCAGCGCGTCCACGAGCTCGGCTACGGCGTGCGGCTGGCCACCTACGCCTTCGCCGACGAGGAGCTGACCGGCGCGCTGGAGCGCCTGCTGGGCGACACCGCGCTGCGCGAGCGCCTGGCCGCCGCGGGCGCGGAGATCCGCGGGCGCGACGGCCTGCGCAGGGCCGCCGACCTGATCGAGCGGGCCGGCGCCTGACGGCCCCTCACCCCATCACCACGGAAGAGGCCCCATGGGTACGTTGATCAACCCCGCGACCGGCGAGTCCCTGCCGCGCGCGGCCGACACCCCGGTCGCCGGGGTGGCCGCCGCGGTGCGGCGGGCACGCGCCGCGTTCGAGGAGTGGGGCGCGCTGATCCCGGCCGAGCGGGCCAGGGTGCTGCTGCGCCTGGCCGACCTCGTCGAGGCCGACGCCGAGGAGCTCACCCGGCTGGAGGTCGCCGAGACGGGCAAGCCCGCCGCGGTCTTCCGCGACGGCGAGCTGCCGTTCGCCGCGGACAACCTCCGCTTCTTCGCCGGGGCGGCCCGTTCGCTGGACGGCACCGGGGCGGGCGTGTTCAGCGCCGGCTACACCTCGGTCATGGTGCGCCGCCCGGTCGGCGTCGTGGGCTCGATCGCCCCGTGGAACTTCCCCCTGGTGATGGCGGTGTGGAAGGTCGGCCCGGCGCTCGCCGCCGGGAACGCCGTGGTGATCAAGCCCGCGCCGCAGACGCCGGGCACCACGCTGCGGCTGGCGGAGCTGTTCGCCCGCGCCGGCGCCCCCGAGGGGCTGCTGCAGGTCGTGCTGGGCGACGCCGAGGTGGGCCAGGCGCTCGTCACCGACCCGGGCGTGGACATGGTGAGCGTCACCGGCTCCACCGAGACCGGCCGCGCCGTGATGCGCGGCGCGACGGGCTCGCTGAAGCGGGTCCACCTGGAACTCGGCGGCAAGGCCCCGGCGCTGGTCTTCGACGACGCCGACCTGGCCGCGATGGCCACGGGCGTGGCGATGGGCGCCACCTACAACACCGGCCAGGACTGCACGGCCGCGACGCGCGTCTACATCTCGCGCGGGGTGTACGACGAGGCGGTCGAGGCGTTGCGCGCGACGCTGGAGCGCGTCCGGCCCGGCGACCCCTGGGACCCGGCCTCCGACATCGGGCCGCTGATCTCGGCCGGTCACCGTGAGCGCGTGCACGGGTTCGTCGAGCGCGCGGTCGCGCGGGGCGCCTCGGTGCTGTGCGGCGGCGCGCCCCTGGAGGGACCCGGCTTCTACTACCCGCCCACGCTGGTGGCCGGGGCCGCCCAGGACAGCGAGGTCGTCCAGGGCGAGCTCTTCGGCCCGGTGCTGGTCGCCCTGCCCTTCGACGGGGAGGACGAGGCGGTACGGCTCGCCAACGACACCCCCTACGGGCTCGCCTCCTCGGTCTGGTCCGGTGACGTCTCCAGGGCGCTGCGCGTCTCGCACCGCCTGGACGTCGGCGTGACCTGGGTCAACGACCACCTGCCCATCGCCTCGGAGGCGCCGCACGGCGGGGTCAAGGGCAGCGGTTTCGGCAAGGACATGAGCCAGGAGGCGGTCGGGGAGTACTCGGTGACCCGCCACCTGATGATCAAACACCAGGCGCCGGAGGTGAGGGATTCCTTTCGACCAGCCTGAAATCTTTGATACGGTGGGTCCCTTTTACGGGTGTCCGTCGGTGCTTACTCCATTCGAAGTGACATAAAGGATGTGCTCAAATTGCTTCCGCCGCTTCCCAGTCCGGCGAGGGGTTACGTAGGCCAGTGAAGACACAAGACCACCGGAACCACCGGGCGTCGGGAATGGGCAGCCGTCTCCTGCCGGCGAACTGGCGTGTGCGGCCCCGCCTGGTCGCGCTGATCCTGCTCCCGACCGCCGCCGCCGTACTGCTCACCGGCCTGCAGCTCACCACCGCCCTGTCCACGGCCGGCGAGTACCGCCGGATGACCGAGGTCGCCTCGCTCGTCGAGTCGCTCGGCACCCTCTCCCACGAGATGGCCGAGGAACGCGACCTGACCGCCTGGTACGTCGCCAGCAGCACCCGCGCCCGGCTCGCCAACGTCAGGGAGCAGCGCGCGGTGGTCGACCGGACCAGCGAGCAGGTGAAGGACGCCATCGACGCCCTGGAGCAGTCCCAGGCGGCCCGCATCCGCCTCGAGGCCGCCCAGGTGCGCCGCTGGCTGAACGGCCTCCCCGGCCTGCGCAGGCTGATGACCGACGGCAGCGTGCTGCCCCGCGCGGCCCTCGGCATGTACAGCCGGATGATCACCGACTTCATCACCCTCCACGACGACCTGGGCCGCAGCGGCGGCGACGAGCGCCTCATCGGCGACGCGCTCGCGCTGGGCGCGCTGAGCCGCGCCAAGGAGCAGGTCGCCCGGCAGCGCGGCACCCTGCTGGTCAGCTTCCTGGACCGCAAGTTCGACTTCGACGACCCGGCCGACCTGCTGGGCGCGTACCGCAGCCAGCAGAGCGAGGAGAACGCCTTCCGGGCGACCGCCGCCACCGGTCAGATCCAGCAGCTCGGCACGGTGGTCGGCGGCACGCAGGTCATCCAGGCCAACAGCATGCGCACCCTGGTCATGTCGCTCATGCGGGAGAACAAGCCGCTGGAGCGCATCGGCCCGAGCTGGCTGCGCAGCGCCGACGTCTGGTACAACGCCGTCTCCGCCGAGGTGAACGGCATGCGGACCGTCGAGCGCGGCCTGGCCGCCTCGGTGGTCGCCCGCAGCCAGGCGCTGGAGAGCGCCGAGCAGCGCAGCGCCATCATCTCCGGCGCCTCGATCCTGGTCCTGCTCGTGCTGATCCTGCTCATCACCGCCTGGGTGGCCGGCACGCTCGTGCGGCCGCTGCGCAAGCTGCGCAGCGAGGCGCTCGAGGTGGCCGGCAGCCGGCTCCCCGAGACCGTCCGCGTGCTGCGGGAGTCGGGCGACCACGCCCCGGACGTCGAGGTGCCCTCCATCGGGGTGGCCTCCCGCGACGAGATCGGGGAAGTGGCCCGCGCCTTCGACGAGGTCCACCGCGAGGCCATCCGGCTGGCGGGCGACGAGGCCCGGCTGCGCAGCAACATCAACTCGATGTTCGTCAACCTCTCCCGGCGCACCCAGTCGCTGGTGGAACGCCAGATCGACCTCATCGACGACCTGGAGCAGGGCGAGCAGGACGAGGGCCGGCTGGGCAGCCTCTTCAAGCTGGACCACCTGGCCACCCGCATGCGCCGCAACTCCGAGAACCTGCTGGTCCTCGCCGGTCAGGAACAGAGCCGCCGCTGGAGCGAGCCGGTCCCGCTGAGCGACGTGGTCCGCGCCTCGCTGTCGGAGGTCGAGAACTACGAGCGGGTCAACCTCCGGGTCGAGTCGGGCACCTCGATCATCGGCCAGGCCGTCAACGACATCGTCCACCTGATCGCGGAGCTGGTGGAGAACGCGATCTTCTTCTCGCCGCAGGACACCAAGGTCACGGTGACCAGCAACGGCAACGAGACGGGCGCCGTCATCCTGGCGGTCACCGACTCCGGCATCGGCATGAGCGACGAGGAACTGGCCGAGGCCAACCGGCGGCTGGCCGAGCCCCCCGCGGTGGACCTGTCGGTCTCCCGGCGGATGGGCCTGTTCGTGGTCGGCCGCCTGGCCATGCGCCACGGCATCAGGGTCCAGCTCAGGCGGCCGGAGACCGGCGGGCTGAGCGCCGTCGTGCTGCTGCCCGCGCAGGTGGTGGCCCAGGCCACCGCGATGCCGGAGATGGCCATGGCGGGGCAGGGCGGGCCGTCCGGCTCCTTCGGCGGGTCCGGCATCCCGTTCGGGTCCGCGCCCGTCGCCGACCCGTTCGCCTCGATGAACCCCGACCCGTTCGGCACGGCCGGACGGTCCGACGCGTTCGGCTCGGCGCGCAGGCCCGACCCGTTCGCCCCGGTCCCCGCCGCCGGCACGTTCGGCGCGCCCGGTCCGGACCAGAACCCCGACCCGTTCGCCTCGGTCCCCGGTTCCGGCACGTTCGGCGCGCCGCAGCGGCCCGACCCGTTCGCCTCCGCGCCCGGCGGTGATCCGTTCGCCTCGGCGCCCGGCGCCGACCCGTTCGCCTCCGCGCCCGGTTCCGGTGCGTTCGGCGCCGGGAACGCCGGCCGGCCCCCGGACGGGAACGGGCAGCCCTCGCCGGCGTTCGGCCAGGCCTCCGCCGACCTCTGGTCGGGGCCGACGGCCTCGGCCTCGGCGGTGGAGGACATGTGGTCGGCGCCGCTGACGGCGGCCCCGCCCCCGTCCGCCCCGTCGTTCCCCTCGGCCTGGCCGGAGCCGTCCCCGTCCGATCCGTGGGCGGCGCGGCGGCCCGAACCGCTGGACAGCACCCAGGCCCTGCCCGCGGTGGACTTCTCGTCGACCGAGCCCGAGCCCGAGGAGTTCCTGCCGATCTTCGCGGCGGTGGGATCCGACTGGTTCCGCACCCCCGCGCCCGCCGTCCCCGAGGCGGAGCAGGACCACGACGCCGAGCCGGGACGGGCCCACGGGCAGGAGGCGTCCGGCGGACCCGTCACCGAGCAGGCCGCCGGGCAGACGTCCGGGCAGACGTCCGGACAGACGTCCGGACAGGGCGCCCAGTCCGTCGGCGAGGGCAGGCCGCGGCCGCTGGAGCAGCGGGTCAGGCGAGGCCCGCAGGGACTCGAGACCCAGAACTTCCCGCAGATCTCGCACCCGTCCCCGTCCTCGGTGTCTTCGGCGTCGCAGCCGCTTCCGCAGCGTCAGCCCAGGCAGCTCCAGCAGCCGTCGCAGGGCGCGCCGCAGGCTCCGCGGCAGCCGGAGCCGCTCAGGGCGGCCGCGCCCGCCGACAGGCAGCCGTGGAGCAGCCCCTCCGACCAGGGGTGGGCCGCCGCCGAGGTCGCCAAGAAGCCCGTGGAGGGCGGCGTGACCGGAGCCGGGCTGCCCAAGCGGGTGCCCAAGGCGAACCTCGTCCCCGGTTCCGCCTCGACGGCCGCGCCGGCGCCCGCCGCGCCGATGCCGCCGATCTCGGCCGAACGGGTGCGCAGTCGTCTGTCCAGTTTCCAGCAAGGCGTACGGCAGGGACGCGCCGAGATGAGTGAGCGCGCCAACGCCGTCGAGGGAGAGAACCAGCAGTGAACAACCAACTCAGCCAGGCCGCCCGCGGCTTCAACTGGCTGATCACCGAGTTCGTCAAGGAGATGCCGGGGGTGGCGCACGCGGTGATCGTCTCCGCGGACGGGCTTCCACTGGCCTACTCCCAGGGCTTTCCCCGGGACCGGGCGGACCAGCTCGCCGCGATCACGGCCGGTCTGATCAGCCTCACCCAGGGCGCCTCGCGCGTCTTCGAGGGCGGCCCCGTGGCACAGACGGTGATCGAGATGCAGCGGGGCCTGCTGCTGACGATGTCCATCAGCGACGGTTCCGCGCTGGCCGTGCTGGCCTCGCCGGACTGCGACATGGGCCTCGTGGCCTACCAGATGACCTTGCTCGCAGAACGTGCCGGTCAGGCGCTCACGCCTGCTCTCCGCGCCGAGCTGCAGTCGGTACAGCGATAGGGGGGTGATATGGACGCACCAGGCTGGCGCGGACCGGGGGAGGACCCCATGACCACGCCCCAGGCCAAGAGCGGGCGGGATCGTCTGATCCGCCCGTACGCTGTGACGGGGGGCCGGACGGCCCCCCGGGTGCAGCTCGCTCTCGAGGCTCTGGTCTCCTCGGCGACGTTCGCGAGCATGGATCCCGCTTCGCTCTCCATGCTCTCCACGGAATACCAGGCGATCATTACACTGTCCCGGCAGGTGCGCTCGGTCGCCGAGCTCTCGGCCCTGTTGCGCATGCCGCTCGGCGTGACCCGGGTGCTGATCGCGGACATGGCGGCCGAGGGCCTGGTGCAGATCCACCAGCCGTCACTGGATGCGGGTAAACCGGATCTCAATTTGCTTGAAAGGGTGCTCAGTGGGCTTCGCAGGCTCTGACGCCGGAATGACGTCGACGAAGATCGTCGTCGCCGGCGGGTTCGGTGTCGGCAAGACGACCTTCGTCGGTGCGGTCTCCGAGATCATGCCGCTGACCACGGAAGCGGTGATGACGGAGGCGAGTGCGGATGTCGACGACCTCTCGCACATCCCGTCGAAGCGGACCACCACGGTCGCCATGGACTTCGGCCGCGTCTCACTGGACCGCGACCTGATCCTGTACCTGTTCGGTACGCCGGGGCAGCACCGCTTCTGGTTCATGTGGGACGACCTCGTCAAGGGCGCGATCGGGGCGATCGTGCTGGTCGACACGCGGCGGCTGGCCGACAGCTTCCCGGCGATCGACTACTTCGAGGAGGCCGGCCTGCCGTTCGTCGTGGCCCTCAACGGGTTCGGCGGATCGCACGTCCACGGCGAGGAGGAGGTCCGGGAGGCCCTGACGATCTCCCCGCACATCCCCATCGTCCGGACCGACGCCCGGTCCCGCGACGCCGTGAAGTCGACCCTGATCACCTTGGTCGAGCACGTTCTCACGCTCAGGGTCTGAAACCGCGGCGCGGGGCCCGCCTCGACCGGTGGGCCCCGTACCGCCACCGCGGCCGCGCGCCTCACCGCTCCCGTGTACGCGGGTGAAGCCGGGGAGCTCGGGCACGGCGCCTCTTCCGGGCGCCATTCACCGGAACAGACGCGGAACCGGGCGGCTCTTATACCGCCTAATGCGTTATGTCTGTTTTATATCGCCTTGCTGTTTCTGGTGAGACCTGTTTTGAATCGAAATGCAGGAACGGGGCGGCGAGAGCGTGTCGTGGCCATGTCCGTGCGCCAAAGCCCCCGTCCTCCCCTTTTGAAGATCACTTCTTTGTGACCGCGCGGCCTTTCCCCGCCGCGCGGTCCCGGGAGATTCGTCAGACCACGCTCATCCGTTCCGGCGATCTCGCGCCGGTGGTCGTCGCGGTCGCCGGACGGGGCGCGGGGAGGCCCGCCGGCGTCACCCTCGGCGGACCGTCACGCCGGCGGGACCCCCGCCGGGAGAGGCCGCCGGTGACAGGGGAGGTCGATCTTCAGGAGCGGCCCCGGTGAGGGATCGTCCGGCGCCGCCGACCACCTGTTCCCGGCCGGACGGAACGGCCGGGGTGTCTGCACGTCCGTTCAGGAGGGATGGCGGAGGGCGGGGCGGGGTGCCCGCAGGGGGCGAGGTCGGGAGGCCGGGGGGCCGGGGTCAGGGAGCCGAGGCCGACGGGCTCCGCACGCCGCGCACCAGGCGGCCCACCTCGGCGCGCAGGTGCACGAAGTCGGGGTGCTCGCGGGTGGAGATCTGGTCGCGCGGCTCGGGGACCTCGACCCGCAGGTCGCCGACGACCGTGGCGGGGGACTTCGACAGGACCACGACGCGGTCGCCCACGTACACGCTCTCGTCGATGTCGTGCGTGATCAGCACGATCGTCATCCCGTAGGTCCTGCGCACCTGGAGCACGAGATCCTCCAGGTCCTCCCTGGTCTGCGCGTCGACGGAGCCGAAGGGCTCGTCCATCAGCATGAGGGCGGGCTGGTAGGCCAGGGCGCGGGCGATGGACACGCGCTGCTGCATGCCGCCGGACAGCTCCCAGGGGTACTTGCCGCCCGCGGCGGGCAGGCCGACCTGCTCCAGCGCCTCCCTCGCGGCCGCGGCGCGCCGCTTCCGGTCCGAGATCTTGCGGCGCAGCGGGAGCGACACGTTGTCGGCCACGGTCATCCAGGGGAACAGGGAGCGGCTGTAGTCCTGGAAGACGATGGCCAGGTCGTCGGGGGTGCCCTGGACCGGGCGTCCCTGGACGAGGATGCGGCCGCCGGTCGGGCGCAGCAGCCCGCCGATCGACCGCAGCAGCGTCGACTTGCCGCATCCCGAAGGCCCGACGATGCAGACCAGCTCGCCGGCCGCGACGGTGAGGTTCACCCCGCCGAGCGCACGGAACTCGCCGTAGGAATGGGTGAGGTCGCTGATCTCCAGCATTCTGGTTACCTTCTCGTCTCGTCAGTCGGTCTTGCGCGCGCCGCGGTGCCAGGTGAGCACATGCCGCTCGAAGCGCAGGAAGGCGGCGTTGAGCACCAGTCCCAGCACCCCCAGGATCACGATGGCGGTCCACATGGAGGGGATGTCCACCTGGCTCTGCGCGACCAGCATGCGGTAGCCGATTCCCTCGGTACTGCCGATGTACTCGGAGATGATCATCATGATCAGGGCCAGGGCGACGCTGAGCCGCAGTCCGGCGAAGATCTTGGGTGCCGCGGAGGGGAGGACGACCCTGGTCAGCCGCTGGACGCGGGAGAGCCCGAACACCTCGCACGTCTCCAGGTACCCCCGGTCCACGTAGCGGGCGCCGTCCAGGGAGTTGATCAGCACCGGCCAGACGACCCCGAAGACGATCCCGGCGAGCTGCAGCGGCGTCCCGACCCCGGTCAGGGTCATGAAGATCGGGATGAGCAGGGGAGGGGGGACCGAGCGGAAGAAGTGGATGAGCGGGTTGACGAAGTCGGCGAGCACCGCCAGCCGTCCCAGGGTGACCCCCACGACGATCGCGACGGCGCAGGCCGCGGCCCATCCCAGGATCAGCCGGCCCAGGCTGGGCAGCAGGTGGTCGAACGCGTCCTGGGTGAGGAACAGGTGGACGAGGGGCCCGGAGAACCACTGTTCGTACAGGTGCACCAGGATCGTGGAGGGGGGCGGGAAGTAGATGGCCTCGGCCACCCTGGTGGTCAGCTCCCACACCAGGAAGGTGACGGGGATGATCCACAATTGAGCGACGCGCACGGCGATCCGTGTCACCTCACCAGCTCCTCTCCGGCCTGGGCGCGGTGCCAGCGGAAGATCCGCCGCTCGGCGCCGGCCAGCAGTGAATTGATCAGCAGGCCGATGACGCCCGTCCACGCGGTCGCCGCGATCATGAGGTCCCTGCGGTTCCCCGAGGCCGCGTCGGTCACGAAGGTCCCGATGCCCTCGCCGCCCGCCACCAGCTCCACGCTCACCGCGACGATGAGGGCGACCGAGGCGGAGATCCGTACGCCCGTGCTGATGAAGGGCGCCGCGCTCGGCAGCGACACGAGCCGTACGACGTCGTAGGGGCCGAAGCCGAAGCTGCGCAGCGTCTCCTTGGCCAGCGGGTCGACGTCGTGCATGCCGTAGAGCGTGTTGATGATCAATGGCCAGCAGGCCGTGTAGACGATGAGCGCGATCTTTCCCTGCTCGCTCACCGTGAAGAGGAACATGGCCAGCGGGAGCAGCGCCACCGAGGGGATGGGGCGGAGGAACTCCACCAGCGGCCGGACGGCGCGCTCGACCGCGGGGAGCGTGCCCATCACCAGCCCGGCCGGCACGGCCGTGACCACGGCCAGCAGCAGGCCGATCAGGCAGGAGGAGAGGGTCACCCCGACGTCGAGGAGGAATTCGCCGTTCGCCAGCAGCCCGGCCGCGCTGACCAGGATCGAGGAGGGGAACGGAAGCGTGTAGGGGTCGATCACCCCCACCCTGCCGAGGATCTCGAGGATGAGGAGGAACCCCGCGGCGCCGACGGCGCCGCGGAGTGCCTTTTTATTGATCATTTCGGCGATTCGGCCACGAGGGTAGCGGCGTCGATCTTGGTCTTGGTGATCTGGAACTCGGCGAGCAGGTCGGCCACGCGCTGGATGCGCGTCGTGTTCAGCGAGGTGGAGAAGGTTCCCATCGCCATCGTCGAGGCCACGTCGGCGGGAATCTGCGTGAAGGTCGGGATGACCTTGTTGAGCTCCTGACGGTCGGTGGCGGCGATCTGCTGCGCCTTGCCGATCGCGCGCTGGAAGGCCGCGGCCGTCTTCGGGTACTTGGCCAGCCAGTCGGCGGTGGTCGCCCAGCCGTCCAGCGGCAGTCCCTCGGTCGGCCCGGAGAGGGTGTCGATGATCACGCGGCCGCCGAGGTCCTTCTGCGCCGCGGAGATGTACGGCTCGGCCATCCACGCCGCGTCGACGGTGCCCGCCTTGAGCTGGGCGAGCTGGTCGGCGAAGGGCACCGCGACGAAGCTGACGTCGGCCGGGGCCAGGCCGTGGACCTTCAGCTGCGCGCTGACGGTCACCTCGCCCAGGGCCTTGAGCACGTTCACCGCGATCTTCTTGCCCTTGAGGTCCTTGGGCTCCTTGATGGGAGAGTCCTTGACGACCACGACGCCGTTGATGCCCGGGGCGCCCTGCTGGGACTCCGCGAGCATCTTCAGCTTGGCCGCGCCGGAGTCACTGATCGTGATCAGCGAGACGTAGCTGGTGAGGAAGGTGTCGATGCTGCCGTTGAGGATCTTCGGCATCACGGCCTGGGGCGCCTGGATGGTCTCGGTCTTGATGGTCAGGCCCTCGGCCTTGAAGAAGCCCTTCTCCTGCGCGATGAACAGGGGGGCCGACGAGGGTACCGGGACGACACCGATGTTGAGCTCGGTCTTCTCCAGGCCGGCGCTGTTGGCGGGCTTGCCGGTGTCGGTACCGGAGGTGCCGCACGCGGCGAGCGCGAGAGCCGCGACAAGGCCGATGAGGGAATTGCGGACAGGACGTCCGATCCTCATGGAGTCTCCTTAAATGGGGGGAGCCGCACCCTGGCCGATGGCAGGACCTCATGCCCGGGGATGGCGCGGCGTGACGGCGCGTCAGCCTAGCGGATCGGTGATCGACGAGCATAGAGATGTCGCCTATATCATGATATGGGCGTACAAGGCAAGAAATGTGTGTTTTATATATGATTGTCTGTTTTATGCCTATACGCGGTCAGGCAGTATGTCACTTCAGTCTTATTCGCAACATTGGTGTCGCTATGCTCAAATAGGCCACGCTTAACCGGCGTTGCTCAGGCGCCCCCCGCCTCATGTTCCAAGCCCTGCCCTTGATGCCCCGAAGTCCGGTGAGAGGTAGCCCAGGCCAGTGACCACTGAATTAGCCAGGGACGACCGTGAATCCAGCGCGATGCCCCGCAGCTCCGACGACGGAGGCGTACCGCCCCGGGCCGGTCGGCGGTTCGCGCTGAAGAACTGGCGGGTCCGCACGCGTCTGATCGCGCTGGTCCTCGTCCCCACCGTCGTGGGCATCGCGCTGGGCGCCGGGAGTGTGATGTCCTCCCTGCGCAGCGCCGACCGCTACGGGCAGCTCAACGAGGCCGCGACACTGGTCAGCCGCCTCTCCACGCTGGCGCACGAGCTCTCCCACGAACGGGACCTGTCGGCGAGGTTCGTCGCGGGCGGGCGCAGGGGAGACGGGCTTCCCCCGCTGCGCAAGCAGCAGGGCGTGGTCGAAGAGGCCGTCTCCCAGGCCACGACGAGCCTGGAGCTGACCAAGGGCAGCCTGGACCAGATCTCCACCGAGGAGTTCCAGCGCATCGACAACCGGCTCAAGGAGATCTCCGCGCTCCGCAGGGCCGTCGTCGAGACGAGCCTGCAGCCGCAGCCGACCATCGACACCTACTCCCGCTCCATCGCCGACCTGCTCTCCCTGCACGACAACATCACCCAGGGTGAGTCCGACAGCGTGCTCCTGAAGGACGCCGTCCTGCTGCGTACCCTGGCCCACGCCAAGAACGAGGCGTCCAAGGAGCGGGCGACGCTGGCCGTCGCCCTGCAGACCGGCGTGTTCACCGCGGCGGGCATGGAGGCGATGACCGCCGCCCGCGCGCAGCGCGACAGCGAGCTCAGCGCCTTCCGGGCCGAGGCCTCCCCGGCCCGGCGCCAGCTCTACGACGACACCGTCACCGGCAGGAAGGTCGACAGCGCGGAGTTCACCCGCGCCCGGGCACTGGTGCTCGGCGCGGAGGGACAGGCGCTCAGGAACATCTCGACGGGACGCGGAAGCGAGGCGAGCCGGTGGTTCGACGCCGCCACCGACACCCTCAGGCGGATGAGGACCGTCGAGCAGCAGATCGCCGACGCCATCGTCACCCGCAGCGCCGAGCTGCGTGACCGCGAGCAGCGGAACGGCCTGGTGGCCGCCGGCGCGGTCGTCGCCCTGCTCCTCGTCGTCCTGCTGATCACCACCGTCATGGCCCGATCGCTGGTCAGGCCGCTGCGCACGCTGCGCACCGAGGCCCTGTCCATCGCCGGCCAGCGTCTCCCCGAGACCGTGCAGAGCATGCGCGAGGGCGGTGAGAACACGCACGCGGACGTTGCCCCCATCGGGGTGACCTCCGACGACGAGATCGGTGAGGTCGCCCGCGCCTTCGACGAGGTCCACCGCGAGGCCGTCCGGCTGGCGGGCCAGGAGGCCACGCTGCGGAGCAACGTCAACGCGATGTTCGTCAACCTCTCCCGGCGCAGCCAGACCCTGGTCGAGCGCCAGCTCTCCCTCATCGAGAACCTCGAGCAGGGCGAGCAGGACGAGGCGCGGCTCGGCAGCCTCTTCCGCCTGGACCACCTCGCCACCCGCATGCGCCGCAACTCCGAGAACCTCCTGGTCCTCGCCGGCCAGGAACCCGCGCGCCGGTGGAGCCAGCCGGTCCCGCTCATCGACGTGGTCCGCGCCTCGCTGTCGGAGGTCGAGAACTACGAGCGGGTCGACCTGCAGCTCTCCGCGGGCGTGTCGGTGGCCGGTACCTCCGTCAACGACGTCGTGCACCTGATCGCCGAGCTCGTGGAGAACGCGATCTCCTTCTCCCCCCGGGAGACCAAGGTCATCGTCTCCAGCAACCGCATCGACGGCGGCGGCGTGATGGTCTCGGTGACCGACATCGGCATCGGCATGACCGCCGAGGAACTCGCCCAGGCCAACTGGCGCCTGGCCAACCCGCCGGTGGTGGACGTCTCGGTGTCCCGCCGCATGGGCCTGTTCGTGGTCGGCCGTCTCGCCCTGCGGCACGGCATCCGCGTCCAGCTCAGGCAGCAGGACAGCGGCGGGCTGACCGCCATGGTCCTGCTCCCGGAGAACCTGCTCGCCGTCACCGCCCGCCCCGGCGCCCCCGCCGGCATGGCGCAGGGCGGCGACTGGGGCGCCTCCATGGGCTCGATGGGCTCGATGGACCGCGCGCCGGTGATGGCCAGCCCCACGGCCCCCCCGATGCCGTCCTTCGCCTCGTTCGAGGCCGCCCACCAGAACTCGTTCGCCTCCCTCGACCTGGGACAGCAGTTCAACTCCTTCGAGGCCGCGCAGCAGCCCCCCTTCGGCGGGGGCCAGTTCGGCCAGGCGCCCGTCGACACCCCGTGGCCTGGACAGGCCCCGCCGCCCGGAGCCGGACCGGCCCCGGGCTGGCCCGAGGTCTCCCAGCCCGACCCGTCGGCCTGGCGACAGGGACACGGACAGGGACACGGGCAGGGGCAGGGACAGGGCGTCCCCCGCGCCGACTCCGGCGGATGGCCGTCCGGCCCGAGCGCGCCGGTACGCGGTGACGCCCCGGTCTGGCCCGGCGGACAGAGCAGGGACGACGGCTCCGACGTCTGGTCGACCTCCTCCCTGCGCGGCGGCGGCTCCGGAGGGTGGCCCTCCACCGGCGACCCCGAGCCGTTCGGGCGCCGCGCCTTCGACACGGTCGACAACACCGGCCCGCTGCCGGTGGTGCCCGACTCCTCGCCCATGGAGGAGGCCAGGGAGGAGTTCCTGCCGATCTTCGCGGCCGTCGAGTCCGACTGGTTCAAGAAGGTCGAGCCGGTCACCGCCGTCCACGAGCGCCTCCCCGAGGCCGCCTCGGCCCAGGCCCCCGAGGCGGCGCCCTCGCCCGTGGCATCGGCGGCGTCGGCGCAGGAGACCCTCCAGCACGCCCAGCCGGCGGCCCCGGCGCAGCCGGGCGGCTGGTCCTCGCCCGCCGACGCCGGCTGGCAGGCGGCCAAGGCCGCCAGCGAGCCCTCGCTGGGCGGGGTCACCGGTTCCGGGCTGCCCAAGCGGGTGCCCAAGGCGAACCTGGTACCCGGTACGGCCGCACCCGACCCGGGCGCGGCCCCCCAAGCTCCCGTCCTGAGGCCGGCCGTCTCCCCAGAGGCGGTGCGCGACAGGCTGGCCAGCTTCCAGCAGGGAGTACGGCAGGGCCGGGCGGCCGCCAGGGGCGGGGCCGCCGGAGACGGGCGGCCGTATCCCGACTTCACCCGGGACGTCGAAGGAAACAAGGAGGGCCGGTGAGCGAGCTCATCATGGTCGCCAAGGAGGATGACACGTGCGCGAAATGAGCCAGGCCGCCCGGGGGGTCAATTGGCTGATCACCGACTTTGTGAACAACGTCCCAGGTGTGGCGCACACGGTCGTGGTGTCGGCGGACGGTCTGCCGTTGGCGTATTCCGACGGTTTCCCCCGTGACAGGGCCGACCAGCTCGCCGCGGTCGCGGCCGGTCTGATCAGCCTGACCCAGGGCGCCTCACGGGTGTTCGAGGGTGGCGCGGTCACCCAGACCGTGGTGGAGATGCAGCGAGGCCTGCTCCTCATCATGTCGATCAGCGACGGCTCCTGTCTCGCCGTGCTGGCCGCGGCCGACTGCGACATGGGCCTGGTGGCCTACCAGATGACCCTGCTCGTCGAGCGGGCCGGCCAGGTGTTGACCCCGGCCGTGCGCGCGGAACTACAGTCTTCCCATTCGCGGTGACGGTGACGACGCTAGGAGGCTGCCGTGGCAGGCCGCGGCTGGACCGGTGAGGGCGACCCGCACGGCGGGTTCCCCTATCAATCAATGGACGACCCCCACCGGCATCAGGGCGGTCCTTCACACCTCATGCAGCCGGCACCGGTGGAACAGAGCTCTCTGGTCCGCCCGTACGCGGTGACCGGGGGGCGTACCGCCCCCCGGACCCAGCTCGCCCTGGAGGCCCTGGTCTCCTCGGCGACGTCCGTACATCACGATCTATCCACCCGCACCCCGGAGTATCAGGCGATCAGCGCGCTGTGCCGGCAAGTGCGTTCGGTCGCTGAGATCTCCGCGATGCTCCGCATCCCGCTCGGCGTGACCCGGATCCTGGTGGCCGACATGGCCGCCGAGCATCTGGTCCAGTTGCATCAGCCGCAGCTGGACGCGGGCAAGCCGGATCTCAACCTGCTGGAAAGGGTGCTCAGTGGACTTCGCAGGCTCTAGCCGCGGCGGCGGCCTGACATCGACGAAAATCGTCGTCGCGGGGGGGTTCGGCGTCGGCAAGACCACGTTCGTGGGAGCGGTCTCGGAGATCCTGCCGCTGACCACCGAGGCGGTCATGACCGACGCCAGCGCCGGGATCGACGACCTGGGGCTGACGCCGAACAAGACCACCACGACGGTGGCGATGGACTTCGGCCGCGTCTCGCTGGACCGCGACCTGATCCTCTACCTGTTCGGCACGCCCGGCCAGCACCGGTTCTGGTTCATGTGGGACGACCTGGTCCGCGGCGCGATCGGCGCGATCGTGCTGGTCGACACGCGGCGGCTGGCCGACAGTTTCCCCGCGATCGACTACTTCGAGGAGGCCAAGCTCCCCTTCGTCGTGGCGGTCAACGGGTGGGACGGCACCTATCTGCACGGTGAGGAGGAGGTGCGCGAGGCGCTGACGCTGGCCCCGCACATCCCCATCTCCCGTACGGACGCGCGCTCCCGCGACGCGGTCAAGGCCACGCTCATCACGCTGGTCGAGCACGCGCTCACCGTGCGGATGGCCGTCCCCGGCTGGGGCCGCTGACCCCACGAGGGCGTCAGTCGTACCTCCCAGCGGATAGGCTGGGAGGTCGAGTCGCAGACCTGTAGCGCAGAGGCTGGCCAATCACGTGTTCGAGACGCTTTCCGACCGGCTGACATCGGTCTTCTCCTCCCTTCGATCCAAGGGTCGGCTGTCCGAGGCCGACATCGACGCGACCTGCCGCGAGATCCGTATCGCGCTGCTCGAGGCCGACGTCGCGCTGCCCGTGGTCAAGGCGTTCGTCGCCCAGGTCAAGGAGCGGGCCCGCGGCGTCGAGGTCTCCCAGGCGCTGAACCCGGCGCAGCAGGTCGTCAAGATCGTCAACGACGAGCTCATCGAGATCCTCGGCGGCGAGACCCGGCGGCTCCGGTACGCCAAGAACCCGCCGACCGTCGTCATGCTCGCCGGCCTCCAGGGCGCGGGCAAGACGACCCTGGCCGGCAAGCTCGCCCGCTGGCTGCGCGAGCAGAACCACGCGCCGCTGCTGGTCGCCGCGGACCTGCAGAGGCCCAACGCGGTCCAGCAGCTCTCGGTCGTGGCCGAGCGCGCGGGCGTCGCGGTCTACGCGCCCGAGCCAGGCAACGGCGTCGGGGACCCGGTCGAGGTGGCCCGCAGGTCCATCGACCACGCCAAGCGGCAGCAGCACGACATCGTCATCATCGACACCGCCGGCCGCCTGGGCATCGACCAGGAGCTGATGAGGCAGGCCGCCGACATCCGCGACGCGGTCTCGCCCGACGAGGTCCTCTTCGTGGTGGACGCCATGATCGGCCAGGACGCCGTCACCACGGCCCAGGCCTTCATGGAGGGCGTCGGCTTCGACGGCGTGGTGCTGACCAAGCTCGACGGCGACGCCCGAGGCGGTGCCGCGCTCTCGGTCCGCCACATCACCGGCAAGCCGATCATGTTCGCCTCCACCGGTGAGAAGCTCGAGGACTTCGACGCCTTCCACCCGGACCGGATGGCCTCACGGATCCTCGACATGGGTGACATCCTCACCCTGATCGAGCAGGCCCAGAAGACCTTCGACGAGGCCGAGACCGCCAAGATGGCGAGCAAGCTCACCTCGGGCGAGGGCTTCACGCTGGAGGACTTCCTCGAGCAGATGATGATGGTCCAGAAGATGGGCCCCATCAAGAACCTGCTCGGCATGATGCCCGGCATGGGGCAGATGCGCGAGCAGCTCAACCAGGTCGACGACCGCGACCTCGACCGCATCGCCGCCATCATCCGCTCGATGACGCCGGGCGAGCGGCAGAACCCGAAGATGATCGACGGTTCCCGCCGCGCCCGCATCGCCAAGGGCTCGGGCGTGTCGGTGACCGAGGTCAGCGGCCTGGTGACCCGGTTCTTCGACGCGCAGAAGATGATGAAGAAGATGGCCGGCGGGATGGGCATCCCCGGCATGCCGGGCGGCCGCAAGGCCGGCAAGGCGGCCCAGAAGAAGGCGGCCAAGGGGCGCAGGGTCAGCGGCGACCCGCGCAAGGCGGCGCTCGGCAAGGCCGCCCCGGACAAGGCCGGTGACGCCGCCGCCCCCGGCGGGAACGGGCTGCTCGGCAAGCTGGGCTCCCGGCAGCAGCTGCCGCCGGGCCTGGAGCTGCCCCCCGGCTTCGACCCCTCCACCTTCAAGTTCCCGGGACAGAAATGAGCGACGACCGTTTCTACGCGCGTACGCGGTGGATCTGGGTGGTCATCGTGGCGGGCTTCATCCTGGTGGCCGTGCTGGAGCTGGCCGGGGTGCGCCCCGCCTAGGGCGTTCCCGTTCCCGCGGGCGTGAGCGGCACCAGCGGCTCCCCGGGGAGCACCGGCGTCCGTGAGGGCGCCGGCGTTCCCACGGACGCCGCCGTCCCCCGGGGCGCCGGCGCCACCCGTGACGCCGGCGTCTCCGGCGTCCCGGACGCCGGCGCCGGAAGGCCCGCGGGGCCACGGTGCGGGACGGCGCGGGAGAACGCCGGGAGGTCTCCCCGGACGCTCCTCAGGACGATCTCCGGGACGCCCCCGGGAACGACGGAGCCCGTGGGGGCCGTGGGGGCGGCGACGGTGGGGGACGGCGCGGGCGGCGGGCCCGCAGGGGCCACGTCGGCCTGCCCCGCCGGGGCCGCCCTGATGGCCAGCACCGCGCCCAGCACGGCGATGGATCCGGTCGCGGTCAGCAGCAGGGATCTGAGGGTGGTCGGCACGGCGGCCATTTAGCGCAGCGCCCCGGCCCGCGCGCGGCCCCGGACACACGTGGATTACCGAGATTTGCCCTTCGCCCACCCCGCCGGATGGCCGCGGGGCGACCGGGGACCCCCTGACGTCTGGCACAATGACATGTTGGAACATCGTGACACGTGGTTGCCCTCTCACTCCCGCGTGCCATGCCTGTCCCTCGAACGGTCCTCTCCTCGTGCCCCACTCGATGAGACACCGCTCACCCACGCTCTAATGCAGGAGAGACCACACCAGTGGCAGTCAAGATCAAGCTCAAGCGGCTCGGTATGATCCGCAACCCGCAGTACCGCATCGTCATCGCCGACAGCCGCACCAAGCGTGACGGCCGGGCGATCGAGGAGATCGGCCTGTACCACCCGAAGGAGAACCCCTCGCGCATCGAGGTCGACTCCGACCGGGCGGCCTACTGGCTGGGCGTCGGCGCGCAGCCGACCGAGCCCGTGCTCAAGCTCCTCAAGCTGACCGGCGACTGGCAGAAGTTCAAGGGCGAGCCGGCTCCGGCCCCGCTCCTGGTCGCCGAGCCCAAGAGCGACCGTCACGCCGTGTACGAGGCCGCGGCCAAGGAGGCGCTCTCCCTGGAGGCCGCCACCACGCCGAAGAAGTCGACCCGCAAGTCGGCTCCCAAGGCTGAGGAAGCCGCTCCCAAGGCTGAGGAGGCGGCTCCGAAGACCGAGGCCGCCCCCGAGGTCGAGGCCGCCGCCGAGACCCCGGCCGAGCCCACCGCGGCCGCCGAGGAGAAGAAGCCGGAAGGCGAGGCCTGAGGTGCTTGAGGAGGCCCTCGAGCACCTGGTGAAGGGCATCGTCGAGTATCCGGACGACGTCCAGGTCCACGCTCGCCGCATCCGCAGCGGGCGTGTGCTCGAGGTTCGGGTCCATCCCGAGGACCTGGGTAAGGTCATCGGCCGTGGCGGCCGTACGGCCAAGGCGCTCCGCACCGTCGTGAACGCCCTCGGTGACGGCAAGTACGTCCGGGTCGACCTGCTCGACCTGAACGAGGCCCGCTAGGCGCCGAGAAGCGTCCCATCGAGCGAACGGGCCACCCGCCCAGAGTGGGTGGCCCGTCTGCTTTTCCCATTTCTCCGGGGTTGCCCGGCACCATGACGTGAGGAGGCGGGCGTGCAGCTCGTCGTAGGGCGGATCGGCCGCCCGCACGGACTCCGCGGGGACGTGTCCGTGGAGGTGCGCACCGACGAGCCGGACAGGCGTTTCGCCCCGGGCACCGCCCTGGCCACCGACCCGGCCTCGGCCGGCCCCCTGGTCGTCGAGTCCCGTCGCTGGCACTCGGGGATCCTGCTGGTCAGGTTCGAGGGGGTGACCGGCCGCGACCGCGCCGAGGAGCTCCGCGGGACCATGCTCGTCATCGACTCAGGAGACATCCCGCCGCCCGAGGACCCGGACGAGTTCTACGACCACCAGCTCATCGGCCTGACCGTCGTCACACCCGGCGGAGAGGCGGTGGGCGAGGTCTCCGACGTCCTCCACCACGGCCAGGACCTGCTCGTCGTCCGGCGGGCCGCCCCGGCGGCGGGCACGGCCGGAGGCGCGAAGGCCGCCGAGGTCTACGTGCCGTTCGTCAAGGCCCTCGTCCCCGTGGTCGACCTGGACAGGGGCCTGCTCGTCGTGGACGGCCCGCCCGGCCTGCTCGACCCGGACGAGATCGTCTGACATGCGCGTCGACATCATCTCGATCTTCCCCGAGTACTTCGCCCCCCTCGAGGTCTCCCTGATCGGCAAGGCCCGCGAGCGCGGCATCCTCGACGTCCGCCTCCACCAGCTCCGCGACCGCGCCCACGACGTGCACCGCACCGTGGACGACACCCCCTACGGCGGCGGCCCCGGAATGGTCATGAAGCCCGGCCCCTGGGGGGAGGCCATCGACGCGGTCCTGGCGGAGGAGCCGGACGCCCGGCCGCGGATGATCGTCCCCACCCCGAGCGGGGTGCCCTTCACCCAGAGGCTGGCGATGGAGTACGCCGCCGAGCCGTGGCTGCTGTTCACCCCGGCCCGCTACGAGGGCATCGACTCCAGGGTGACGGCCGAGTACGGCGCCCGCCTGCGGGTTGACGAGGTCAGCATCGGCGACTACGTCCTGGCCGGGGGCGAGGTCGCCGTGCTGGTGATGATCGAGGCCGTCGGGCGGCTGCTGCCGGGAGTGCTGGGCAACGCCCGTTCGGCGGTGGACGACTCGTTCGCCCCGGGAGCGATGGAGAACCTCCTCGAAGGACCCGTCTACACCAAACCGCCCGAGTGGCGGGGGCACGAGGTGCCCGAGGTCCTGCTCTCCGGGCACCACGGCAGGATCGCCCGGTGGCGGCGGGACGAGGCGTTGCGCCGTACGGCCGTGAACAGGCCCGAGCTGCTGACCCTGTTCGGCCCCGGGGGCCTGGACCGCCGTGACCGGGAGGTCCTGGCGGAACCGGGCCTCACCGCCTCGGGCCTCACCGCCTCGGGTCAGGTCGCCTCGGGTCCGGCCGTCTCCGGTCCGGCCGCCTCGGGTCCGGCCGCCTCTGACCGGGTCGCCTCCGGCCAGGCCGACGATCCCGTACCGGGGCCCGCCCGCGACCCGGCCGGTGGTCCCGCGACGGAGCCCGTCCCCGCGGAGTCCGTGCGGGCGGCCGATCCCGTACCGGATCACGGCCCCGAGGTCGATCCCGTACCGGATCACGCCTCCGGCTCCTCCGGCTCCGCCGCCGGCCCGGGAAAGCCGACCTCCTGACCGGTTGATTTCCGATCGGTCGGGAGGATATGGCAGACTGAAGCGTTGCCGCCGGTCGACTTCGGGCCGGCGCGCGTCGCCGGCCAGACGGTTCCGGCTCCCAGACACAGTCCATTCCAGCACGCGTGTCCGTCACGACGCCGCTCCGTCGCGGCCGGGCGGACCTCCGCGCGCCTTTGACAGACGAGGTACCAACTGCCATGCACACGCTGATCAGCGAGCTCGAGAAGTCCGCGCTCCGCACCGACGTCCCGGACTTCCGGCCCGGTGACACGCTCGAGGTCCACGTCCGGGTCATCGAGGGCAGCCGGTCCCGTGTCCAGGTCTTCAAGGGCTTCGTCCTGCGCCGCCAGGGCGGTGGCGCCCGCGAGACCTTCACCGTCCGCAAGGTCAGCTACAGCGTCGGCGTCGAGCGGACCTTCCCGGTGCACAGCCCGGTCATCGAGAAGATCAACCTCGTGACCCGGGGCGACGTCCGCCGCGCCAAGCTCTACTACATGCGTGACCTGCGGGGCAAGGCCGCCCGCATCCGCGAGAAGCGCGAAGCCCGCTAGGCGTCCGGCCTCGCCGTACTGGCCCGCTCACCCCTGGAACGCGGGGAGCGGGCCAGTGGCATGTGACGGGGTTTGGGATCCTGTGGCGATAAGCAGGCTAGGCGGTACCCGGTCGCTCGACCACATGGTGCCGCCCATCATCTAGGCTCGTCTGCGATGACTAGCGAAGACCGGGAGTACGGCGCAGTCTCGCGTCGACCTGTCGAGGACGAGGTGGACGTGGTCGCCGAAGACACCCAGAAGAACACCACGGGTGACAAGGACAAGAAGAAGGGCTCCTTCTGGAAGGAGTTGCCCGTCCTGATCGTCGTGGCCCTGGTGCTCGCCCTCATAATCAAGACCTTCGTGATCCAGGCGTTCTACATCCCGTCGGAGTCGATGGAGAACACTCTCCTCACCAACGACCGCGTCCTGGTCAACAAGCTCGTCTACCGCGTCCGCGACATCGAGCGCGGTGACGTGGTGGTCTTCTCCGGGGTCGACTCCTGGGACCCGGAGATCGACCTGGAGGAGCCCTCCAACGCGTTCGTCGGGTTCTTCCGCTGGGTCGGCACCGCCTTCGGCGTGGTGCCCGGCGAGAAGGACTACATCAAGCGGGTCATCGGCGTCAGCGGGGACACGGTCAAGTGCTGCGACGCCCAGGGCCGGGTGACGGTCAACGGGGTCCCCATCGACGAGAAGGGCTACCTCTATCCCGGGGACCTGCCCTCCCAGCAGCCCTTCGAGGCCAAGGTCGGCGAGGGGCGCCTGTGGGTGATGGGTGACCACCGCGTGGTCTCCCTGGACTCCCGGTCCCATCTGGGCGACCCCGGAGGGGGGACGATCCCGGTGGACAAGGTGATCGGACGGGCCTTCGTGATCGTGTGGCCGTTCTCCAGGGCCACCACCCTCCCCATCCCCGACACGTTCGGCCAGCAGGCGCTCAAGGTCGCCGCGATCGCCGGCGGGGCGACCCCGCTCCTGGCGGGCTTCGCGGGCGCCGTGCCGCTGGTGCTGTGGCGCCGTCGTCGCCTCTCGGAGCGGTGAGGCGGCCCATGACGACCGAACCCGAGGTCGAGAAGGGCAAGAGGCGCGGCAAGGGCGGCGGCCTGCGCGAGTCGCTGTTCCTGCTGGTGTGCGGGGTCGTGGTGGCCCTGCTGCTGCAGGTCTTCGTCTTCCAGTCGTTCTACATCCCGTCGGAGTCGATGGAGAGCACCCTGCGCGAGGGCGACCGGGTGGTCGTCAACAAGCTGCACGGCGCCTCCGAGCGCGGCGACATCGTGGTCTTCAGGGGCTGGAACAACCAGGACACCATCAAGAGGGTCATCGGGGTCGGCGGGGACACCGTGAAGTGCTGTGACGCCAAGCGCCGTATCACGGTCAACGGCGTGCCGCTGAACGAGGGCTCCTACCTGTACTCCGAGGACTTCCCCTCGGGCGACGAGTTCGAGAAGGTCGTGCCCGAGGGCCGCCTGTGGGTCATGGGGGACCATCGCACCGCCTCGGCCGACTCGCGCGCCCAGGAGGAGCGGCTGGGGGAGGGCACGGTCGCCGAGGAGGACGTCATCGGGCGCGCCATCGTGATCTACTGGCCGTTCTCCAGGGCCGCCGTCCTGTCCCGGCCGGAGAGCTTCCTCAAGGTGAGATAGCAGTACCGAATACCCTGAAGGGGGCGTACTCTCTGCTCATGTTCGCTGTGTCGCCCGTGGTGCCATGACGGTGGTGTTCCGCCCCAGACCCAGTGTGGTCCGGCGGGATGCGGGGCTCTACGGCTACGAACGGGCCCTGGGCCGCCGTGGGCTCGGCCCCGTGGCCGGGGTCGACGAGGCGGGCCGGGGCGCCTGCGCGGGGCCCCTGGTGGTCGCCGCCGTGGTGCTGGGCGGCCGGATCGACGGTCTGGGCGACTCCAAGCTGCTGACGGCCTCCCGGCGCGAGTCGCTGTACGAGCGGATCGCGGCCACCGCGCGGGCGGTGGCGGTGGTGGTGATCCCTCCTGGGGAGATCGACCGCCGTGGCCTGCACAGGTCCAACATCGACGGAATGCGCAGGGCCGTGGCGCGGTTACCCTGTGACCCCGGCTACGTGCTCACCGACGGGTTTCCCGTCCCGGGCCTGCCCGCGCCGTCGCTGGGCGTGTGGAAGGGGGACCAGGTGGCGGCCTGTGTCGCGGCGGCCTCGATCGTGGCCAAGGTGACGCGGGACGAGATGATGATCGCGTTGCACGAGCGCCACCCCCGGTACGGGTTCGCCGTGCACAAGGGGTACGGCACCGCCGATCATCGAAGGGCTCTCAGCGCCTACGGCCCGTGTCCGGACCACCGCTTCTCGTTCTCGACGGTGGCGCGGTCAGGAGCGGGCGAGGTGATGAGTGAGAATGAAGTGGGGGCCGGGGCCGTCTGACCGGACGGTTCGGGGTGGGTGTTCGACAGGAGGACCGGTATGAGCGCAGAGGATCTCGAAAAGTACGAAACCGAGATGGAGCTGCAGCTTTACCGTGAGTACCGCGATGTCGTCGGCCTGTTCGCCTACGTCGTGGAGACCGAGCGCCGCTTCTATCTCACCAATTCCGTCGATCTCGACGTGCGCACCGCCGAGAACGGTGACGTGTTCTTCGACGTGAAGATGCAGGACGCCTGGGTCTGGGACATGTACCGGCCCGCGAGGTTCGTCAAGAACGTACGGGTGGTGACGTTCAAGGACGTCAACGTGGAGGAGCTCGCCAAGCCCGACCTGGAGATGCCCAAGGAGGGCTTCTCCTCCTGAGCGTCTCCCGCGCCCGCCGGTGAGGGCCGTCCTGGTGGCCCCGCGGGCGGGCCCGGCGGGCCGGGACGGTCTTGTCCACGGAGGTCTCCGCTCCGTCCACAGGGATCCCGATGGCCGGCCGGGGTATCCACAGAATCCGGTTCGGTCCCTCGGGGAGGCCGTGGGCTGGGCGAAGGTCTGGAACCGGAGGTGGTTCCATGGCCGCGAAAGACACACTCGGCAGACACGGCGAACAGATCGCCGTGGAGTATCTGCTCGCCCACGACCTGCAGATCCTGGACCGTAACTGGCGGTGCCGGGAAGGGGAGATCGACGTCGTCGCCCGTGAGGGGCGCACGCTCGTCGCGGTGGAGGTGAAGACCCGCTCCGGCCGCAGTCACGGCACCGCCTTCGAGGCGGTCACCGATGCCAAGATCGCCCGTCTGCGCCGGCTCGCGGGCAGATGGCTCGCCGACAGGCACGAGCGGTTCGACGCCATCCGGGTCGACGTCGTCGCCCTGGAGCGGTTCGCCGGGGACTTCGCCATCCGTCACGAGCGGGGGGTCTGCTGATGCCTGCCGGCCTGTCCTGGATCGTCCGCTCGCCCCGGGGGGTGGGCTGAGTGGCCGTCGCACGCACCCGCTGTGTCGCCCTGGTCGGGGTCACCGGCCGCCTGGTCGAGGTGGAGGCCGACGTCGGCAGCGGCGTCGCGGGCCTGCATCTCATCGGCATGCTCGACACCGCGCTGAGCGAGGCCCGCGACCGGGTCCGCTCCGCCCTGGTCAACAGCCGGTACGCGTGGCCCGACGCCCGGATCACCGTCAGCCTGTTCCCCGCCAGCCTGCCCAAAAGGGGCAGTTTGTTTGATCTCGCCATCGCCGTGGCACTGCTCGCGGCGGCCGGATTCGTGCCACCGGCGAAGGTCGCCGAACCGTTCTTCCTGGGGGAGCTGGGTCTCGACGGCTCCGTCAGACCGGTCCGCGGTGTCCTCCCTGCCGTGCTGGCCGCCGTCGCCGCCGGTGCCCGCGTCGTGGTCGTCCCGGCGGGCAACGCCGCCGAGGCCGCTCTGGTGCCGGACGTGACCGTGGTCCCGGTGACCAGCCTGGCCGCCCTGATGAGCCGCCTGCGGGGTGACGAGCCCTTCCCCGGCCCGGGGGATCTCCACGGCCCGGGAGTCCTCCCAGGGGCGGACGACCCGTCCGACCCGGAGAACCCGGCTCGCCCGGGGGAGGTCGTCCCGGGGGCGGGGCGGGTGCCCGGCCGGGCCGGGCCTCGCGAGCGGGGAGGCGAGCCAGGAGGGGGCTCGGGCTCCTGGGACGGTTCGGGGGAGGATCCCGAGGGCGGTCCCGACCTGGGAGACGTCGCCGGTCAGCCTCTCGCCCGCCGGGCCCTGGAGGTCTGCGCCGCCGGAGGCCACAACCTGTGGATGCTCGGGCCACCGGGCACGGGCAAGACCATGCTCGCCGAGCGGCTGCCGACGCTGCTCCCGGCCCTGGAGTGGGAGCAGGCGCTGGAGGTGACCGCCATCCACTCGGTCGCCGGTGCGCTGCCCGCCGACCGTCCCCTGTTGGTCCGGCCGCCCTTCGTGGCGCCCCACCACACCGCGACCGTCGCCTCGATGATCGGCGGGGGCAGCGGGACGATCCGTCCCGGAGCGGTCTCGCTGGCCCATCGGGGAGTGCTCTTCCTGGACGAGGCCCCGGAGTTCCCGGCCGGCGTTCTCGACGCGCTCAGGCAGCCGCTCGAATCGGGCCAGGTGACGGTCGCGAGGGCGCTGGGGTCGGTGACCTTCCCCGCCCGGTTCGCGCTGGTGCTGGCGGCCAACAGGTGTCCCTGCGCGCGGCCCTCCACCCCGGACGACCCGTGCTCGTGCGCTCCCGCCGCCCGCCGCCGCTACCTCGCCAGGCTCTCCGGTCCTCTGCTCGACCGTATCGACGTCAAGGTCAGCCTGTTGCGGTCGACCAGGCGCGAGCTCCTGGCCGACCGCAGGTTCGTCGAACCGAGCAGGGTGGTGGCCGAGCGGGTGCGGCTGGCCCGTGAGCGCGCCGCCAAGCGGTTCGCGAACACCCCGTGGCGGTGCAACGCCGAGGTCCCGGCCCGGCTCCTGCACACCGAGTACCGGCCGTCGGCCACGGCCGTGTCTCCCCTGCTCAGGCATCTCGACAGCGGCCGGTTGAGCGCCCGGGGGCTCGACAGGATCATCAAGGTGGCCTGGACCCTGGCCGATCTCGCCGGAAAGGACCGGCCGGAGCTCCACGAGACCAACACCGCGCTCGGGCTCTGGCTTGGGGAGGACCGGTGAACGAGAGGCTCGCACGGCTCGTCCTGATGCGCCTGGCCGAGCCCGGGGACGCCGCCATGGGCGCGCTGGTCGCCTCACGCGGCCCGGAGGGGGCCGTCGCCCTGGTCGGGGAGGGGGCGGTGGACGCGGAGCTCGCTCACCGGCTGATCGACGGTGCGCCCCATCCCCACGACCCGGAGGCCGGCTCCCGCGGCAACGAGCCGTCCCGGCAGGACACGCGGGCATCCCGGCAGGGCATGCGGCCCTCCTCCGCCTCGGCGGGCGGAGGAGGCGGCTCGGGGCCGGGGCGAGACGGGCGGTTCGCGGCCAGGGCGGCACGGCTCGATCGGACGATCACCTCCTGGGCGGCCCGGCTGAGGACGGCCGATCCCGAACGGGACCTGGCCGAGGGGGAACGGATAGGGGCGAGGCTGGTGATCCCCGGCGACGCCGAGTGGCCCACCCAGCTGGACGACCTGGGGGCCTTCCGTCCCTACGCCCTCTGGGTGTACGGGGACGCCGACCTGCGGTTCTCCTGCCTGCGATCCGTCGCGGTGGTGGGGTCCCGCGCGGCCACCCCGTACGGCGCGCACGTCGCGTCGGAGTTCGGGGCCGGGCTGAGCGAGAAGGGGGTGGGCGTGGTCTCCGGTGGCGCGCACGGTATCGATGGCGCGGCTCACCGTGGTGCCCTCGCCTGTGAGGCGCCGACCGTCGCCGTGCTCGCCTGCGGGGCCGACGTCGCCTATCCCAGCGCGCACCAGCAGCTCTTCGCCGCCATTCGCGCGCGAGGGGTGCTGGTCAGCGAGTCCCCCCTGGGCGCCCACCCGACCCGGCCGAGGTTCCTGGTCAGGAACCGTCTCATCGCGGCCCTGTCCCGGGGCACCGTGATCGTCGAGGCGGCCGTGCGCAGCGGGGCCCTCAACACCGCCGGGCACGCGGTCGCGCTCAACCGCCACCTGGCCGCCGTGCCCGGCCCGGTGACCTCGGAGGCCTCGATCGGGTGCCACCGGCTGATCCGTCAGGGCAGGGCCACCTGCGTCACCGGTCCCGAGGAGGTGATCGAGCTCATCGGCGCGATGGGCACGGATCTGGCTCCCGAGCCACGCGGGCCGGTGCTTCCCCGCGACGGACTCGATCCGGAGAGCCGCAGGGTCGTGGAGGTCATGCCCACCCGGGTCGGCGTGGGACCGGCCACGATCGCGGTCGCCGCCGGGGTCGACCTGGACACCGCGCTCTCCTGCCTGGGCGGGCTGGCCGCGGCGGGCTACGTCGAACGCGTCTCCCGGGGCTGGCGTCTCCGCCCCGATCGTCCCGTCGGCGGATAGTCCTTCCCCGGGAGCTCGGGCCCGCTTCAGCGCGGCACGCCCCCGGAGGGCGGCCGACGAGCGGGCCCGAGAGAGACGGGCCCGAGAGAGACGGGCCCGAGAGAGACGGGCCCGAGGGGGAGGAGGCGGACCTGCCCGTGGCCGAGGAGGAGCAGGGGGTCAAGGTAGGCCCGGCCACGGAGCAGGCCCCAGTGCAGGCAGGCGGTGGCACAGTGACCCGGGACGTCCTGGAGGACACCGATGACCTCCCCCGCGCCGACCGTCTGCCCGCGCCGGACCGTGGGGCGGACCGGCAGGTAGGTCGTCCGCAGACCGGAGCGGTGGAGCACCGTCACCACTCCCCGCCCGGCGAGCGGCCCCGCGTAACCGATCGTTCCCGGCCCCGCGGCGCGCACCTCGGCGCCGGGGGAGGCGGTGAGATCGACGCCCCGGTGACCCGCCAGCCACGGTCGCGGCGGTGGCGCGAACCCGCGCGGCACCCGTGGCCGCCCGGCCAGTGGCCATCTCCAGGGTGAGGCGAGGCCGGGGCCCCGATCCGGGCGGGTCGTTCCCGAGGCCCTCCTGTGGTGGGCACGGGCCCGGGCGTTCATCAGGCTGGAGCCTGTCGACGCGCCGGTGCGGTGGGCACCGATCCGGACGGCCGGTGAGTGGGCGCGGGCGGTCGCGACCGTCGCTGTCGCTGTCACTGCTGCTGCTGCTGCTGTGGATGCCGATGCCGATGCCGATGCCGATGCCAGGAGCAGTGGGCACAGCAGGACCGGCAGTCCCACGGTGTGGACGGATCTCATGGATGTGAGCATGGGGATTCCACGCGGGAAGGGCGGCACCGAACGCGGTTCTGTGGACAGGCCGCCGCAAGGAGGGGTTCGTGATTCAAGACCATGTTCGTGAGCTGGCCGCCGAGCTGGGGATCACGGTGTCACCCCTCCGGGTGAGCGGGGACGATCCGGTGCTGCCCTCGGTCTTCCGGGTGGGGACGGCCGCCGCCATCGCGGTCGGAGCCGCCACGGCGGCGGTCGCGGCCCTCCGGGGTGACGGGAGCGAGGCCGCGGTGGACGTGCGGGAGGCGGCGGTGGCCTTCCGGGACGAGCGCCATCTCAGGATCGACGGGGTGGCCGTGGATATGTGGGCTCCCCTGTCGGGCGACTACCGGACCGCGGACGGCTGGGTCCGGCTGCACTGCAATTTCGATCATCATCGTGACGCCGCCCTGGCGGCACTGGCCCTACCGGCCGGCGCGGACACCGATGCCGTCGCTGGCGCCTGCGCCGGTCGTGGCGCCGTCGATATCGAGGAGGCGGTGACGGCGGCGGGAGGATGCGCAGCGGCCATGCGCGACCGCGCCGGGTGGCGGAGGCATCCGCAGTCCCGGGCGGTGGCCGCGTCGCCACTCGTCCGGCTGACCCGCATCGCCGGTCCCGATGGAGGCGAGATGAGGGACGGGGCCGCCGTGAGGGGCGGGGCCCGACCCGAAGGTGGGACCGAGACACAGGCCGAGACACGGGCCGAGACACGGGCCGAGACACGGGCCGAGAGGAGGGCCGGGGCGAGAGACGGGAGCGGGGTGGGAGACGGGAGCGGGGCGAGGAACAGGGGTGAACGGGCGCTGGAGGGGGTCCGGGTGCTCGACCTGACGAGGGTGCTCTCCGGGCCCTACGCGACGCGGGTGCTGGCCTCGTACGGGGCCCGGGTGCTCAGGGTCGGGGCCGGGCACCTTCCCGAGGTGCCCGGGGCGGTGATCGGTTCCGCCTTCGGCAAGCGCTCCTGTCACCTGGACCTCAGGACGCGGGAGGGAAGGGCGGGGTTGCGTGCCCTGGTGGCCGGGGCGGACGTGTTCGTGCAGTCGTACCGGCCGGGAGCGCTGGAGGCGCTCGGGTTCGGCCACCGGGAACTGGCGGGGATCAGACCCGGGATCGTTTGCGTGGACATCTCGGCGTACGGGCGGCAGGGTCCGTGGGCGGGCAGGCGCGGGTTCGACAGCCTGGTGCAGATGGCCTGCGGTATCGCCCACGAGGGTGGTGACGGCTCGCGGCCGTGCCCGCTGCCCGCCCAGGTCCTCGACCACGCCACCGGATACCTGGCGGCCTTCGGCGCGGTGGCCGCGCTGATCCGCCGCTCCGCCGAGGGAGGATCCTGGCGGGTGGAGCTCTCCCTGGCCCGGACCGCGCACTGGCTGGACGGTCTGGGCCGCGTCGACGGCGCGGCCACACCCGAGCCGGACGTCACCGATCTGCTGCAGGAGACGGAGAGCGTCTTCGGCCGCCTCACCGGCCTGCGGCCCCCGGGGACGGTCGGGGGGAGGTCGCCGTACTGGTCGAGCCCGCCACCCCGGCAGGGAGAGCACCCGCCCGCCTGGTGGTGAGCCGACCGGGGTGGCGCGTCCGTCACGTCCGCCGGGGCGGGCTCGCGCCGGGATGGGCTCGCGCCGGGATGGGCTCGCGTCGGGGCGGCCGGATGTGACCCGCCGCTTCCACCGGCCCCGTCCCGGCCCGGAAGGGGGCGCCCACACCGTCGGGGACGCCGGGAGGTCACGGCACGCGCGGTGCCGAGAAGTGGCGGAGCGGGGAGAGCAGGATCCAGCCGGTCGCGGTCAGCACCCCGGCCGCGGAGATCCAGAACACCGGGCGCAGCCCCAGCACCTCGCCGGCCAGGCCACCGCCGAGCCCTCCCAGGGTGACGACTCCCTGGATCATGAACGACTGCGTGGCGTTGACCCGGCCGCGCAGCTCGGCGGGGGCCTCGCGCAGGGTGATGGTGCCCATGCAGATGGAGAAGGCCACGACGCCGAGGCCGGAGATCACCGCGCTGGCGGCCAGGAACAGGAAACTGCGCAAGGGCGGCCCCGAGACCAGGGCGGTGGTCGCGAAGTCGATCGGGAAGAGCAGCGCTGCACCGGTCACGACGGCGTTCTCGCCGAACCGCCTGGTCAGTCGCGGTACGACGGCCGCGCCCAGCAGGCCGCCGACGCCGAAACAGACGGTGACCGCGCCGATCAGCCCCGCCGGCAGGTGCACCACGGTGAGGGAGTAGATCACGAACAGCGCCATGAAGGCGCCGCCGAAGAAGTTGATCGTGACCCCGGCGCCGCATAGCGCGCGCAGTACCGGGTTGCGGGCCACCGCGCCCAGACCCTCGCGGATCTCGGTCCACAGGCCGCGCGGGGGAGCCGGGACGTGGTTCTCCGGTGTCGCGATCGACCGGATCAGGAACGCCGAGGCCAGGAACGAGAGCGCGTCGACCAGGAGGGCGAACGGCGCGGTGATCAGCTGGACGAGCAGGCCGGCCAGGCCGGGGCCGCCGACGGTGGCCACGGCGAAGGCGGACTGGAAGCCCGCGAGCGCCTCGGTCCGCTGACCTTCGGGCACCACCGTGGCCAGGTGCGGGAAGCCGGCCGCCCTGAAGATCGCCGAGCAGGTGCCGACGACGAACGCCACCGCGACCAGCCAGGGGACGGTCAGCACGCCCACGGCCCAGGCCGCCGGAACGGTCGCCATGGCGAGCGCGGAGACCAGGTCGCAGCCGACCATGACCGGGCGGTGCCGTCTCAGCCGGTCGGCGAGGGCCCCGGCCTGGAGACCGAACAGCAGGTGGGGCAGCGAGGTCGCGGCGGTGAGCACGCCCATCTGGGCCGGGGAGGCGCCCAGCAGGGCGGCGGCGGTCAGCGGCACGGCCAGGCGGGAGATCTCGGTGCCGGTCTCGGTGACGGCGCGGGCGGTGAACAGCAGCCGGTAGTCGCGCTGCCTCCTGAGCGGTACGGGGCGGCCGGCGGGGGGCGCGGGGTCCTCCGGGCTCCGGGAGACCCGCCGGAATGTCTGAAGGAAATGCTTCATAACTGTGAAGGTAATCCTTCATAGTTGTGAAGACAACCCTTCACATCTGGAGTGGGTACGGTCTGCACATGACCGAGGTGCCGAAGCGCAAGTCCCTCACCGACCCCACGGCGATGCGCGCGCTGGCGCATCCCGCGCGGCTCGCGATCCTGAACCGCCTCCAGGCCGAGGGGCCCTGCACCGCGACCGAGATGGCCGAGGTGGTCGGGGTCACGCCCAGCGCGGCCAGTTACCACCTGCGGATGCTCGCCAAGTACGGCTTCGTCGAGGACGCGCCCGATCGCGGTGACGGCAGGGAGCGCCTGTGGCGCTCCAGCGGGTCGGGCCTGAGCGTCAGCCCCGACCCCGACGACGGACCGGACGTCCGGGCCGCCAAGGAGTTCCTCATCAAGGCGTTCCGGGACCAGGCGGCGGACGAGGCCACCCGGGGGCTGGAGGCCCTGGAGCGGGACTCCAGGGAGTGGCGGGAGGCCGCGTTGTTCAACCGAGCCGTCCTGCTGGTCGACGCCGAGGAGCTGAGGCGGCTGAACGAGCGGATCGACGAGCTGCTCGCCCCCTACAAGACCGCGGTCAGGGACCGGGCGGACGCCCCCGCCGGCGCCAGGGTCGCCGAGGCTCAGGTCAGCCTCTTCCCGCGCGCCCGGCGGCGCCCGCACGGCATCCCCAGGGACGCCTGACCCTGCCCGCGCGGCACGCGCCGTATGTCCGGTGACGCCCGGTCCGCCGTGCGCCTCCCGGAGGGCCCCGCACCCGCGCGCGGCCTCCCCGAGCCGCCCGGGGGCACGTACGGCCTGTTCCCGGGGATCGGGCCCGCTCGGGCGTCACCCGCGCGGGCCGGGCCGGCCCGGAGGTCACGGGTCAGGGGGAGGCCCGGTTGCGGGTACACTTTTTGATGGCCTGTGAGTCACGGGCCGACTTCGCATGCCCCGTCGAGAACCGCGGTCCCTTCGGTCCGGGTGAGAACCCGGGCGGGTCCGGTGCGGGGCATCAGGGCGACGGCCGCTGGCCGTCGCGTCCAACCGAGAACCGCGCCCAGCGATGGGCGCCCCGACCTGGAGGACAATCACATGTCCACCCCCGTCGTCACCATGCGACAGCTGCTCGAGAGCGGCGTGCACTTCGGCCACCAGACCCGGCGCTGGAACCCGAAGATGAAGCGCTTCATCTTCACCGAGCGCAACGGCATCTACATCATCGACCTTCAGAAGTCGCTGGCCTTCATCGACCGGGCCTACGACTTCGTCAAGGAGACCGTCGCGCACGGCGGCACGATCATGTTCATCGGCACGAAGAAGCAGGCCCAGGAGGCCATCGCCGAGCAGGCCGCCCGCGTCGGGATGCCCTACGTCAACCAGCGCTGGCTGGGTGGCATGCTCACCAACTTCTCCACCGTGCACAAGAGGCTCCAGCGCCTGAAGGAGCTGGAGGAGCTCGACTTCGACAACGTGGCCGCCTCCGGGCTCACGAAGAAGGAGCTCCTCATGCGCCGCCGGGAGAAGGAGAAGCTCGAGCGCACCCTGGGCGGCATCCGCGACATGTCCCGGATCCCCAGCGCGGTGTGGGTCGTCGACACCAAGAAGGAGCACATCGGGATCAGCGAGGCCCGCAAGCTCCACATCCCGGTCGTGGCCATCCTCGACACCAACTGCGACCCCGACGAGGTCGACTACCCGATCCCGGGTAACGACGACGCCATCCGCGCCGTCGGCCTGCTGACCCGCGTCGTCGCAGACGCCGTCGCCGCCGGCCTGATGGCCCGCGCCGGCGCGAACCGCGGCGGCGACGACAAGCCGGCCGTCGCCGGTGGCGCCGAGCCGCTGGCCGAGTGGGAGCAGGAGCTGCTGACCCGCAGCGACGAGAGCGCCCCCGCCGAGACGGCCCCGGCCGCCGAGGCCGGGACCGACGAGGCTCCCGAGAGCACCGAGGCCCCCGCCGGGACCGACGAGGCCCCCGCGGAGACCGCCGAGACCCCCGCCGAGGCCACCCCGGCCGCCGAGGGCGACGCCGACGGTGCCGAGAACACCGAGAAGCAGGCCTAGTTCCTCCTCGTACGGCCCCGGTGGCCGTACGACCCGCACGACCCTTCCGGGTGGGTGCCGCCCAGTCGGGGGCACCCACCCGATCCACGACGATTCCCACGAGGAAAAGACAATGGCTTCCGTGAACATGGCCGACGTCAAGCGGCTTCGTGAGCTGACCGCCGCCGGCATGATGGACTGCAAGAAGGCTCTCGAGGAGTCCGAGGGCGACTTCGACCGCGCGGTCGAGCTCCTCCGTCTCAAGGGAGCCAAGGACGTCGGCAAGCGTGAGGCCCGCACCGCCTCCAACGGCCTGGTCGCCCTCAAGCAGGACGGCGACTCCGCCGCGGCGCTGCTGGAGCTCAACTGCGAGACCGACTTCGTCGCCAAGGGCGAGCGTTTCCAGGAGCTCGCGGCCCAGGTCGTGGCGCACGTCCTGGCCTCCCGTCCGGCCGACGTGCCCGCGCTGCTCGAGTCCGACCTCGACGGCAGGACCGTCAAGGCGCACCTGGACGAGGCCAACGCCGCGCTCGGTGAGAAGATCGAGATCCGCCGGTTCGCCGTGCTCGAGGGCGGCTTCATCGGCTCCTACATGCACAAGACCGACCCCCAGCTCCCCCCGGCGGTCGGTGTGCTCGTGCAGCTCGACACCGCCAGCGCCGACGTCGCCAAGGACATCGCGCAGCACGCCGCCGCGATGGCCCCCAAGTACCTCAGCCCCGCCGAGGTCCCGGCCGACGTCGTCGAGAAGGAGCGCGCGCTCTTCGAGGAGATGACGCGCGACGAGGGCAAGCCCGAGGCCGCCATCGGCAAGATCGTCGACGGCCGGATCAACGGCTGGTACAAGGACTTCACCCTCCTGGAGCAGTCCTTCGTCAAGGACAGCAAGAAGTCCGTGGCGAAGTTCGCGGACGAGAGCGGCGTGAAGGTCCAGGCCTTCGTCCGTTTCAAGGTCGGCCAGGCCTAGTCCCAGAGGGGTCCTGACAGGTCCCCGACATCCGCTCTCACAGGAGCCCGAACGAGGAGGCCGCCGTCGTGCAGGAGAATCCAGGACCCGCTACGCCGGCGGTTTCTTCGTATCCGGACCCGCTCCGCTGGAAGCGGGTGATGTTGAAGCTGTCGGGTGAGGCGTTCGCCGGCGGCGAGCCGCTGGGCATCGACCCGGGCGTCGTCGGGCACCTCGCCGACTCGATCGCCGAGGCCGTGCGCGGTGGCGTCCAGGTCTCGGTGGTGGTGGGCGGCGGGAACATGTTCCGCGGCGCCGCCATGGCCGAGCGCGGCATGGACCGCGCGAGAGCCGACTACATGGGCATGCTCGGCACGGTCATCAACTGCCTGGCCCTCCAGGACTTCCTGGAGAAGCGGGGCGTCGACACCCGCGTCCAGACGGCGATCACCATGCAGCAGGTCGCCGAGCCGTTCCTGCCCCGCCGGGCCATCCGCCACCTGGAGAAGGGCCGCGTGGTCATCTTCGGGGCGGGGCTCGGCTCACCGTTCTTCTCCACCGACACCTGCGCCGCGCAGCGGGCGCTGGAGATCGGCGCCGAGGCGCTGCTCAAGGGCACCCAGGTGGACGGCGTCTACGACGCCGACCCTCGCAAGAACCCCGACGCCGTCCGGTTCGACCACCTCGAATACGGTGAGGTGCTGACCCGCGGTCTCGGGGTCATGGACGCGACCGCGATCAGCCTGTGCATGGACAACAGCCTGCCCATCGTGGTCTTCGACCTCATGGGCGAGGGCAACATCCTGCGGGCGGTGCGCGGTGAGAAGATCGGCACGCTGGTGAGCCCGGCGCGGTAGCGAGCCCCGAGGGCGGGCGGAGCGGCGTGAGCCGGAGTGGTGAGCGAGAAGACAGGATGCGAACCTGACGCAGCGAGCGGAGTGGTACGCGAGCCGTGAGGGCCCCGGGAGGGGCCGTCGCGGTGATGGCGTCCCGCGAAGTGCGTGAGGATGGGGAGTGACCGAGAAGACAGGGAGCCGCTGTGATCGACGAAACCCTCCTCGAAGCCGAGGAAAAGATGGACAAGGCCGTTTCGGTGGCGAAGGACGACTTCGCGGCCATCCGCACGGGCCGCGTCACCCCGTCGATGTTCAACAAGATCAGCGCTGAGTACTACGGGACGCCCACCCCCATTCAGCAGCTCGCCTCGTTCCACGTGCCCGAGGCGCGCATGGTCATCATCCAGCCGTTCGACAAGAGCTCGATGGCCGCGATCGAGAAGGCGATCCGCAACTCCGACCTGGGGGTGAACCCCGGCAACGACGGAGCCGTGATCCGGGTCGCCTTCCCCGAGCTGTCGGAGGAGCGCCGCAAGGAGTACATCAAGGTCGCCAGGAACAAGGCGGAGCAGTCCAAGGTCTCGGTCCGCAACATCCGTCGCAGCGCCAAGGAGACCCTGGACAAGATGGTCAAGGACGCCGAGGCCGGCGAGGACGAGGTCCGGCGGGCCGAGAAGGAACTCGACGACCTGACCCAGAAGCACGTCGCCAAGATCGATGAGCTGCTCAAGCACAAGGAAGCCGAGCTTCTCGAGGTCTGAGCCATGGTCCTTGTCCCGCGCGGGCCGTCCGTGCGGGACAGGGATTTTGTGCGTGTAGGAAAGTAGGACCCCTGTGGAACCCGTGGCGGGCAGTAGCCGTACCGGCCGGAACCTCCCCGTCGCGGTGGCGGTGGGACTCGCTCTGGCGGCGGTCATCATCCTCTCCCTCTACTTCGTAAAGGTGCTCTTCCTCGCGGTGGTGATCGCGGCGGTGGGCATCGGTGTGACCGAGCTGGTCCGGTCGTTCGAGGTCAGGGGCATCACCGTGCCGCTGGTCCCCGTGCTGGGCGCCATGGCCGCCATGCTGGTCGCCGCGTACTGGGGCGCGGAGCTGACCGGCTCCCCCTGGGGCGGGGCCGCCTTCCTGGTCGGCGTCTTCGCGATGGCCGTGCTGGTGCTGATGATCTGGCGGATGTTCAAGGGCACCGAGAACTACGTCCGCGACATCACCGCGACGATCCTGGTCGTCGTCTATCCCTCGCTGCTGGCCGGGTTCGTCGCGCTGCTGCTGGCCGACCCGGACGACGGCCCGGGGCGGGTGGTGGTCTTCATCGCCACCACGGCCGCGAGCGACATCGGCGGCTACTTCGCAGGGATATCGCTGGGCAGGCACCCGATGGCACGGGTGATCAGCCCCAAGAAGACCTGGGAGGGCTTCGCCGGGTCGGCGCTCGCCTGCATGGCGGTGGGCGGGTGGCTGGTGTCGTGGCTCCTGCAGGAGGAGATCTGGAAGGGCGTCCTGATCGGCGCGGTGGTGGTGGTCTTCGCGACCCTCGGCGACCTGGTCGAGTCGGTGATCAAGCGTGATCTCGGCGTGAAGGACATGGGCAGCGTGCTGCCCGGCCACGGCGGCATGATGGACCGCCTCGACTCGATGGTGGCCGCGCTGATCCCCGTGTGGGTGCTGCTCACGCTGCTGGTGTGAGCCTCGCGGGGCGGCGGGTCAGCCGGGGCCGGTGAGCCGGGTCGCGGACAGCCCGCCGAGCACCGCCCGGTGCCCCTCGGCCGAGACCAGGTCCAGCTCGCCGGGGGTGAGGGGGACGAGCCAGAGCCACCGCACGGGGTCCCCGCCGAACGAGAAGCCCGACATGTCGGGCAAGCCGGGCAGGTCGTCGAGCATGATGACGCCACCGTAGGCGGAGCCGAGCGGGAACGTCTCGGGCCGGTGGTACCACCGGGCGGTGTGGCCGTGGCCCAGCCAGGTGACCGCGTGCCAGGGATACTGCCCCAGCCACAGGAAGAGCCGGGCGGCGTCGCGGGCGTCCCCGGGGGTGGCGACGGCGAGCTCCACCCGGGCACGGGCGTCGGGCCGGTCGACGTACTGCTCCACGGTGGGCATCCGCTGGCAGCTCATCCCGACCGTGGACAGGATCGTGTGCCCCCTGCCCCGTTCGGGCGGGCGTTCGGTGATCCCCACGGTGGGCATCCGCTCTCCTCCGGCGTCCCAGAACCTGCCGGCCGTGCCGACCGCGCGGTCCAGGTGGCCCATCACGAACTGCTGGAAGGTGGCCCAGGCGCCGTCGCCGCCGCGCCACTCCCAGTAGGAGCGGGCCTGGGCGATCCGGGGGGCCAGGCCGTCGTGGGCCTCCTGCAGGGACCAGGCGAACGGGGACTCGCCGAGGGCGTCCCTGGCGTAGCCGGGCATCCCCCTGCTCATGTCCGCCCAGCCCGGAATGACCGCGAGCAGGTCGTCGTTCTCGTACAGGGCGACGCCGTCGCCCTCCTCGAACCACAGGGCCCGCAGCGCGCCCAGGGGGCCTCTGCCGCCGGGGTGGCGGGTGTGGGCCCGGGGGACGACCGGGGACAGCCCGGAGGTCAGGCGGGCCGAATCGATCGTGTCCGGGGCCGGGCCGTGGTTGGCCAGCCAGACGGCTCCGTGCACCGTTCCGCGCGGCCCGCACAGGTAAGCTACCGAGGAAGTGTCGTCGCGTTCGACCACCAGGGTGCGGCTCCCGTAGGGATTGACGTCGGTGAGTATGACCTCGACGCCGTCTCCCCGCTCTCCCGTAGGGCGGTTTGTCGCCATATCTTCGGACTTTAGATCACGGTCGGGCCCGCTTCGAGTGTTCGCGTAATCGTGGAGAGAAGGCGTTGGACTTGTCGAGTGTCAGCCCGTCCGGGACCCCCGTACCCGGCCAGCTCACCTTCGTGGCGCCGCGCCGGGCCAAGCCCGCCCGCCACCTGGCCGATCTGACCATGGCCGAGCGCCGGGCGGCCGTCGCCGAGCTGGGTGAGAAGCCCTTCCGGGCCGACCAGCTCTCCCGGCACTACTTCGAGAGGCTCACCGGCGACCCGGAGCTGATGACGGACCTGCCGGCCGCGGCCAGGGAGAAGTTCGCCGCGGCGTTCTTCCCCACCCTGCTGACCCCGGTCCGGGAGATGACCACCGACGCGGGCACCACCCGCAAGACGCTGTGGCGGCTCTTCGACGGCGCGCTGGTCGAGTCGGTCCTGATGCGCTACACCGACCGTACGACCATGTGCGTGTCCTCGCAGGCGGGCTGCGGCATGAACTGCCCGTTCTGCGCCACCGGGCAGGCGGGCCTGACCCGCAACATGACCACCGCCGAGATCGTCGAGCAGGTCGTCGCCGGAGCACGGGCGCTCGCGGCCGGTGAGGTCCCCGGCGGCCCCGGACGGGTCAGCAACGTGGTGTTCATGGGCATGGGCGAGCCGCTGGCCAACTACAAGGCGGTGATCGGGGCCGTCCGCCGGATGGTCGAGCCCGCTCCCGACGGCCTGGGCATCTCCGCCCGCGGCGTCACCGTCTCCACGGTCGGCCTGGTCCCGGCGATCGGCAAACTCGCCGCGGAGGGCCTGCCGGTCACGCTGGCGCTCTCGCTGCACGCCCCCGACGACGAGCTGCGCGACACCCTGGTGCCGATCAACACCCGCTGGAAGGTCGCCGAGGTCCTCGACGCGGCCTGGGACTACGCGGCGAGGACCAAGCGGCGGGTCTCCATCGAGTACGCGCTGATCAAGGACATCAACGACCAGGAGTGGCGGGCCGACCTGCTCGGCAAGCTGATCAAGAACAAGCTGGTGCACGTCAATCTGATCCCGCTCAACCCGACCCCGGGTTCGAAGTGGACGGCCTCCCGCCCGGAGGACGAGCGGGCCTTCGTCCGGCGCCTGGAGTCCCACGGGGTGCCGGTGACGGTCCGCGACACCCGGGGCCGCGAGATCGACGGCGCCTGCGGCCAGCTCGCCGCCGCCGAGTAGTTCCGGGTGCCGCCTGGCCCGGCGGGTCATGTGCTACGCGGCCGGCGGGGCCGTTTCGGGCAGGGCGGGCAGGGCGGGGCGGGCAGGGCTCTGACCGACACGCGGGTAAGCGCCAGGCCGCACAGCAGCACCGCGACGAGCTGGCCGAGGCTGACCGCCGCCATGGTGCGGGTGGCCGGATCGACGGTGTCGATGGTCAGGTAGGCGACGTGGGCGAGCGTCACCGGCACCGACAGGATGGCCAGTGCCAGAGGCGGCGAGGGGTCACGCCCGCCCGGGACCCGCGGGCGCCTTCCCAGGCAGATCGCGCTCGCGACCAGGAAGGCCAGGCAGGCCGTTCCCGAGTTGCTCAGCCACGGCCACACCCATGACCACAGTCGCCAGTCGACGCTCTCCGACATTCCCAGTGAGCCGAGGGCGCTCGTGATCACGTATAGGGGGACGCCGGTGACGACGGGCAGGGCGGCCGCCCACCGGGGGAGGCGTGGGGGCGGCGCGTCGCGGTGGAACCCGGCCACCAGGGCCAGGGCGGGCACCGCGAACAACAGACCGTGCACGACGGCGTCGCCGGTCCCCGGCCCGCCCTGGAGGAGGGGGGCGTAGAACGACGCGAGGGCGAGCAGGGCCAGGACCTTCGCGGCGCGCGGGCGGCCGCGCGCGAGCGTGACGAAGACCGCGATCCACAGCAGGTGGCCGATCGTCCACGCGGCCTGCGAGACCCACTCCGCGGACCAGATCTCGCCGCCGACGACCGGCCGGCCGGTGCTCCAGGAATCCAGCACGGCGTACAGGAGCCAGGCGCAGCTCACCGTCGCGTGGAAGAGCAGCCCGAGCACGGCCACCAGGCGGACCGCCCGGCCCCAGGCGATGAAGCGGGGCGCCGCGCCCGCACCGCCCAGCCGTACCCGCAGCGACAGGGCGGCCACGCTGGCGATCTCCGACCAGCGCGGCCGGGGGTTGTCGGCGTCGGAGAGACCGGACGACCCCTCCAGGAAGGCGCCGACCATCTCCTCCTCCCGCCCGGCGCGGTAGGAGGCGGGCAGCAGGCGCAGCACGTTCCGGTAGCGATCCTCCAGAAGGCTCACGCCATCCCCCCCGCGTGCCGGACGCGCAGCCGCTCGCGCGCGCTCCTGACGTTCTCGGCCAGCCGGGCGGCCTCCGCCTCCAGGGCCCGTGCCCCGGACTCGGTGAGCCGGTAGTAGCGGCGCAGCCGCCCCTGCCGGGCCTCCTCCCGGTCCAGCGCCACCAGCTCCTCGGCGGCCAGCCGGTCCAGCACCCCGTACAGGGTGCCGATCTTCAACTCCACCCGTCCTCCTGACAGCTTCCCGACCTCCTGCACGATCCCGTAACCGTGCAGTGGTGCGTCGACCAGTGCGGTGAGGACGAGGAACGCCGGTTCCGTCATCGTCCGTTGGCTCATGGGCGCACTATATCCTGTTGAACAGGATATAAGGTCGTGGGGCCATCGAGAATCCTGGACCTTCCAGGGCACGTCCTCGCTGACCTGGCGTCAGGGAATCGGCCACGAAGCGGCCATCCTGTCAGCCGGCCCGCGACCGTTCTGTCGGCGACCCGGCGACCGTTCTGTCGGCGAACCCGCGGTGTGTCATGCTTGCCCCATGGTCAGCGACTCACGGACGCCTCTCGGGAGGGTCCTTCCGCGACGCACGGAGCAGGCCGTCGAGGAGGCTCTGGCCGACACCCGTGTCACCCTCGTGACGGGGGCACGCCAGTGCGGCAAGAGCACCCTGGTCCGGCCCCTGGCCAAGGAGCGCGCGGGAGAGTGGCGCACCTCGACGCCCCCGCTGTCCGTCAGGCCGCGATCACTGACCCCACCGGTTTTGTGGAGTTCCCCGAACTCATGGTCATCGACGAGATCCAGCGTGCCCCGGAATTGCTGCTCGCCATCAAGGAGCAGGTGGACACCGATCCGAGGCCCGGCCGCTACCTGCTGACAGGATCGGCGCGTGTACTCGGGCTCCGGACGCTTCCCGACGCCCTGCCCGGCCGGATGGAGACCATTGAGCTGTGGCCGTTCTCGCAGGGGGAGATCGACGGAGGGGCCGACGGATTCGTGGACGCGCTCTTCGCTGAGCGCGACGATCTTCGTCACACGTCCGATCTCAGCCGCATCGAGTATGCGGAACGACTGGTCCGGGGCGGTTTCCCCGAGGAGGTCTCCCGCTCCAACGCCCGCAGGCGGAAGCGGTTCCTCGACGCGTACGTCGCGGATCTCATCGCGCGTGACGTGAGCCGGTTGGCGGAGATCGAGCGGACGGCGGAGATGCGGGCCCTGATCCGGCTGCTGGCCGCCAGGTCAGGCCAGTTACTGGTCCCGGGATCCCTGGGCAGCGGGATCGGGCTCTCCGTGAGCACGATCCATCGATACCTGGGGCTGCTGGAGGAGGTCTTCCTGATCAAACGGATTCCCGCCTGGTCGCGCAATCTCGGGGGACGTGCGATCGGGACGTCCAAGACGGCCTTCGTCGATTCCGGTATCGCGGCCAACCTCCTGGCCGCCGACGCCAGGAGCCTGGTGCGTCCCGAGGGTGTCTTCGGTCCGCTTCTGGAGGGCTTCGTCCTGATGGAGCTGGCTCGCCAGCTCACCTGGTCGGACGAGCGCGTGGAACTGTTCCACTACCGGACCAAGGACAAGGTGGAGGTCGACGCCGTCCTGGAGAACCGCCGGGGGCTGGTGGTTGGCATAGAGGTGAAGGCGTCGTCGACGGTGCGGCCGGACGATTTCAAGGGGTTGCGGCATCTGGCGGCCCGCCTCGGCGACGACTTCGCGGTGGGGATCGTCCTCTACACGGGAACGCGGACGCTCCCGTTCGGCGACCGGATGCGAGCGATGCCGGTGAGCGCCCTGTGGGAGGTCGCCGCTCCGCGCGGGTGAGCGCCCGGCCGATCCGTTCATAGCGGGTCGACGACCCTCTCGGCGTCCGTGTCGGACGCCCACGGGTTCGCTCAGGGGTTCAGGCGGCGGAGGCGCGCGTACAGGGCGAGGCTCGCGACGGTCCAGAAGAGGGTGGCCGCGGAGATGGGCAGCAGGACGGTGCCGAGCAGGCCGGAGTTGGCGGCGCGCATCCAGGGCATGATCGGCACCGCGAGCCGGCCCACCGGGGTGAGGCTGATCAGCAGGAGCGCGACGTAGCCCCCGAACAGGACGAGCATCGAGACGGCCGGGGACGCCAGGATCGGACGGCTGGTCAGGGCACCCAGGGCCGTCCCGGTGCTCAGGCCGAGCAGGTGCAGCGCGATGCCGCCCGCCAGGTCGGCGGACACCGGCATGACGGCGAAGCCGTGGATCAGGGGGAGGCCGACCGCGATCGCCGCGAGGCCGAGGTTGACGATCAGCGCGGCGAGCAGTCCGGCGCCGATCTCGCGGCCGGGTCTCCCGGCGGCCGTCATGGAGATCAGCCGCTGGGTCGGGGGCTCGGTGTCGAGCAGTCCCCGGGCGGCCCAGGCGAAGACGAGGATGAGCAGCCCGGCCGAGTCGGCGTAGGCGGCGAGCTCCTTGCCGGGCGGGGTGAGCGTGGAGTAGAAGATCACCAGCATCGCGAACAGCCCGATCATCGGCTGGAGCAGCCGGTGCGACCGGGCGTAGGCCGCGAGCTTGAAGCGTACGAGGTGGATCACGACGACCGCCTGACGGTGTGCTCGCCGGACCGCCTGACGGTGTGGCCGTCGGCGCGGAGTTTCTGCTCGATCTCGTCGGCGTCGTCCACGTCCACGATCACCTCGATGATCACCTGCCGGGTCGGGCCCGGGGAGGTCTCCCGGACGGCCTCCCGGGCTCCGGCCGCGATCTCGCAAGCCGTGCCCCTGTCAGCCGTGATCCCGTCGGTCGTCACCCTGCCGGTCGTGATCTGGCCGGTCGTGACCTCGCTGTCCGCGACGAGCCAGTGCTCGGCGCCGGGGAAGTCCGTCAGTTGTTTCTGGTGGTCGCTGACCACGACCGTCCCGCCGCGTCCGGCGATCTCCTTGATGATCATGGGGAGCTCGGTGCGGGTCTGCTCGTCCAGTCCGGCGAAGGGTTCGTCCAGGATCAGCAGATCCGGCGGTGCCAGCAGCGACTGGATGATCCCGACCTTCTGCGCGCTGCCCTTGGACAGGTCGCCGAGCGGCTGGCCGAGCAGGTGGGCCGCGTTCAACCGCCCCGCCAGGTTCACGGCGGAACCGGCGGGGACGCCCCGGATCCTCGACATGTGCGCCAGGTAGTCGGCGACGATGAACGGCTGGTCGACGGGGAAGACGTCGGGGGCGTAGCCGACGACACCGGGGCGCTCGGCGATCGTCCCCCGGGACGGCGGGACGAACCCGGCGAGCAGCCGCAGCAGGGTCGACTTCCCGGCACCGTTACGGCCCGTGACCTCGATCACGGAACCCGGCCGGAGGTCGAGCTCGACGTCCTTCAGGATCCAGGGACCTCGGCGTGAGTATCGGAAGGACACCCGGGAGAGCCGCATGGGTGACCACTTTATCCGGATCGTTTCTTCGTCGCAGGAATCCTTCCCTTTTGGTGATCACTCGCTTTTACCGGGCGATCCCCTCCAGAATGGAAGCCATCGGGTGAGAGGCGAAAGGGTGCGGGATTGAACCGCTTTCCACGGGTTCTCGGAGTGCGTACGGGATACGACCCCGATCAGGTGGATCTGCTGATCCGCCGGATCGAGGGCACCCTCGGCAGGGGCTCCCTGGAAGGGGAGCCGATCACCGCGGACGAGATCCGCGACGCCCGTTTCCGCACGAAGCTGGGCGGCTACAACGAGGTCGCCGTCGATTTCGCGCTTGAGGCGTTCATCGTCGCGATCGAGACGCGACAGACCTCCCGGGCCGCCCGGGTTTCCCCGGCCGCTCAGACGGTTCAGGACGCACAGGGGCCGGTTCGCGTGGAGAGGCACGAGGGCCCGGTCGGGCGGGTGCCCGTCGGCCGGGGTACCGGACCGGTCGGACCGGTCGAACGGGAGCCCGGCGGGTGGTATCCGGAGCCGTCGCAGCGGGAGCCGGCCAGGTGGCCGCAGAAGCCGGTCGGGCATGACCCGGAGCAGGAGGGGTGGAGCCCGGAGCCCGGCGGGTATCCGGGGTCGGCCGCGCCTCGGGAGCCGGTCGGATACGCCGAGCCCGGCGCGTACGCCGAGCCCGGCGGATACGCCGAGCCGGTCGGACATCCGGATGCCGTCGAGCACCCGGGGGACGAGAAGCCGCCGGAGGTCACCGGGCCGGGTGACGCCGAGGAGCACGCCGCCCGGATCGAGCGGGCCGCGTTCCGGCCGGGACGTCTCGGCATGGGCTACCGGGAGGAGGAGGTCGACGCCTTCCTCGACCGGGTCGTGGCCACCCTGCGCGGCACCACCGACCGTCCCCTCAGCGCCGATGACGTGCGCGAGGCCAGGTTCGCCACGGTGATGCTGAGGCCGGGGTACGCGGTCGCCGAGGTCGACGAGTTCCTGGCCGACCTGGCCGGTGTCATGGACAACCACATCGGCCGGTGAGCGCGAGCCGGCGGGAACGAGCCGGTGGACGCGTGCCGGTCGGTGTGAGCCGGTCGGCGCGGACCGGCGGGCGCGGGCACCGTCCGGGTCGCCGGAGAGGGAGGGCCCCGGAAGGTCAGCGGGTGCCCCAGGAATAGGTCTGCTTGTGCAGCTTGAGGTAGACGAAGGTCTCGGTGGCGCGCACCGTGGGGATGGCGCGGATCTTGCCGAGGATCTCCAGGAGGTGCTGGTCGCTCTCGCAGACCACCTCGACCATGACGTCGAGCGACCCGGCGGTCAGCACGACGTAGTCGATCTCCTTGATCGCCGACAGCTCGTCGGCGACCGTCTCCAGGTCGCCCTCGCACTTGATGCCGATCATCGCCTGGCGGGAGAAGCCGAGGGTGAGCGGGTCGGTCACCGCGACGATCTGCATGACCCCCGCGTCCAGGAGGCGCTGGACGCGCTGGCGTACGGCGGCCTCGGAGAGCCCCACGGCCTTGCCGATGGCGGCGTACGCCTTGCGCCCGTCGGCCTGGAGCTCCTCGATGATCCGCTTGGACAGCTCGTCGAGGACGACGGGGCCTGGCCGTGCGTCGTTCTCGCGGCGTACCTTGGGCGGCGTCGTCATCCGAGCTCCCTGGCGTCATGGTGCTGGCCTGTTGCCGCCACGTTGCGGCTCCGATGCGACATGGTGCCAGTTCCGGCACTTCTGTCAAGGGATTTCGTAGCAATTTGGTATCTTAACAACGAAATCCCTTGTCGCGGCCTTTTCTTCTCTGTAAGAGTCGCGACGAATCAGCCCCGATCACTAGGAGGCCGACGGTGTCCACCCCGGTTGATCTGCCCCGCCTGCGGAATCACATCGACGGCGAGCTCGTGGAGTCCAGGAGCGGCCGATTCTCCGACGTCATCGACCCCTGCACCGGAGAGGCGTACCTCCGGGCCCCCGTCTCGGGGCAGGAGGACGTGGACGCCGCCTACGCCGCCGCGTCCGCCGCTTTCGAGGGGTGGAGCCGCATCACCCCGGGCGAGCGCGCCAACCTGCTGCTGAAGGTGGCCGACGCCGTCGAGGCGCGGGCGGAGGAGCTGAACGAGGCCGAGTGCCGCAACACCGGCAAGCCGCGCGCCCGGATGGCCGAGGACGAGACCCCGGTCGCCGCCGACCACTTCCGCTTCTTCGCGGGTGCCGCGCGCACCCTGGAGGGCCCCACCTCGGGCGAGTTCCTCGCCGACCACACCTCCGTGATCAGGCACGAGCCGATCGGGGTGGTGGGCCAGGTCACGCCGTGGAACTACCCGATGATGATGGCGGTGTGGAAGATCGCCCCGGCGCTGGCCGCGGGCAACACCGTGGTGCTCAAGCCCTCCGACACCACCCCGGTCTCCACCGTCAAGCTGGCCGAGATCATCGGTGAGGTCCTGCCGAAGGGCGTGTTCAACGTCGTCGTCGGCGACCGGGAGACCGGCGCGCTGGTCGTCGGCCACCCGGCCGCGTCGATGGTCGCGATCACCGGCTCGGTCGGCGCCGGCATGGCCGTGGCCCGCAGCGCCGCCGAGGACGTCAAGCGGGTCCACCTGGAGCTGGGCGGCAAGGCCCCCGTCGTGGTGTTCGACGACGTCAAGGACCTCAAGGCCGCCGCCGGGACGATCGCCACCGCGGGGCTGTACAACGCGGGCCAGGACTGCACCGCGGCCTGCCGCGTGCTGGTCCACGAGAGCGTCCACGACGAGTTCACGGCCGCGCTCGTCGAGGCCGCGGCGGGCACCGTGACCGGCGACCTCGGTGACGAGGAGGCGCTGTACGGGCCGCTCAACAACGCCGACCAGCTCGCGAAGGTCAGCGGCTTCCTGGAGCGCGTCCCGGGCCACGCCAAGGTCCTGACCGGCGGCTCCCGGGTCGGCGAGAAGGGCTACTTCTTCGCCCCCACCGTCGTCGACGGCCTGCGGCAGGACGACGAGATGGTGCAGGACGAGGTGTTCGGGCCGGTCATCACCGTGCAGACCTTCTCCGACGAGGCCGACGCGATCGCCAAGGCCAACGGGGTCCGCTACGGCCTGTCGGGCTCGGTGTGGACCTCCGACCACGGCCGGGCGATGCGGGTGTCGAACCGGCTGGACTTCGGCGTGGTGTGGGTCAACACCCACATCCCGTTCGTCTCGGAGATGCCGCACGGCGGTTTCAAGCACTCCGGTTACGGCAAGGACCTGTCGGTTTTCGGTCTGCACGACTACCTTCGCGTCAAGCATGTGATGCACTACATCGGCGAATAGCCGTGAACAGAGGGATAAGCCTGGAATGACCGAAACTCAGGCGGGCACGGGGGCGGCCGAGGCCGCCCCCGGCCCGCCCACCGTGCCCGCGATCGAGCTCGACGGGGTCGTCAAGGAGTACGTCTCCCGCGGCGAGGTCGTCCAGGCGGTCGGCGGCGTCACCCTGAGCATCGTCGAGGGGGAGTTCTTCTCCCTCCTCGGCCCCTCGGGCTGTGGCAAGACCACCACCATGCGCATGATCGCCGGGTTCGAGGACCCCTCGCGCGGCACCGTGCGGCTGCACGGCCAGGACGTCACCGGGGTGCCGCCCAACCGGCGCGACGTCAACATGGTCTTCCAGTCCTACGCGCTGTTCCCGCACATGAACGTCTGGGAGAACGTCGCCTTCGGGCTGCGGCGCAAGCGCGTCCCCGCCCCCGAGATCAAGCACCGGGTCGGCGAGATCCTGGAGATCGTGGACCTCACCGGCCGGGAGAGGCGCCGGCCCAGGGAGCTGTCCGGCGGCCAGCAGCAGCGGGTCGCGCTGGCCCGCGCCCTGGTCAACCGGCCCCGGGCGCTGCTGCTGGACGAGCCGCTGGGCGCGCTGGACCTCAAGCTGCGCCAGGCCATGCAGATCGAGCTCAAGCGCATCCAGCGCGAGGTCGGCATCACGTTCGTGTACGTCACCCACGACCAGAGCGAGGCGCTCACGATGAGCGACCGCATCGCGGTCATGAACGACGGCGCGGTCGAACAGCTCGGCACCCCCCGGGAGATCTACGAGCGTCCCGCCACGGCATTCGTGGCCGGGTTCATCGGAACGTCCAACCTGCTCGGCGGCACCGTGGACGTCCTGCGGGACGGTTTCGCGGTCCTGAGGCTGGGGGAGGACGACCACGTGCTCGCCGAGGCCGGATCGTTCCACGCCGGGGAGCCGATCGCGATCACGGTGCGCCCGGAGAAGATCACGATCGCCACCGGCAGGCCCGCCGGGGACCTGAGCGTGGTCCGGGGCGTCGTCTCGGAGGTGGTCTACCTCGGCCTCTACACCAGCTACACGGTCCGCCTGGCCCACGGGGCAGAGGTGACCGTGTTCCAGCAGAACGCCCTCGACAGCGCGAGTACGGCGGAGCGTGGCGACTCCGTCTGGCTGTCGTGGCAGCCGCACCACTCGTACGCGATCGGAAGTTGAGCCTGTTATGGACCCCCGCACGAACCCCGCCTTCCTGCGAGGCATGACGCAGAGCCGCTCCGTCACCCGCCGTGACGCCCTCCGCCTGGGCGGGCTGTCGGCCGCCGGCCTCGCCCTCGCCGCCTGCGGGGTGGAGGGCAAGAGGGTGGCACCGCCCGCGCGGGACGCCGTCGCGGAGTACTGGGCCTCCAAGAGGAAGAACGGGACGCTGCGCTTCGCCAACTGGCCGCTCTACATCGACAAGGACGGCAAGCGGTACCCGTCGCTGGAGATGTTCACCGCCGACACCGGCATCAAGGTGACCTACCAGGAGGCCATCCAGGACGTCGGCACGTTCTTCGGCAAGGTCCAGCCGCTGCTGGCCGCCGGGAACGACATCGGCTACGACCTGATGGTGCTGACCAACGGCTTCCAGCTCAACCGGGCCATCGCGCTGGGCTACCTGGTGCCGCTGGACCACTCCAAACTGCCCAACTTCGCCGCCAACGCGAGCTCCGCGGTCAAGGACCCGGCCTGGGACCCGAACAACACCCACACGATCCCCTGGACGGTCGGTGTGACGGGCATCGCCTACAACCCCAAGTACGTGGACAAGGTCACGAGCATGGCCGACCTGTGGAACCCCAGGTACAAGGGCAAGATCGGCATGATGCTCGACACCCAGGAGGCCGCCAACTTCGGCATGTTCGCCCTGGGCATCGACCCCGACGCCTCCACCGAGGCCGACTGGAAGAAGGCCGGGGCCAAGCTCAAGGAGCAGCGCGACGCGGGCCTGGTGCGCAAGTACTACGAGAACGACTACGTCGACGCCCTCGCCCGGGGCGACATCTGGATCACGATGGCCTGGTCGGGCGACATCTTCCAGCAGGTCGCCGAGGGCAAGGACCTCAGGTTCGTGGTGCCCGAGGAGGGCGGCACGATCTGGACCGACAACATGTGCATCCCCAAGACCGCGCAGAACCCGGTCGACGCGCTGACGCTGATGGACTACGTCTACCAGCCCAAGATCGCCACGATGCTGGTGGAGTACATCAACTACATCACCCCGGTCACCGCGACCAGGGAACTGGTCCTGGCCGACGCCGACAAGGCCACGGGCGAGAAGAAGGCGTCGCTGAAGCAGATCGCCGAGAGCCCGCTGATCTTCCCCTCCGAGGCGGACATGGCCAAGCTGCGCTCGTACAAGACGCTGACCACGGCGCAGGAGAAGGTCTTCCAGGACATCTTCCAGCCGATCACGCAGGGCTGACGGAGGCCCGCCCGTGAAACGTCTCACCCCCTACCTCCTCATCCTGCCGGGCGGTCTGTGGCTGGCGATCTTCCTGGTGGTGCCGATGGTCTTCATGGCCTCGGTCTCCCTGCAGGAGGGCGACTCGCTCAACGGGTTCGTCCAGACCTTCAACGTCGGCATCTACGGCGACGTGCTGGCCCAGTACCGCACGCAGTTCCTGCGCTCGGCCGGGTACGGCCTGATCGGCACGCTGATCGCCGTCGTGCTGGCCTACCCGATGGCCTACTGGATCGCGTTCAAGGGGGGCGAGCGCAAGTCCACCTACCTGCTGCTGGTGCTGCTGCCGTTCTTCGTCTCGTTCGTGCTGCGCACGGTGTCGTGGAAGTTCCTGCTGGCCGACGACGGCATGGTGCTGGCCCCGCTGAAGTCGGCGGGGCTGCTGCCCGACGACTTCCACGTGCTCCAGACGACCACCGCGGTGGTCGGCGGCCTCGTCTACAACTACCTGCCGTTCATGATCCTGCCGATCTACGTCGCGCTGGAGCGGGTCGATCCCAAGGTGATCGAGGCCGCCCAGGACCTGTACGCGGCGAGGAGGCAGGCGTTCACCAGGATCGTGCTGCCGCTCTCGCTGCCGGGCGTGTTCGCCGGGGTGCTGATGACGTTCGTCCCGATGACCGCCGACTACGTCAACGCCAGCATCCTCGGCGGCCCGGACAACACCATGATCGGCAACATCATCCAGGTCGAGTACCTGACCAACGGCGACTACCCGACCGCCGCGGCGCTGTCGTTCGCGCTGATGGCGGCGATGCTGATCGGCATCTTCGCCTACGCCAGGGCGCTCGGCACCGAGAACGTCCTCGAGGCGGCGGCCCGATGAGCGCGCCGGCGATCGCGGGGACGAACGCCCGTCCCGCCGCGCGCGGCCGGTCGCGGCTCGGCGACCGCCTGCTCAAGGCCTACGTCTGGCTGATCCTCGCCTGGCTGTTCGTGCCGATCGCCGTCATGGTCGTCTTCGGCTTCAACGACACCCGCAGCAAGTCCAACGTGACCTGGCAGGGCTTCACCCTCAGGTGGTGGGGCCGACTGGACGAGTACCCGCAGATGATCGAGTCGGTCGTCAACTCCCTGCAGGTCGCCGCGCTCGTCACACTGATCACGACGGTGATCGGCACGCTCCTGGGCCTGGCCCTGGGCCGCTACCGGTTCCGCGGGCAGGGCGCCACCAACCTGGCGATGTTCGCCGCGATCGCCTCACCCGAGATCGTCATGGGCGCCTCGCTGCTGTCGCTGTTCATCAGCGCGGGCGTGAAGACCGGCTTCGCGACCGTCGTCGTCGCGCACGTGCTGTTCTCGCTGTCCTTCGTGGCGATCACCGTGCGCGCCCGGGTGATCGGGCTGGACCGGTCGATCGAGGAGGCCGCGCGCGACCTGGGCGCGTCCACCTGGACGACGTTCTGGCGGATCACCTTCCCGATGATCCTGCCCGGCGTCGTGGCCGGCGCGCTGCTGGCCTTCGCGCTCTCCATCGACGACTTCGTGATCACCCAGTTCACCAACGGCGCGCTCCAGACGTTCCCGCTGTGGATCTTCGGTGCCACCAGAAACGGGGTTCCCCCGCAGGTCAACATCGTCGGAACGCTTATATTCGCGGTAGGCGTCGCCATCGCTGTGATCAACTCGGTCACCGCGCGCCGCCGCACCTGACGGACGTCGAGCCCCGTGCCCCCACCGGACGGCACGGGGCCTCGGTGTACACGTGCTCCCGCGAGGGAGTCCCCGGCACGGAACAGGGAGGCGAGATCGGATTCAGGCGGGGGGAACCCGCGCGTGGTCCCCGCGACCACGCGACACACCTAAAGACATACTGACTCACGTAGGGAAGTGAGATCTGTGGATCCGCTGAAGGCTCTTGCTGACGCGGAGCGCAAGCCGTACTGGCTCGACAGTACGGCGAAACCGGAGCCGCTGCCGCGGCTCCTCGGTGACACGACGGCCGACCTGGCGGTGGTCGGCGGAGGCTTCTCGGGGCTCTGGGCGGCCCTGATGGCCAAGGAACGCGACCCGTCGCTGGACGTCGTCCTGCTGGAGGGGCGCCGGGTCGGATGGGCGGCGTCGGGCCGCAACGGCGGCTTCGCGATGGCCACGCTCACCCACGGCATCGCCAACGGGCTGGAGCGCTGGCCCGAGGAGATCGCCACGCTGGAACGCCTCGGCGTCGACAACCTCGACGAGATCGGCGAGGCCGTCGAACGGTACGGCATCGACTGCGGCTACCGGCGCACCGGCGAGCTGCACGTGGCCACCGAGCCGTGGCAGCTGGAGGAGATGAACCGGCACGTCGAGATCGCCCGCGAGATGGGCTCCCGCGTCGACGTCCTGGACACCGAGCAGGTCCGGGCGGAGGTGAACTCGCCCACCTACATCGGCGGCCACTGGGAGCGCGACGGCTGCGCCATGATCGACCCCGCCCGGCTGGCCTGGGGGCTCCGGCAGGTCTGCCTCTCGCTGGGCGTGCGCGTCTTCGAGCGCACGCCGGTACGGGCGATGAAGGACACCCCGACGAGCATGGACCTGATCACCCCGCACGGCACCGTCAGGGCGCGCAAGGTCGCCCTGGGCACCGGGGTGTTCCAGCCGCTGCTGCGGCGGCTGCGGCACTTCCTGGTGCCGGTCTACGACTACGCGCTGGTGACCGAGCCGCTCTCGGCCGACCGGCTCGCCTCGGTGGGCTGGCACAACCGGCAGGGCGTCGGGGACGCGGCCAACCAGTTCCACTACTACCGGCTCACCGACGACGACCGGATCCTGTGGGGCGGCTACGACGCGGTCTACTACAACGGCGGCATGATCAAGCCCGAGTACGAGCAGCGCGACGAGACCTTCGTCACGCTGGCCGAGCACTTCGCCACCACGTTCCCCCAGCTCGACGGGGTGCGCTTCACCCACCGGTGGGGCGGGGTGATCGACACCTGCAGCCGGTTCAGCGCCTTCTACGGCCGGTCGCACGGCGGGCGGGTCGCCTACGCCGCCGGGTACACCGGCATGGGGGTCGGCGCGACCCGGTTCGGGGCCAACGTCATGCTCGACCTGCTCGCCGGAGAGCGGACCGAGCGGACCGAGCTGCGGATGGTGAAGGAGAAGCCCGTGCCGTTCCCGCCCGAGCCGGTCCGCTCGGCCGGGATCCAGATGACGCGCTGGTCGATCGCCCAGGCCGACCTGCACCAGGGCCGGCGCAACCTGTGGCTGCGCACCCTGGACCGGATGGGCCTGGGGTTCGACTCCTAGCGCCGCCGGACGCGGTCGCCGGACGGTGTCCCGGAGCCCGGCCCCGGCCGGGGCCGGGACACCGCCTCGCCGCGGCCCGTGCCGCGGTGCCCGTGCCTGCGGTGCCTGCGGTGCCTGCGGTGCCCGTGCCCCGGTGACGTCCCCGATGATGCCCGTCCCCCGGTGATGCCCGTCCCCGCCGTGACCGGCGGGGACGTGTTGGCGTCCGCCCCGCGGGCCGTACAGACTTGCCCCATGTCGGAACAGGTGACGTTCACCGTCGGAGGGGTCGAGCTCGTCGGAGACCTGAGGGTCCCGGCGGCGCCGGGACCGCATCCCGCCCTGGTCCTCACCGGGCCGTTCACCGGCACCCGCGACCAGGTGACCGGCCGGTACGCCGCCCGGCTGGCCGAGGCCGGCTACGCGACGCTGGCCTTCGACCACCGCAACTGGGGGGCGTCGGGCGGCGAGCCGCGCTGCCACGAGGACCCGCAGGGCAAGCTGGAGGACCTGCGGGCCGCCGTGTCGCTGCTGCGCTCGCGGCCCGAGGTGGACGGCGCCAGGATCGGCGCGGTCGGGATCTGCCTCGGCGGGGGCTACGCGCTGAGGTTCGCCGCGTTCGACCCCCGGGTGAGGGCGTTCGCGGGTGTCGCCGGGGCGTACAACAACCCCTACGGCATGCGGGCCGGGATGTCGCCCGACGGGTACCGGCGGACGCTGGCCTCCCTCACCGAGGTGCTGGAACGCCAGGACGTGGGCGGCGGGACGGAGTACCTGCCCGCGGTGGCCGAGGAGGGGGAGGCGGCCATGCCCGGCGACGAGCCGTGGGCCTACTACGGCACCTCGCGCGGCGCCTCGGAGCACTGGCGCAACACGGTGACCAGGGCCTCGATCCGCGAGCTGGTCACCATGGACAACATGACGGGCGCCGACTTCCTGTCGCCCACGCCCGGCCTGATCGTGCACGGCGTGGTCGACCGGTTCTGCTCCCCGGAGGGCGCCGAGGAGGCCTACCGGCGGATGGACGAGCCCAAGAGGATCGTCTGGCTGGACAGCAAGGTCCACATCGACCTCTACGACTCCGAGCCGCACGTCACCCGGGCGGTCGAGGCCGTCGCCGCGTTCTTCGGCGAGCACCTCTGAACGCCGTGTACGTCCTGGGGCTGGACGTCGGCGGGACGTCCTCGCGGGCGCTGCTGCTGGACGCCTCCGGGCGGCGGGCCGGGTACGGCCACGCCCCGGGCGGCAATCCCGCGGCCCACGGCAACGCCGCCGCCGTCGCCAACATCGGCCTGGCCCTGGAGTCCGCCCTGCGCGGGACGGACCCGGCCCTGGTGACCGGGGCGGTCGTCGGGCTGGCGGGCGCCGGCGCGCTGGACCGGCCCGTGTTCGACCGCATGTGGGCCGCGACGGGGCTGCGCGCCCGGCCCCGTCTCGTGGGCGACCTCGGCATCGCCTTCGCCGCCGGTACGGCGGAGCCGCACGGCACCGTGCTGATCGCCGGGACCGGGGCGATCGCCGCCTGGATCGAGGACGGCGAGCCGGTGGCCGTGGCCGACGGGCTCGGCTGGCTGCTGGGCGACCAGGGGTCGGGATTCTGGCTGGGCAGGCGGGCGGCCCGCGCCGCGGCCCGTGCCCTCGGCCGGGGCGACGCGGGCGGGACGCTGACCCGCCTGGTCATGGACGCCCTGCTGGACGACGCGCCGCCCCCTCCGGAGGCGACCGACCCGGAGACGTTCGTCCCGGGGGTGACCGGCCCGGAGGCGACCGGCCCGGAGGCGACCGGCCCGGAGGCGACCGGCCCGGAGGCGACGGACCCGAAGACGTCCGCCGCGGGGACGGCGGATCCGTGGGCGGCCGTTCCGGAAGGGGCGGCCGGTGAGCTGGGCGGCGGTGCGGGAGGGGAGATGCGGACGCTGGCGATCAGGCTGGTGGTCCGTGCCCAGTCGCGCCCCCCGCTGGAACTGGCCCGGCTCGCCCCGCTCGTCACGCGGGCGGCGACCGAGGGCGACCCGGCCGCCCTGGAGATCGTCTCCACCGCCGCCCGGCTGCTCTGCGAGACGGTGGCCGAGGTGCGCCCCGCGGACGCCACCGGCCCGGTCGTGCTGGCCGGTGGCGTGCTGGCCGCGGACGGGCCGGTCGGCGCCGCCGTACGGGAGAGGCTGGGCGCCGGGGTGGTGCGGGCGGGCGACGGCGCCGGGGCCGCGGCGTGGCTGGCCGGGCGGGAGGCGTTCGGCTGGGACCGGGCGACCGCGGCGCTGCTGCACGCCCGCGTCGTCTCCGGCCGATAGGCGCCGCGCGGACCGGACGGGCTGCGGGGCGGGGCGGGAGGGGGGAGGGCCGAGCGGAACCCGCGCCCGCGTACATACATCGATGTACGCCCCGGATGGGTCTGCGCGACGATGTCCCGGCCCCCGTCGCCCGCGATCGTGGAAGGGTGACACGACGCCGTATAGAAGTGCTCGACCTGCTCCGGGGCCTCGCCATCGCAGGCACCCTGGGCACGAACATCTGGATCTTCACCGATCCCGGGGGCCCTGCGGAGGTCCTGAACGCGCTGGGCTCGACCGGGACGGCGGAGACCCTCCTCCGCTTCCTCACCAACGGCAAGTTCCTGGCGCTGCTCACCCTGCTCTTCGGGGTCGGGCTGGAACTGCAGTACCGCTCGGCCGCGCGCCGGAACGCGCCCTGGCCGGGCTGGTACCTCTGGCGGGCCGGGCTGCTGTTCGTCGAGGGCCTGATCCACTATCTGCTGATCTTCGAGTTCGACGTGCTCATGGGGTACGCGCTGACCTCCGTCATCGTGGCGTACCTGATCGGCAGGAGCGACCGGGTGATCACGGTGTGGATGGTCACGGTGGGGTCGGTGTTCACCGTGCTGACGGGCCTGCTCACCGCCGGCATGCTCGCCGCCGGGACGGACACGGGCACGCCCTCGGCGCCCTCCACGCTCTTCTCCGACGGGAGCTACCCCGAGCAGGTCGCCGCCCGGCTCCAGTCGATGGGCTTCTACCGCATGGAGATCGTCGTCATCGTCCCGCTGGGCATCGTGCTGTTCCTGCTCGGCTCCCGGCTGATGCGCGCCGGGGTGTTCGAGGACTCCGCGCGCGGCACCGCGCTCCGCCGGAGGCTCATGGTCGCCGGGCTGGCCGTGGGCCTGCCGCTGAACCTGCTCACCTCCTTCGCCGGACCCGGCTGGTTCCTGGTGGACCGCTACCTGCTGCCCCCGCTGGTGGCGCTGGGCCTGCTCGGCCTCGTCGTGACCGTCGCGCTGCGGATGACCGGCGCCCCCGGCGTGCTGCGGCGAGGGCTGAACAACGTCGGCCGTACCGCGCTGAGCTGCTACATCCTTCAGAACCTGGTCGCCTCCGCGCTCTGCTACGGCTGGGGACTCGGCCTGGCCGCGCGCTTCGCCGACCTGCGGCCCTGGTGGGTACCGGTGGCCTGGCTGGGCATCTGCGCGCTCTTCATGACGCTGTCCACGCTCTGGCTGCGGCGCTTCGAGCGAGGCCCGGTCGAGGCGCTCTGGCAGTGGGCCTACCTGGCGCCCCAGAGGCGCTCGAAGGGCTCCGACGGGAACGAGCGGGTTCCCGCCGGCCGGTGACGCGACGCTCCGCGCCCGGCGGGCCCGCGCCGGCCGGTCAGGAGACCTTCCACAGGATCACCTGGCGGTCCTCGCCCGCGGTGGCGAGGGTCCTCCCGTCCGGGCTGAAGGCCACCGACCACACCGAGCCGGTGTGGCCGGTGAGCGGGTCGCCGACGGCCCGCCGGGTGCGCGCGTCCCACAGCCGGACGACGGAGCCGGTGCCCACGGCCAGGGTGCCGCCGTCCGGGCTGAACGCGAGGGAGTGGATCTCCCCCGGATGGCCGGTGAGCGCGGCGCCGACCGGGCGGCGGGTCGCCACGTCCCAGACGACCACCGTCCTGTCGTCGCCCCCGGTGGCCAGAGTCTTCCCGTCGGGGCTGAAGGTCAGTGACCGCACCGGCCCGGTGTGACCCATGAGCGAGTCGCCGACCGACTCCCGGGTCGCCGCGTCCCACAGGATCGCCGTCCGGTCGTCGCCCCCGGTGGCGAGGGTCTTGCCGTCCGGGCTGAACGCCACCGACTGCACCCAGTTGTCGTGCAGGGCGAGGGGCTCGCCGAGCGCCTGCCGGGTCGCCGCCTCCCACACGATCACCGTGTTGTCGGCGCTTCCGGTGGCGAACGTGGTGCCGTCGGGGTTGAAGGCCACCGACCGTATCCAGCCGGTGTGGCCGGTGAGCGGGCCGCCGACGGGCCGCCAGGTCGCCGTGTCCCACATGACCAGCGTGTGGTCACCGGGGTCGGTCCCCTTCCCGTTGTTGCCGCCGGCGGCCAGGACCCTGCCGTCCGGGCTGAACGCCACCGCCTCCACCGCCCGGGTGTGGCCGGTGAGCGGGGTGCCGACCGGGCGCCGGGTCGCCGCGTCCCAGATGATCACCGCGCCGTCGCCGCCCCCGCTGGCCAGGACCCTGCCGTCCGGGCTGAACGCCACCGCGTTCACCGTCTCGGTGTGACCCTTGAGGTGGGCGACGGCCGTCACCGTCACGGCGCCCGTCGCGGACCGGAGCAGGTAGACCGAGGTCGCCACGGCCAGGACCACCACGGCCGCCGCGACGATCACGGGGCGGAACCTGCGCCGGGAGGCGCTCCCGCCGAGCCGCCCGCCCGCGCGGGTGGGTGGTGTCGCGCCGGGCGGCGGGGGAGCGGGCGCCTCGGCCAGCGGGAGGGGGGCCGGATCGGCCGAGGCCGGAGGGACCGACGCGCCGGAGACGAGGAGGGCGGTGACCGGGGCGTCGTCGTGACGCGGTCCCGCCCCGGCGGAGGGCTCCCCGTCGTCCCGGTGCCCGGCGGAGGGCACGCCGGACACCGGGACGGCGGCGATCCCGGCGAGCATCTCGGCGGCCTGGGAACCGGTGAGACGCCGGGCGGGCTCCTTGCGCAGCAGCCCCTCCAGGAGGGGGGCGAGGGGACCGGCGTGCACGGGCGGGTCGGGCGGCCGGGTGACGATCGAGACGTATATCGACGCGAGCGTCGCACCGGCGAACGGCCGGCGGCCCTCGACCGCGGTGTACAGGGTGGCGCCCAGCGACCACAGGTCCGACGCGGCGGTGGCCGGATGGCCGTTGATCTGCTCGGGGGAGATGAAGGCCGGGGTGCCCAGGGTGGCGCCCGCGGCGGTGAGGGTGGCGTCCCCCTCGACGGCGGCGATGCCGAAGTCGGTCAGCACGACCCGTTCGCCTTCGAGCAGGACGTTGGCGGGCTTGATGTCGCGGTGGGTGATCCCGGTGGCGTGCGCGACCCTCAGCGCCGCGAGGAGCCGCGTCCCGATCTCCGCCACCTCCGCCGGCGGCAGGCGCCCGCGGGTCCTCAGGACCGCCTCCAGCGACGGCCCGTGGACGATCTCCGTCACGATCCAGGGGCTGCCGTCGGCCTCGACGACGTGGTCGTGAACGGTGATGATCGCCGGATGTTTCAGCCGCGCCGCGGCCCGCGCCTCGCGTTGCACCCGTTTGTGCAGGGTCTCGCGTTCCGCACGGTCCAGGTGGTCGGGGAGGGTGAGCTGCTTGATCGCCACCTCGCGGTGCAGGCTCTCGTCCCTCGCGCGCCACACCGTGCCCATCCCGCCGCGGCCGAGCACCTCCACCAGCCGGTATCGTCCGGCGACCAGCCTTCCGGTGTCATTCGCCACGACAAGACCCTAATGACGGTACGGCCCCGGCAGGGACGGTACGGAACCGATCGTGACCGTGCCGATGCGGGGCGCCCCCCGAGCCGCCGCGTGCGGGCGGCGGGCGGGTCACCGCGGCCGCCCGTCCTCGGCGGGGCGGCGGCGTCCGATGATCGGGCGCAGCGCGTCCAGCACGGCCGGGTCCTCGATGGTCGAGGGGACGGGCTCGTCGGCGCCCTCGGCGATGCCGCGCATGGTCTTGCGCAGGATCTTCCCCGACCGGGTCTTCGGCAGCGCCGGGACCACGTCCACCTGCCGGAAGGCCGCCACCGCGCCCACCTGGTCGCGTACGGCGGAGACCAGTTCGGCGCGCAGGGTCTCCGGGGTGATCGCCGCCCCGCTCTTGAGCACCACGAAGCCGCGCGGGACCTGCCCCTTGAGCTCGTCGGCCACCCCGATCACCGCGCACTCGGCCACCGCCGGGTGCGCGGCGAGCACCGCCTCCATGGACCCGGTGGACAGCCGGTGACCGGCCACGTTGATCACGTCGTCCGTGCGTCCCATCACGTACAGGTAGCCGTCCTCGTCGCGGTGGCCGCCGTCGCCGGTCAGGTAGTGGCCGGGGAAGGCCGACAGGTAGGACCTCACGTAGCGCTCGTCGTCCTGCCAGAGCGTGGGGAGCGTTCCGGGCGGCAGCGGCAGCCGGACGCAGATCGCCCCCTCCTCGCCCGGGGCGCACTCCTCGCCCGAGGCACGCAGCACGCGCACGTCGTAGCCGGGAACGGGCACGCCGGGGGAGCCCGGCTTGATCGGCATGGGGTCCAGGCCGCGCAGGCCGGCCGCGACGGGCCAGCCGGTCTCGGTCTGCCACCAGTGGTCGACGACCGGGACGCCGAGCCTGTCCGCCGCCCAGTGGTAGGTGTCGGGGTCCAGGCGCTCCCCGGCCAGGAACAGCGTCCGCAGCGACGAGACGTCGTGGTCGCGCAGCAGCAGCGCCTCCGGGTCGGCCCGGCGGATCGCCCGGAACGCGGTCGGAGCGGTGAACAGCGCGTTCACCCGGTGCTCGGCGATCACCCGCCAGAACGCGCCCGCGTCGGGGGTGCCGACCGGCTTGCCCTCGTACAGCACGGTCGTGGCGCCGCGCAGCAGCGGGCCGTACACGATGTAGGAGTGCCCGACCACCCAGCCGACGTCGGAGGCCGCCCAGAACACGTCGCCCGGCGCGACGTCGTAGACGTTGGCCATGCTCCACAGCAGCGCCACCGCGTGCCCGCCGTTGTCGCGCACCACGCCCTTGGGCGTCCCGGTGGTGCCGCTGGTGTAGAGGATGTACAGCGGGTCGGTCGCCTTGACCGGCACGCACCCGGCCGGTTCGGCCCTCGTCATCGCGTCCGCCCAGTCGACGTCGCGACCCGGCACGAGCTCGGCGGGCGCCTGCTCGCGCCGGAGGATCACGCAGTGCGCGGGCGCGTGCCCGGCCAGCTCCAGCGCGACGTCGAGCATCGGCTTGTACGGCACCACGCGCGAGGGCTCGATCCCGCAGGAGGCCGAGACCACCACCCTGGGCCGCGCGTCGTCGATCCTGGCAGCCAGCTCCTTGGGCGCGAACCCGCCGAACACCACCGAGTGGACCGCCCCCAGCCGCGCGCACGCCAGCATCGCGATCACCGCCTCGGGCACCATCGGCATGTAGACCACCACGCGGTCGCCCTGCTCCACGCCGAGGGAGCGCAGCACCCCGGCGAACCTCGCGACCTCGTCGCGCAGGGCGGCGTAGGTGTACCGCCCGCCGGCCCCGGTCACCGGGCTGTCGTACACCAGCGCGAGCCGGTCGCCGTGACCCGCCTCGACGTGCCGGTCCAGCGCGTTGTGGCAGGTGTTCAGCTCCCCGTCGGGGAACCAGCGGTAGAAGGGCGGCGCCCCGGCGTCCAGGATCTCGCGCGGGGGCCTGCTCCAGTCGACCGCCTCGGCGGCCTCGGCCCAGAAGTCCTCGGGATCGGCGATGCTGCGGGCGAAGGCGTCGGCGTAGGACATCAGGCCATCATGCTCTTCCGGGGTCTCCCGGTCGAGATCCCTCTCCGGCCCGGCGCCCCGCCCGGCGCCCCGCCCGGGGCGCCGGGCCGGAGGCCGGAACGCCGGTCCCGCGGTCCGGACGTCAGGTCAGACAAGCCCGCTCGGCTCGGCGGGGGCGGTGTAGCGGGCCTCGATGAGCTCACGTACCCGCCGCCTGGTCTCGTCGGCGGAGTCGCCGGGGTTCTGCTCGACCTCGGCCACCTCGGCCGCCAGTTCCTCGTCCTTGACGCTCCCGGCCAGCCACTGCGAGTAGTCCCCCCGGCCCAGGTGGTAGTTCCACGTCCCCTCGTCGACGCCCTCGGCCATGCGGCAGAACGACGTCAGGTTGCCGGCCCGCAGGTTCAGCGCGTTCTCGGGGCCGCGGAAGAAGAAGCTGCTCTCCTCGCCGAGCTCGCCGGCCGCGTACTTGCGGCGGTGCCTCTGGCGCTCCTCCTCGGGCGGGGCGAGCCGCATCCGGATCGGCTCGTCCTCGACCCGCCAGAACAGCAGGTCCCCGGTCGGCAGGTCGGAGAAGTCGCCGTCGGGAGCGTCGATGCCGGCGGCACCGGCGAACGCCTCCAGCACCTCGCCGGGACCGTCGCCCACCACGGCGACCGCGTTCAGGGTCTGCACGACCGGCTCGCTGACCGCGTCGGGATGCACGGTGACCAGCAGCAGCCCGCCGATCTCGCGCAGCAGCTCCACCGACTGCAGCCCGAACCCGTCGGGCATCATGTGGTGGGCCTCGTCGACCACCAGCCAGTGGGGATGCCCCTGACGGGCCGGCAGCGCCGACAGGCGGGGCAGGAAGTCCTGGAAGAAACCGGGCCGGTCGTCGATGGGCACGCCCAGCAGGTTGACCACCACGCTCTGCCCGGCGTCCCCGATCACCTGGAGGATCTCCTCCTCGGTGGGGGCGCGCTTGACGTCGCCGAGCACGGAGGCGCCCTCGATCCCCTCGGTGTAGTCACCCTCGGGGTCGATCAGGCAGAACCGGTAGCCAGCCTTGGTGATCCGCTCCAGCAGCGCGGCGGTGACGGTGGACTTGCCGCTGTGCGAGGGCCCGGCGATCAGCATGCGCATCCCGTACGGGGGGAACCGGACCTCCTCCTTCTCCTCCTCCTCGCCCACGGTGCCCAGCAGCAGGTGGCGGCGCGTGACGTCCACGTCGTCCAGGTCGTTCTCGACGAGCCGGTCGATCAGCTCGATCACCCCGGCGCCCCGCTCGTGCTCGGTCACCAGGTCACAGCGCTCCTTGACGGCGGGCAGCGCGTTGGCGACCGCGACCGCGCACTCGCAGGCGTCCAGGAACGCGTGGTCGTTCTCGGCGTCGCCCACGCCGATCGTGCTGTGCTCGGACACGCCGAGCTCGGCCAGGGCCGCGGCCAGGCCGCTCGCCTTGTTGACACCGGAGGGCAGGACCATGACCGCGCCCTTGTTGAAGATCACCTGCATCTCCAGGCCCAGCTCGCGGATGGCCTTGAGCACGGTCTCGGCGTGCGGTTCCCAGGTGGCCACGACCACCGAGCCGACGCTGAGCGGCTCCACGCCCAGCTCGCGCAGGCGCTCGACGAAGGCCTCGGGCGGCGCCTCGGCGAGGGAGGTGGTCTCCTGCTCCTCGGGCCGGTACAGCACGGCCCCGTTCTCGGCGACCACCAGGTCGAACAGGTCGAGGCGGGGGAAGTCCGCGATGAGCGACTCGACCTCCCTGCCGGTCACCAGGACCGGCCGTCGTCCGGTGCGGATGAGACGTTCGAGGGCGGCCAAGGTGTCGTCGTCGACCCGGCCGTCGGTGGCGAGGGTCCCGTCGTAGTCACATGCCAGAACGTGATATCGCATGCCGGGCCCCCTACCCACGTCGGAGGGGAAAACCGGAACCGGAGATGAACGTCCGATGTCCTTCCGATGGGATGGTTTGTCTGGTTCTGATTGACTCGGCCGGCTCGCCGGACGATCGGGGCCGCGACCGCGGTCCGGTCGTGGTCGTGGTCGTGGCGGGAGCGTGGACCCTCAGGTGGTCCCGCGGACGGCCTCGGTGTCGGTGAGGACGCCGCCCGAGGTGCCGTCGACGGTGATCCGCCGGCCGGTGGCGATGTGCTCGGTCGCGCCGCCCACTCCCACGACGGCCGGGATGCCGTACTCGCGGGCCACCACGGCGCCGTGCGAGTTGGCGCCGCCCATCTCCATCACCAGGCCGCCCGCGGTCAGGAACAGCGGGGTCCAGCCGGGGTCGGTGGAGGGGCAGACCAGGATCTCCCCGGGCTCCAGGTGCGCGCCGACCGGGTCGAGGACGACCCTGGCGACGCCGGTGACGGTGCCCGCCGACGCCGGGGTGCCGGTCAGCGCTCCGTCCACCGGCGCCCGTACGGCGACGGCCTCCGGCTCGGTGCCGTCCGAGAGCAGGACGCGGGGAACGTGCCTGCGGCGCAGCTCGCGGGCGGCCTCCGCGCGCCGCCGCGCCACGAGATCCGCCGGCGTGGCATCTCCGCCCGGCGAGCCGTCCGGTGTGCCCTCTCCGCCCGGTGCGCCGGTCGGGGCCGTCCCGGTCGCGCGGACGGCGAGAGCGGCTCTGGCCTCGCGTACGGTCAGGAAGAAGACGTCGTCGGCGTCGGCGAGCACGCCGCGGGCGGCCAGCTCGGCTCCGACGGCGCGCAGTTCGGCCCGCATCGCGGCCAGGGCCGTCACCAGGATGTACTTGGGCATCTCGCGCAACCCCACCAGCGCGCGGACCCGGCCCAGGGTGAACCGGACGAACCACCCGCGAAGGCCCCCGGCGCGCCTGCCCAGGGTCCTGATCATGACGGTGGCCTCGGCGGCGCCCCTGGCGAACAGGACGTCGGGCGCCAGCGCCGGATCCTCCAGCCGCAGGTAGTTGGCGAGGACGCCGAGGATGTGCGTCGGGTCCTCCGACCAGCGCGGCAGCCCCAGGTCGATCTCGGCGACGGCCCTGTCGCCGTAGACGGAGAGGAACTCCGCCAGGCCCTCGCCCGCGACGCCGGGCAGCGACCCGGCGAGGAAGCGCCCGGCCAGTTCGGCGGCCGGGGTGCCCAGCAGCAGGGCGGCGCTCTCGGGATCCCGGCGGATGCGGGTGGCCAGCCGCCACAGCGCCAGGTCCATCTCGGTGGTCACGTTGTGCGGCAGGCCGCGCAGCACGGTCTGCAGCTCCCCGGGACGGGCCCGGTCTCCCAGCGCCTTGGCGGCCAGGCCGAGCATGACGAACCCGGCCGCCACGGCCGGCGCGACGGTCGGCAGCAACGGCATGACGTGGCGGCCCAGCACCCGCTCGACATGGTCGAGGCGCTCCAGCGGGGTGGCGTCCCGCGGTGCCGCCAGCCGGCTCCTGATCCGCGCGGTCACCAGCTTCACGTCCCGGTGCGTCGAGGCGGGGTCGAGCACCGCCCGTGCGGCGCGGCGCGGGATGTGGAAGCGGGACGCGAGCCGGACCGCGCGGCGCAGGACCGGCAGCGGCGAGGTGTGGACGACGCCGAACCGGGGATCGTCGAGCAGGCCGCGCAGCACCTGCGCGGACCTGGCCTCCATCACGTCGAGGATCCTCGGGAGGACCGCGCGTCCCACCCGGCCGCGCATCGGGCCGGTGACGTCGAAGAACAGCCGCCCGCCCGCCTCCGCGACGGGGGGCGCCCCGGCCGGTCCGCCGGGCACCGGGATGCCCAGCATCCGGTACACCGACGACGACAGCAGCCTGAAGACCGACATGCCCATGGGCGTGATCGGCCGGTAGAGGCCCTGGGCCAGGCTGAAGCAGAAGTAGATCCGCGTGCCGTCGGTGCCGTCGGGCCGCTTCGACGTGCCCTGACCGCCCGGCCCGCCCGGCCCGCCCGGTACGCCCGCCGTGATCGCGTTCCACGAGGGCGGCTCGGCGTGCCGCGGGATCGGGTAGAGGGTGGTGACGGGGCGCGACTGGGTCAGCCACAGGACGCCGCCGGAGTCGATCGCCCACTCGGTGTCCTGGGGCGCGCCGTAGTGCCGTTCGACCCGGTCGCCGAGCTCGGCCAGCTCCCGCAGCCGCGCGTCGGTGACGCAGGCGCTCGCGGCGCCGTCGCCGTCGCCGTCGCCGGTCCGCACGTGCTCGACCCCGCCGCCCGCCAGCGGCCGTACGACCAGCCGCTTGTCGCCCAGGCGGCGCTCGGTGACGCGGCCGGTGGCGGTGTCGACCACGAAGTGGTCCGGGTTGACCGCGCCGGAGACCACGGCCTCGCCGAGACCGGGAGCGGCGTCGATCACCGCCTCGCGCCGCCGTCCGGTGACCGGGTTGGCGGTGAACATCACCCCGGCCACCCGCGAGCGGACCATCTCCTGGATCACCACCGCCAGGCGTACCGAGCCGTGGTCGACGCCGTTCGCCGCCCGGTAGGCGACGGCCCGGTCGGTCCAGAGCGAGGCCCAGCACCGCCGGACCGCGTCCAGCACGGCGTCGGCGCCGATCACGTTGAGGTAGGTGTCCTGCTGGCCCGCGAAGCTGGCGTCCGGCAGGTCCTCGGCCGTCGCCGACGAGCGCACCGCGACCGGGCCCTTCGCGCTCTCCCGTACGGCGTCCGCGATGTCGTCGGGGACCGGGGCGGCGAGCACCAGCTCGCGGGCCTTCGCGGCCAGTGTGTTCAGGGCGGCGACGTCCCCGGCGGGCGTCGCGGCCAGCGCGCCGAGGACGCCCTCCAGCCCGGCCCGTTCGGTCACCCTGCGGTAGGCCTCGGTGGTCACGCACACGCCCGCGGGAACCGGCAGCCCCGCGGCGGTGAGCACGGCGAGGTTGGCCGCCTTGCCGCCGACCAGGGGCAGAGACCGGGCTCGGGGGTCATCGAAAGTCACGACGAGTGATGTGGGCATCGGTGCGTCTCCTTGGGCCTCGCCGAAGCGCTCCACTGCTGCGACGACGATAGGCCGCGGCGACGCATAAATCAACAACTGATGAAATAACGCCTCCGGGTCGATGGGACGACCCGGGACGACGGGCCGGAGCGAGAGTCCTGAGGGGACGAAACGGGGGACGGGCCGGGGACGGACCGGGGGGCGGACCGGCAGGGGCGGGGCGGTGGGGACCGGCCGGAACGACGGTGGACGGCCATCGCGCGGATCCGGTGCCCTGGAATCCGGGTGCCGCGCGGTGACCGTCCCCGTCCTGCTCGCGTCACCGGCCTCGCCGGCACGCGGACCGCGGCCCGGGGCGGGAGGTCCCGCCCGGTGCCGCGGTGTCACCCCTAGTCGCCCCAGGCCAGGAGCCAGACCTGGCCGTTGGCGCCGTAGCGGTTCTGCTGCCACGGGTAGATCCGCTCGGAGCAGGTGCCGCTGTAGGGGTGGTAGGAGGTGCAGAAACGCCACCTGTCCGTGACGTCCCAGGCGTTCCAGCCGCTCCCGAACCTCTGGACCGTCTGGCAGCCCTCGTACATGTGGGTGGGCAGGCTGGTGCTCCCGACGCACCCCGCCGAGGTGTAGGTGACCCGGATGCCGTCACCGCACCAGGTGTGGTGGGCCGCCCCCCGCAGCGAGGCGGGGCCGTACGTGGTCGTCAGGTACCAGCACCCCGACCGCGGGCCGGACATCCCGTACCCGGCGGGCCTCCTGGCGGGGGCGAGGACGCCTCCGGCGAACCCGCTCCGCGAGGCGTCGATGACGGTGGGGGAGGTCTCGCGCTGGCGGGACATGTCGATGTACCTGTCGAGACCCCTCGTGCGGATCTCGTCGGCCGACAGGGCGCGCACCCTCGGCGCGAGGGACGGCGGCGTCGAGGGCCGGGGGGAGAGCTCCTGGGAGGGGCGGGCGGGTTCCGCCGCCTGCGGAGCGTAGGTGCGGTCCGGGCCGGCCGGCGGCGGCACGGGGGAGAAGGCTCCGAGGGTCAGGACGGCCGCGACCGCGAAGGCACAGCCGGCGGTGACCCGGGTGAAACGGTTCTTCAATGACATGCGGCATGCTCCTTATCAAAGCGGCGCGCCACGGACGGATCTCATTGCGTTTTCCGCCCGCAGTGCGATCTTGACGGCACGGAAAAATATATAAGCGATCCATTCGGCGGGTGGGCGATCGTGTTTCTAAAAAGGTAAACGAAAATTTCCTCACCCTGCCGAACGGCCGTGTTGTGCCCGTTAGCGCCTTGATGAGCTCGGCGTCCCTGCAATTCATCAATGCCTCTACCGATGTACGGAAAATCGCCCGAGCGGGCCGGAATGTTTTCCTTCCGGCCCGCGACAATTTGTTTCCCGAGGCATTCCCGGTGTAACGGGATCACGTCCCTCGCGCCCTTTTGGTCCATCGTTCGCGGGGCGTGTCCGTTCCGCTCTCACCGGGCCGGAGGGAGCGTCCCGCCGCCTGACGTGCCTCCCGGTTCCACGTGCCTTCCTCCGATCCCACAGGGGTCCCCCGCTCCCGCGCGGGGGCGGGGCGGGACGCGTCCCGTACCGCTCCCGCGCGGGGTGCCGGGAGGTGTTCGTTCCGGTCTCGTCCGGAGCGGGAGGTGGACGGCGTCGTCCGTGAGGAACCGGACGGGCCGTCCGGCTCCTGCTCCTGGCTTATCCGCATTCGCCGGGAAAGTCCGGGCTAGTCTGTTCGCCGTCGATCACGCCCCGCCTCGCGGCCCGCACGTCGTGCACGCGTGGGACCGGGGCACCCCTTCCGGTCCGGGAGCGTGCCGAGACCTCATCCCCACGACGACCACAGCGGCAGCGAAGACGACGACGGACGACGGACGACGGCGGAGCGAACGGAACGAATGTGGATTTCCTAATGATCCCGGGACTCGTGATCGGCCTGCTGGTCACGGTGACCGCGTTCACGGTGGCCACGCGGCGCCTGCTGGACCTGCGGTTCGGAGCCGTCCGCACGCTGCTGGCCGCGACGGTCGTCGTCCTGGTCGCCGGACCGCTCATGAAGGCGTTCGCCGGGACGGTGAACCCGGACGATCCCGGTGTCACACCGATCTGGTTCTTCATCCTGGCCGTGGTCTGCTCCCTGCTCGCCGGACTGGTTCCCCTGGTGATCGCCGAGGCCCTGATCCCGTCGGGATCGCTCCCGGGACCGCTGGAACTCGCCGGCAGGCTGCGCCGCCACCTGACCCGCTCGCGCCGCTACCTGCGCATCACGCGCATCCTCGTACGGCACGGCCTCGGACCGTACCTGCGCGGCCGCGATCCCGACCTCGGCGCGCCCTCCAGCCGGGCCCGGCTGGCCAGGTCGCTGCGCGAGGCCCTCGACGACGGCGGGGTCACGTTCGTGAAACTCGGCCAGATCCTGTCCACCCGGAGCGATCTGCTGCCGGTGGAGTTCGTCGAGGAGCTGCGGCTGCTGCAGGACGGCGCGGCCTCGGCGCCGTGGGCGGAGATCGAGCCGGTGCTGGTGGCCGAACTGGGCGGCCCGGTGGAGGAGACGTTCGCCCACCTCGACCGTGAGCCGCTCGCCGCCGCCTCGATCGCGCAGGTCTACCGCGCGCGGCTGCGGACGGGCCAGGAGGTGGTCGTCAAGGTCCAGCGGCCCGGGATCGGCGCCGTGGTCGAGCAGGATCTCGACATCATCGACCGTCTCGCCCGCTCGCTGGAGCGGCGTACCCGCTGGGGGCGCTCCTTCGGTGTCGCCGGCCTGTCCCGGGGGTTCGCCGACGCGCTGCGGGAGGAACTCGACTTCCGGATCGAGGCCGGCAACATGGCCGCCGTCGCGGCGGCCTCCGAGGGCGAGCCGGTCCACGTGCCGGTGCCGTACCCGCGGGTGTCCGGGCGGCGGGTGCTCGTCATGGAGTGGCTGGACGGCACCCCGCTGGGATCGGCCGCCCCGGGCGGGAAGGCCGGCCACGAACTCGGCAGGACCCTGCTCGACACGCTGCTGCGCCAGATCATGCTGCACGGGGTGTTCCACGCCGACCCCCACCCGGGCAACCTCATGCTCCTGGCCGACGGCAGGCTGGCCCTGCTCGACTTCGGCTCGGTGGGGCGGCTCGACGGATCACTGCGGGACTCGCTCCGGCGCCTGCTCGGCGCGATGGACCGGGGGGACCCGCTCGGGGTGAGCGACGCCCTGCTGGAGGTGGTGCCGCGGCCGGACGAGATCGACGAGCGGGAGCTGGAGCGCGAGCTCGGCCGGTTCATGGCCCGGCACCTGGTCGCCGGCGCCGCACCGGACGCGCAGATGTTCGGCCGGCTCTTCCGGATCGTCTCCTCGCACGGCCTGTCCCTGCCGCCCGAGGTGGCCGCGGTGTTCCGGGCGCTGGCGACGATCGAGGGAACGCTCGGCAGGCTGGCGCCCGGGTTCGACATCGTCACCGAGGCGCGCGCGTTCTCGGTCCGTCACCTCACGGAGGTCCCCGACTCCCGGCGGGTACGGGAGGCGGTCATGCAGGAGGCGCTGGGCCTGCTTCCCATGGTGCGCCGCCTGCCCCGCCGGATCGAGCGGATCGCCGACGCGGCCGAGCACGGCCGCTTCAGCGTGAACGTGCGCCTGTTCGCCGACGAACGCGACCGGCGGCACGTCACCGGGATGCTCCACCAGGTGCTGCTCACCGTGATGGCGGCCACCACGGGTCTCATGGCCGCGCTGCTGCTCGGGGCCGGCGGGGGGCCGCGCGTCACCCCGCAGGTCGGGCTCCACCAGCTCATCGGCTACAACCTGCTGCTCGTGAGCACCATCCTGGCGCTGCGCGTACTGGTGACCATCTTCCGGCGGAGCGGGTGAGCGAGGCACGCTCCCGTCGCCCCTCCGCGCAGGAGCCATCGCGGCTACCCCGCCCGTCCACGGGTAAGGAGTCTTCCCAGGGGAGGGCGGTGGCGATGAAGGCGAGGAGGCGACATGACCGGCACACCCCCCACCAAGGAGATCGTCATCGAGACGCACGGCCGCTCGGGGGCACGCGCCCTGGCCGGGACGGTCTGTGATCTCTACGAGGCGGTGTTCTCGCTGCCCCCGTTCAACGGGAACGCCGCGGAGTTCGCCAACCAGCGCCGCTACTTCCCCGGACTGCTCGACCGGCCCGGCTTCCGGCTGACCACCGCGCGCTCCGGGCCGGATTTCGTCGGGTTCGGGTACGGCTACCTGCTGCCGCCCGACACCGGCTGGTGGAGCCGCCTGGCCGACCCGGTCGACGAGGAGTTCGCGACCGAGACCGGGACCAGGACGTTCGCCTTCATCGACTACGGCGTGCTGCCCGGCAGCAGGGGGGCCGGGATCGGGCGCCGGATCCACGACGAGCTCCTCGGCGGATCCGGTGCCGAGCGGGCCACCCTGTCGGTGCAGCCCGCGGCCGCGCGGACACAGGAGATCTACCGCGGGTGGGGCTGGCGCAAGGTGTCCCGCAAGCTGATGGATCCGCCGATCCCCGCCCCGGTCTTCGACGTGCTGGTGCTGGAGAGGATGCCTCCGGCACGCCGTTCGTGAGACGCGACGAGACGTCGTGCCCGTGGGACGCCGTGCGCGTCGTACCCGTGGCGCGTCGTGCCCGTGGGACGCCGTGCCCGTGGGACGCCGTGCCCATGAGAGGTGGCACCCGTGGGACGCCGTGCCCGGGGCCGGACGGCCGCCTGTCAGGCGATGAGCTGGAAGGCGTGCAGCTTCTCGTCCAGGTCGGCGACCTGGCGGGTCCTCGCCCACGGATTGAGCGTCTCGCGGACCTCCACCACCGACCTGGCCAGCCGGGGCGAGGTGTTCTTGCAGGTGAGGCGCGCGGCCTCGCCGATATGCTCGCACGCCTCGTCGATGGCGCGCAGCCGCAGGTGCCCGCGTGCCAGGTCCAGCCGGCTGAAGGCCATGTTCCGGACGAACGCCGGGTCGATCTTGGTCAGGGAGTGGGCGGCCACCTCGACGGCGGTCTGCGCGTCCCCCATGTTCAGCAGGCACTTGGTCTTCGTCGACAGGTACTGCCCGTCGCCGTAGAAATAGAGCAGGCCCGTCCCCACGTCCCCCTCGCCGGCGTGCACGAGCTCGCGGCGGGCCGCCTCCAGGCTGGTCATGCACCGGGCGTGGTCCTTGCGGTCCGTCCTGGCCGAGCGGCTCAGCACCGCCGAGTAGGCGCGCGCCCCCACGTCGCACGCGTACGACACCAGCAGCTTGCTCCGGGCCCGCTGCCCCCAGGCCAGCGCTCCGAGCGCGTGCTCGACCCCCTGGCGGGGATCGCCCCGCCAGGTCGCGAGCTGCGACCAGTTGGCCAGCACGAAGCTGTTCATCGCGTCGTCGTCGGCCGCGTGGGCGGCCACCTTGGCCTGGTCGTAGTAGTGGTTCGCCCCGTTGAAGTCGTTGAGGTTGTACAGCACCCACGCGGTGAACCGGCAGATGTTGGCCAGCAGCGAGAGCAGCCGCTCGCGCACCTCCTCGTTCGGCGCCGCGGGGATCAGCGACCGCACCAGGTGGTGCTGGGCCAGCACGGTCCCCAGCACCGACTGGGGGCCGAGCGCGTCCTCCTGGCGCATGCAGTGGTGCAGCACCGCGTCGATGTGCCCCACGGTCGCCTTGTCGACCCGGGACGGCTCGGCGGAGACCAGCGTGAGCCGGTCGAGTTCCTCGTCGTTGAGCCGGGTCAGCAGGGGCGAGGCCGCGGCGGCGGACGCCGCGGCCCTGATCAGGGCCAGCACGTCGCGCCGTTTCATGTTCGCCGCCCACTGGGCGAGCGCCCGTACCAGCGCGTCGTACTCCTCGTCGCGCGACACCCCGGGGGGCACGGGACCGGTGGCCAGGGCGGGCATGGCCGACAGCACTCCCCGGATGTCCTCCGGGCCCAGGCTGCCCGCCGCGCCCGCCGCCACCAGCGGGCGTCCCTGGAACCGGGTCGCCAGGACGTTGTGCTCGTCGGCATCGCGGTGGTCTTCACCGTCGACCAGGTCGGCGGTGCGGCACTGGTAGATGCGGGCCAGCCGGTTGAGGCCGGCGATCGGCGGTTCGTTGCCGGTGGGGCCGGGCCAGGCCTCCCACGACCCGAGCTTGCGGGTCGTCAGGGGCTCGTTCGGCCAGTATTCGTTCCATAGATGGCAGACCTTGGCTTGTGTCAGGCGATGCGCCTCTCGGAAGCCCTGGCGGGAGTTCAGGCGCCAACGTCGCTGGAACTCCGCGGCGACCTCGGCCCAGGTGCAGCCACGCTCGCGAAGTTCGGCGCTGAAGACGTCCATCTGTTGCTTGACGCTGCGCGGTGCACGTGGCATCGGCTCGGCCCCTCCCGGCGGATCCCCGACGGCGATTCTTCGCGCAGAACGTTACTTGCCGATCACGTTCCGTGACTGGCGAGTGCGGAAATCGGCGACGGGATCGCCGATGTCTGCAAGATCGTCACCTCGGGGAGTGGTACGGCTCCGGAAAGTGACGAACGGACGCGGCCTCGTCACCTGTTTCCAGCACGCTCCGTGCACCAGGGTGGAGAACAACGCCGGAGCCGTCAGATCCGCGGGGTCTCCGCTCGGGCGAGACGTCCCTTCCTGCGCCGGGGACGTGACCGAACCTCCGTTGTCCTTCCCTGGAGCCATCCATGAGCGTGCTCCCCGTCGAACGGCCGGGACCGATGTACTCACCGTTTCATTCCGATCTGGACGACCCCGACCATCCGGCCCTGAACGCGGACGAGGTGCGGCTGGCGGCGCGGCCGGCGGCGGCCTCCCAGGCCCGCGAGTTCACCCGCGTCCGGCTGGCCCGGTGGGGTCTCGCCGACCTGTCGGACGTCTGCGTCCTGGTCGTCTCGGAGATGACCACCAACGCCATCACGGTCACGCGCGCGCGGGCCGGCGAGGCGTACCCGATCGTGCTGCGGCTGCGGGTCACCGCCGAGGGCCTGTTCGCCGAGGTGTGGGACGGCTGCGGCGGCACGCCCGAGCCGGCCGACCCCGGGGAGGACGACGAGAACGGCCGGGGCCTGCGGCTCGTCGGCATGTGCACCGACGAGTGGGGCCACTACCCGGCACCCGGGGGAGGCAAGGTCGTCTTCGGCCGCTGGCGCCTGCCGGTGAGCTGGAGGTGCCCGGCCTTCGCGCCCCGGTGGCCGCGCACGCCCTCCCACGCCCGTACGACGCGCGCGTGAGCCGGGACGCCCGCCTGGTGAGCCGGACGCGGACGAGTCCAGACACGCCGGGAACCGTCGAAGGTGAGGACGTTTCCCTGACATGTCGGATCGACGGCACCGAGTGGCAGAATGCCGGGATGGATGCGATCTTGCGCGCCGCGGGCGAGGTGGTGGGGACCGAGCTGTCGGAACCGGTCGACCTCGGGGGCAACCCGCGCAGCGTCGTCCTGCGCTGCCGGACGGCCTCGGGCGGCAGCGTCGTCGTCAAGCGGTACGGCACGGACCCCGAGGGGCTGCGCGCCTTCACCGCCGAGGCGGCCGGGCTCTCGATGGGGCTCGGCGGCCCCGGCCTGCTGGGCGCGCACCCCTCGCTCCCGCTGTTGGTGATGGAGGACCTCGGGTCCGCGCCGACGCTGGCCGACGTGCTGCTCGGCGACGACCCCCGGGCCGCCCTGGACGGGCTGGCGGCCTGGGCGCGCGGGCTCGGACGGCTGGCGGCCGAGTCGGTGCACCGCCGGGCCGACATGGCCGCGCTGTCGGCCCGCTACGGCAGGGGGGCGCCCTCCTGGGACGAGGAGCCCTGGACCGTCCGGCGCACGGCCGAGTTCCCCGAGGCTCTCGCCGGGATCGGCCTCGACGTGCCGCGCGACCTGGCCGGGGAGCTGGCACGGATCGCGGCCACCGACGCGGGCGACCATCTCGCCTTCACACCCGGCGACACCTGCCCCGACAACAACCTGATCACCCCCGGCGGCCTGCGGCTGATCGACTTCGAGGCGGCGTGCTTCCAGCCGGTCTTCCTGACCGCCGCCTACTGCCGGATGCCCTTCTCCAGTTGCTGGTGCGTCTTCTCCCTGCCCCCCGGCGTGGCGGAGGAGATCGAGGGGATCTACCGCGCCGAGGTCGTCCGGGCCTACCCGGAGCTGGCCGCCGACGAGATCTGGCGGGCCGGGGTCCGGCGGGCGATCGCGCTCTGGACGGTGCACCTCACCGTCATCCTGATCCCGCGCATGGCGGACGACAAGCCGGTGCACCGTACCCGCCCGGCCCCGACCGTGCGGCAGCTCATGAGGCACCGCTGGGAGATGGCGAGCACCCTGGAGGAGTTCCCGGCCTTCGCCGAGACGATGCGGCTGCTCCTGCGGGAGGTCGCCGGGAGCTGGGACGTCGCACCCCTGCCGGGTTACCCCGCCTTCGGCGGCCGGGCCGGCGGCGCCCCGGGTCACGCCCCGGGGGACGACGGGAGCGTGTCGAGCGCGATCCCGAAGTGATCCAGATAGGCGGCGCGGAGCTCGGTGTCGTCCAGGACGCGTTCGACGCGCTCGCCGCGCACGGTGCGGACCAGCCTGTGATCGCTGATCGTGGTCCGGCCCTGGTCCGTGCGTATCGAGCAGACCGGTGACGTGGTGAAGTTCGACCGCGGCGAGGTCTCCTGCCACCAGCACGTCGGGACGAAGTCCGCCAGCTCGTACGGCCGGGCGGTCAGCCGGTAGCGCGGCTCGCCCTCGCGCAGGACGTCGAGGTCACCGAGGTCGCCGTGGTCGCCGGGAGCGGGTACGATCCGGAACACGCCCGCGGCGTCCCGCTGGTCCGCGCGCTCGTCGAGCCGCAGCGGCCCGTCGGTGAAGTCCCCGAAGGCGACGTCGACGAGCCACGGCTCGTCGAGATCGACGCGGAGTGCCATGTGGTCGAAGAGCGGCCCCGGGGTGCCGTCGTCGAAGACCCGGGCGGCCAGCAGCGTCACCCGGTGGCCCAGCCCGGTCAGCAGCTCGGCGAACAGCCCGTTCAGCTCGTAACAGAAGCCGCCGCGGCGCCGGCCGACGACCTTGTCGAACAGCGCGCCGGGATCGAGCGTGATCGGCTCGCCGAGATGGATGCTGAGGTTCTCGAACGGCACCGTTCTCAGGTGCGCGAGCTGGAGGGCGCGCAGGCTCCGGACGTCGAGCTCCGCGGGCTCCGCGGGCTCCGCGGGCTCCGCGGGCTCCGGGGGCCGGGGCATGCCGATTCTCTCCAGGTAACGGGTGATCTGCGACTCGTCCATGCGGCAATCACACCACGCGCCACGTCCGCGCCCGATCACACCGGCTCACACCACTTCGCCTCTCCTCGCCTCGCGCCTGTCCTCGCGTCGGCGTGCCGGCGGAGACGGGGGAGCCCTTCCGCCGGCACGTGCGGAAGGGCTCCGAGGGCAGGGGATCAGCCCGGCGGGAAGTTGCCGTTCTTGGCGACCGGCAGCGCGAGCTGGCTCGCGCCGGACAGGACGGCCTGCTCGATCGGGAGGCCGGCCAGGACGGGGTTGATGTGCCGCAGGGTCAGCGTGACCGTCGGCAGGGTCGTCGGGGTGGCGACGTCGAACTTCTCCAGGTCGATCCAGCGGACGATGTTGAACACCTCGGCCGGGATGTTGTCACCGGCCTTCATCACCGGGACGCACAGCTGGCGGGCGTTGAGGACCTGCGCGCCGTGCGTGGGGATCTTCCCGACCAGGACGGGATTGAGCTGGCGCAGGCTCACCTGCTGGTTCAGCGGGTTGTTGGGCGTGATGCCGTAGCACTTGAGGTCGATGTGGCGGACGAGCGACAGGATCTCGGCGGGCGGGAGGACGTTGTTCTTGATGACCGGCACGCACAGTTGCTGCGGGGTGTTCAGGACGACCTGCGTGCGCGGCAGGGTCTGGAACAGCGGGTTGAGATGGCTGAGCACGAGGCCCGTGTTCACCGTCACGCCGGAGACCTTGTAGCAGGACAGGTCGACGTACCTGATGAAGTCGAGCGCGGGCGACGGCGGCACCTGGTTGTTCTTGGCGACCGGGACGCACAGTTGCTCACGCTGGCCGAGCACGAGGGTCTCGGTCGGCAGGCTGGTGAGCAGCGGGTTGATGTGCCGCACGGTGACCCTCGTGGCCGGCGGCTGGTACGGGCTGGTCCTGAAGCATTCCAGGTCGAGGAAGGCGGTCAGGCTCTTCGGCGTCGGGTACGCCGCGGCGCCCGCGGGCGGCACGCAGAGGAACGCCACGGCGAGCACCGCGACGGCGGCGGACATGATGCGCCGGAACATCGGTTTTCTGTGCCCATGAATTGTGGTCAGGGCTCGGTCCATTGTCGCTCCACACGCTGGGGGTGAATGTTCTCACCGCCGAGTGTGTGCCGCCGTGACCGGACTTTCAATATCGCCGGTCGTTTTTCATGACATTTTGAATTCGGTTCGACAGGCCGGGAGGTTGTCAGCGGGGACAAAAGCGCATCGGTTCGCCGGGAGGGCGGGGAACGGCGGTTCTTCCGGTCCCGCCGGCCCGTCGGAGCGGGTCGCCCGGCGTGCGTGCCGGGGTGCCGCCCGGCCCCGCCGACCACGGTGGGAACGTTCACGCAGGTCGTGAGCGCCGATCGGCCCGCCGACGGCTTCTCCGCGTGGTCCGGGGGGCGGCGGGCTCCGAGTCGTTCCACAACAGGAAAGACCGTCGACCGAAAATGAAAAACACTTACCGAAATAGAGGCCGGACGCCGTGACCGGCCGAAGGAAATGGTGTGGTCATGAACTCCCGGCGGACACGCGGGTGCGCCTCGGCCGTACGCGAAAAGAGGTTTCGGGTGGGATTCCGAAACGCGCGCCGCCGTCACCGAGAACACCGGCGCCCCGGCGGGCCCGCGACCGGTGAACATCGACGACGATGTGATCGTGTCGGGGAAATCGACACCCGGCCGGTCCCTCCCGGCCCCCGTGGTCCCGTTCTCACGGGGCCGAGGGGGAACGGCCCGCGACGAGGTCCAGCAGCTCGGCGTGCGTCTCACGGTCGGCCGCCACGACCAGCCCGCCCGCACCGTCGTACAGCGGCCCGCCGTGGAGGTTCGTCACCACGCAACCGGCCGCCCGGCACACCGCGATCCCGCTCGCGAAATGCACGTTGTCCCACATGGGGCCGTCTGTGACGAACGCGGCCCGCCGGCCGGCGGCCACCCAGGCCACCGCCAGGGTGGTGGAGACGACGCGCGGGCCGAAGCGCTCCGTGAAGGCGGGGTCGGCGAGCAGCCGGGCCGCCTGGAAGCCCGGCGCGTTCGGGAACGGGGGATCGAGGTTGAGGTCCACCAGCCGCGACGCGGACGACGGCGTGAGGCGCTCGTCCACGCCGTCGCGGCGGACGTGGGCGTGGTCGCCGTCCGTCCAGAACACCTCTCCGGTGAACGGGTCGGCCGAGGCCGCCACCGTGAGGTCGCGGCCCACGCGCAGGGCGACGTTCACCGAGACCAGCGTGGTGTGCGCGGCGTAGTTCAGCGTGCCGCACAGGGGGTCGACCAGCCACATGCGCTCCGAGCCGGACGAGCCGGTACGCCCGCTCTCCTCGCCCGTCACGGCGTCGTCCGGCCGGGCGGCGCGGATGACGCCGAGGATGGCCTTCTCCGCCTCGATGTCGGCGGCCGTGGCGAAGTCACGCGCGGACTTGTCGAAGCGCTCCAGCGACGTGCCGTACATGCTCCTGACGACGTCGGCCCCCGACCGCGCCGCCGCGAGGACCAGTTCCCTGTCCGTGATCGTCATGCGGACAGGATAGGCACGGCCCCCACGCGCGGAAGGGCCCGGGTCGCCGGGCCCGGCGTACAGCCGGGCAACGCGTCGTCGACGCCGCGCGCCCGGCTCTCCCGGACCGCGCGCTCCGCCCGCACGGTGATCACGTTCCGGTTTCGGTGGTGAACTTTCCTCCGGTCGGCGGCGTCATAAAAGCGATTTCAACGACTGTTCCAGGAACGGGGCGATGGCATGCAGGTGATCCGACCGACGGTGGCGGCTCTGACCGTGAGCGCGGCACTGGTGATCGCGATCCCGACGGGAGCCGTCGCCGCCGCGCAGGCTCCCGCGACGGTGACGACGACCGCGACCACGGCCGCGCCGGGCACCTTCGGCCCGTACGGCTACGGCGGCGTCAGGCTGGGGATGACCGCCAGGCAGGCCAAGGCCACCGGCAAGATCGTGCTCAAGGAGCCCGGCCACTGCGCGCACTGGACCTACAAGGCCCACCGGGGCACCCGCGACACGGGAGGGGTCTACATCTCCAGGAAGCGCGGCGTCGCCGTCATCTTCGCGACGGCCGGGATGCGCACCCCCAGGGGCATCGGCATCGGCTCGACCCTGCGTCAGATCAAGAAGGCCTACCCGAACGCCAAGGGAAAACTGAACGGCTACTACGCCACCGTGCCGGGCAACCCCAAGGCGTACTACTACTTCGGCGTCGACGGACGGGACAGGCTCCAGGAGTTCGGCCTCGGGCTCAAGACCCAGGACTGCGTGAGCTGACCCGCCGCCGGGTCGCCGCGTCCCGTCCCGTCCCGTCCCGTCCCGTCCCGGGGAGATCACCAGAATGCGAGGGCGCGCACCGACGGCTGCCTCCGGGTGAACCGGTCGACGTCCAGGCGCACGCCGGTCATCGCCTCCATGGTCGCCAGGGAGGTCTCCCACTCGGGGTAGGGGGCGGAAGGCTTCGTGCCGGCCTGGTCGTCGGCCCTCTTCCGGTCGGCGAGAGCGCGCAGGGCTTCAAGGTGGGGATCCAGCGCACGAGGATCCATGCCCTTGCACTCCGAAGGCTCGGGATGGAGGGTGTCCAGCTCCGTGACCAGTCGTCCGTCGGCGGCGTAGGACAGGCTGTTCAAGGAGTTGGCCAGCCACCAGAGGCCCCACGCCTGCGCGTTCTCGCTCAGGCGGACCCAGACGTCGGGATCCACGATGGAGGCGTTGCGCGACAGCACGATCACCCCGTGGTCGCTCTGCTCCAGCACGGCGTGGCCCTCCTCCACCTCCAGCACGGTGCGGGGAACCGCCGCGTCGGGGTCACCTCCCAGCCGGTGGGCCACCTCGGCGATCGTGAGGGGTTCCCCGCGTCCTCGCACGACCATCCAGAACATCGCGTCGTTGATGTGGGGATCCACCCGATGCAGGTCCGCCAGCATCCGTACGTAGTGATCGACCGTCTCGGGCGTGACCGGGCTCATGGGCTTCCTCCTCGACAGGTGGAGATGACAGGTTAGCGACCGATCGCCACGTTTTCCGATCACGAGGAGAACCCCGGCCCGGCGGCCGACCGTCTCGCGACATCGCCTGCGGCGCCGAACTCGGGCCGAGCCCTGACGGCGTCCGGCGGAACGGGCGGGCTCTCCCTGCCCGCTGAGTCCTGAGAGCTATGGTGCCTCGTACCCGATTTGATCTAGATCGCAGGAGCGTGCGGCCGTGAACGTCAGGGAACCCGACTGGTCGTACGTGGGCAGGTCCCTCCTCAAGGTCCTGGCCGTCAGCGCGGCGCTGTTCATGGCCCTGAACATGGCCGAAGGGCTGCTGCGGGTGTTCGTCGACTTCGGTGAGGAACGGACGGCCGAGATACGCGCCACGGCCACTCGCGTCGCGAACCCGGAACGGCGCCTGCACGGATGGCCGGACAGCTCCCGCCTCACCGATGCGATCTCCTCGGTGGAATGGGTTTCCCGCATCGACGCGAAACCGCCGGAGGGTGCCTGGAAGGTCCCGGAAGAGGTCCGGAAGGGCTGGGAGAAGACTGCAGAGAAGACCAAGGAAGACGTCCGGAAGACCATCGGCAAGCTTCCCAGGACGCTCGACGCCCTCGCGGTCGTGGAGTTCACGCACGCGATGACCACCGAGCGGCTCATCGCCTTCAACCGGCGCCACAAGCTCTGCGGAGGGACGGACGTCTCCTACGTCTACTCCCCGTACCAGTACGACGACTCCAGCGGTGACCCTCCGATGAGCGAGGTCGTCTGGAACCGGGACCTGTCCGAGGAGCACACCGTGATCCCTCCTCAGTACCAGTGCGAGACCGAGCCCCAGATCGCGCTGGCGGCGTTCCGCAGGTGGGTCGGGCTGCTCGACGAGGACGACGACCTCAGCGATTTCGAACTGGACTCGGGTTGGCTGACCGGGGTGGCCCAGGAGGGCGTCGTGTACGGGCTCGTCGTCGACCGCTGGAAACTCCCCGCCCTGCTCCCGCTCCTCGACGATCCGGAGGTGCGGACGGTCAACCTCGCCGACGTCGCCTTCGACCTCGGCGAGATCAGGTAGCGCGGCTCGATCGACAACGGAACGGCCGGTGGCGTCCGTCAGGGAAAGGCCCCCGGACGAAGTCGTTCCCCTGAGGTACGTGCTGGCCGTTCGTCCGGTTCTCACCAGGGACGACTTCGGTGGAGCACGTTCTCGGCACACGCCCACCCCCGCGACCGCGCAGCGGGAACAGGTATGTCGTGGCGCGGACCCGGTCAGCCTGGGGCGATACGGCTCAGGTGCTCCCAGGACCGGTACAGGTTCTCCTGCGCCCGGCTCATCTCCAGCACGTGATCGAAGGACTGGCCGCCGACGATCAACCGCCGGGGCGGGTCGGGCAGTGCGGCCAGCTCCATGATGACCGGAGCGGCGCTGTCCGGCTCCGGAGGGACCGCGTCGCCCCACATCGCCTCCATCTCGGTGCGCAGGGGCTCGTACCGCGCCAGGGGTTCGGTGGTCGTGGTGCCGACGGTGAACAGGCCGGTGTCGTAGCCGCCCATCTGCACGACGGTGACCTTGACGCCGAACGCCTCGACCTCCATCGCCAGTGCCTCGCTGAGCGAGTCCAGCGCGGCCTTGCCCGCGCCGTAGAAGCCGACGGTGGCCATGCCGCCGCCGCTGCCCATCGAGGTGACCTGGAGGAGCCGCCCCCCGCCACGGGCGCGCAGGTGGGGAAGGACCGCCTGGGCCACCCACACGGCACCGAAGAAGTTCACGTCCAGGTGCGCCCGGATCTGCTCCTCCGTGGCCTCCTCCACCATGCCGTAGAGCATCTGGCCGGCGTTGTTGACGACGACGTCCAGCCCGCCGAACGCGGCCGCCGCCCGATCCACCCCCTCGAACACGGCCCGGCGGTCGGTGACGTCCAGGGGGAGCGGGACCAGGTGGTCGGGGTACTTCTCCGTCAGTTCCTTCAAAGGCTCGACGTTGCGGGCGGCGGCCACCACGCGGTCACCGCTCTTCAGGGCGGCCTCGGCGAAAGCCCGGCCCAGGCCGCGGGACGCGCCGGTGATGAACCAGACTCGTGCGTTCGTCATGGTGTCTCACTCTCAGTAAACGAAACGGCTCGTATCGATTCGTTTCGAACCTAGGGTATTGATCCTGATTCGGCAATACGGATCGTCTCGTTTTGTTTCCGGGGTAGTCTGACGGGATGTCCACCGAGAAGGGACCCGACCACTCCCGCCGCAAGGAGCGGTCCCGGCAGGCGATCCTCGCGGCGACCCGCGCCCTGGTCGCGGAGGAGGCGTACGAGAAGGTCACGATCGAGGCCATCGCCACCCGCGCCGGCGTCGGCAAGCAGACGATCTACCGGCGGTGGCCGTCGAAGAGCGCGATCGTCTTCGCGGCCGTTCTGGCGCTGAGCGAGGACGCGGACGGGCAGTCGATCACCCTGCCGGACACGGGCGACCTGCAGGCCGACCTCAAGCTCGTCATGCGCGCCACGGCGGAGGAGTTCGCGGACCCGGCCTTCGACAGGCTGATCCGGGCCCTCAACACCGAGATCTCCAACGACGCCGCGCTGGCGGTCGAGTACCGGGAGAAGCTGGCCCGGCCGCTGGAAGAGGCGAAGAAGGCGCGCCTGCGCAGCGCCCAGAAGGCCGGGCAGCTCGACGCGAACGCCGACCTCGACCTGGTCCTCGACGTGCTCTACGCCCCCCTCTTCCAGAGGTGGCTGCACCGCAGCGGTCCGCTGACCGCCGCGTACGCCGACTCGCTCGTCGACGTCACCCTCAAGGCCTTCGCTCCCTGAACCGGGGGTGGGTCCACGGATCGCCCCAAAGGCTCGTACCACCGTCGAGGTCAGGCGCATCGGAACGGTGGCCGGCCGATCAGGACGTCATCGTCCGCCCAACTGGAACCAGACCACGCGCCCGGCCGGGGTCTCGTACCACCCCCAGGCCGAGGAAAGCTCCTGCACCGGCCAGAGACCGCGCTCCCCACCGCTCTCGGGGCTCACGCCCGGGCAGGGACGAGGCCGGTATCCGGCCGATCCGGCGTCGACGACATCGATTCCATGTGTCCGGGGTCCTCGGCCCGCCGAGGACCCGATGTCGCACGAACCCTAGTGGGGAAGGGATTCGAGGAGGGCGAACCGCTGGGCGAAGGCGGACATCTCCTCGCGTTGCCGGTCGGGGTCGGTGGCGGTGGCGCTCACCACGATGCGCGTCACGCCCTGCGCGGCGAGCGCCTCGACCTGGTCGGGGGTCATGTCGATCGATCCTGATCGCGTGTACTCCAGCGCGTCCGGGTCGCGTCCGGCCTCGGCGGCGGCCGACCGGGCAATGTCCATCTGGAGGGCGCGTTCGTCCGGGCCGAGCGCGCCGCCGGGGAAGTAGCCGTCACCGCGCCGTCCGGCGCGGCGCGCGGCGGCCCGGCTCGATCCGCCGACGTGGATCGGCAACCGGTCGGTCCCGTAGGGCTTCGGGAACTGGCACAGGCCCTCGAAGGCGAAGAAGTGCCCGTCGAAGCCGACGCCGTCCTCGCCGCCGGACCACAGCAGCCGCATCACGTCGATCGCCTCGTCGGCGCGGCGGCCACGGGTGGCGAAGTCGACGCCCACCGCCCGCGCCTCACCGGGCAGGGAGCCGAGTCCCACGGTCAGCAACCGCATCCGCCCCCCGGACAGGACGTCGACGGTCGCCAGGCGCTTGGCGAGGACGACCGGGTGGTGGTACGGCAGCAGCAGCACGCCCGTCCCGAGGAGGATGCGCCGCGTGGCCGCGGCGACGAAGCTCAGGCAGTCGAGCGGGTCGAGGTACGGCAACGTCGGCGGGAGCTTGAAGGCGCCGACCGTCGCGCCGGGGTACAGCGCGATGTGCTCGGGCACGTACAGCGACTCGAAGCCGCACTCCTCGGCGTGCCGGGCGTAGGCCACGATCCCGTCGGGGTCGATGCCGTGGAAGGGCGTGCTGTAGCTGATTCCGAACTTCACCGTCACTCCTCGGGTCGGCCGACGCGATGAGCGGCCGGTCGCCGTCCCGCGCGGCCGACGGCGCGAAGGCGCGGCCGGTGCCGGGAACGCGCGGCAGGTGCCACGAAGGCGCGGTGATACCGCCGTCCGCCGACGATCCCCGCCCTCCGTCCACGGTCACCGCCGTCCGTTCATCGTCGCGGCCACGCTAGAACCCTGTCACCGGCGTCAAGGCAAGCCCGTTCAGGACCTGGCGGTGGATTGGCGCCTGACGAGGCTCCAGGCGACCTCGGTGTCGCGGTCGCCGGGGGCGAGGACGCCGAGGGCTGTACGGGCGCAGCGGGCGCCCTGGTCGCGCAGGGACTGGGCGATCGTGGTGAGCCCGGCGGGCGCGGCGGCGGCCGAGTCGTCCCAGCCGCAGAGGGTGAGGTCGCCGGGGACGGTCAGGCCCAGGCGGGCGGCGGCGCGCAGCACGCCGAGGGCCAGTTCGTCGCCCATCGCGGCGACGGCGTCGCAGGCTTCCGGGCCGGTGAGGAGTTCGGCGGCGAGGGCCTCGGCCTCGGACGCGCTGTTGGTGGAGCAGACGGCCACGCGGACCGCCGCCCAGTCGCCGCCGGTCCCGGCCCAGGCGTCCCGGTAGCCGCGCAGGCGCTGGCGGGTGACCCGGAAGGTCGAGGCGTCCGGGTCGATCCCCGCCGGTGGGGGACCGGTTCCGGAGGAGGCCCCATCGACGGACGCGGACGCGGAGGTGGCGGGAGGGGAAGTGGGGGAATCGGGGGAGGAGGCGCCGAAGGCGATCCGGGAGACGCGGGCGCGGTCGAGCGGGAAGCTCAGCACCCCCGGGCGCCGGGCCCCCGCGAAGACCTCGCGGCCGACGGCGACGGCGGCGGCCCGGTCGTCGGCGGCGACGAAGGAGAGGCCCTCGCGGCGCGGCCCGCCGTGGATCACGGCGGGCAGGCCGGTGGCGACGATGGCGTCGACGACCGGGTCGTCGTCGGCGGTCGTCCAGACCACGAAGGCGTCGACGGCGGCCTCGGTGACCCGGTCGACGTCGGCGGGGCCGCCGGTGACGGGGACGAGCGTGAGCGCCATGCCGTGGTCGGCGCAGACCTGGGCGACGCCGGACATGAAGCGGGTGGCCTGCGGATCGTCGAAGGCGTAGGTGAGGTGCTCGCCCAGCACGACGCCCAGGTTGCCGGTGCGCCCACTGCGCAGCGACCGGGCGCCCGGGTGCGGGCCGGGGTAACCGAGGCGCTCGGCGGCCTCCCTGACCCTGGCCCGTGCCTCGTCGGAGACCCGGCCGGGTTTGCCGTAGGCGTACGAGACGGTCATCACGGACACCCCGGCCGCGCGGGCGACCTCCGCCATGGTCACCCGGCGCCTGGCCGCCCGTCCGCTCATGGGCAGAGGATAGCTGTGTATCGATACACAGCGATTCTGTGTATCGTTACACATATGACGGCAGGAGAGGTGGGCGTCCGGGCTCGGACGGCCTATGCGGGGTTCGGGGCGTTCGGTGCCTTCTGGGGGGTGTGGGGTGCCTCGGTGCCCCTGATCCGAGACCAGGCCGGGCTGACCGACGGGCAGTTGGGCACGGCGCTGCTATTCGTCGGCGCGGGGGCGTTGCCGGCGATGCTGGTCACCGGCAGGGCGGTCGACCGCTGGGGGCTCCGGGTGGCGGCGCTCCTGCTGGTGGGGCTCGGTGCGACCGGGGCGCTGGTGGCCGTGGCGAGCCGCGACGTCTGGAGCCTGTCGGCGGGCCTGGCGCTGCTGGGCGCGGCCTCGGGGGCGGCCGACGTCGCGATCAACGCGGCGGCGGGCGCGGCCGAGCGGGGGTCCGGCAGGCCCGTCATCACCCGCGCGCACGGCACCTTCTCGTCGATGGTGGTGGCCGGAAGCCTCGCCGCCGGACTGTCGTCCGCCCTGGGGCTGCCGGTCGTCGTGCCGTTCCTGATCGTCGCGGTGGTGTCGACCGGCGCCGCCCTGAGCATCGCGGCCGACGCGCGGGCCGCCGGGACCGGCGTGCGGGATGTCGCGGCCGGCGTGCGGCGGAGGCTCCCGGTGCGCCTGTTCCCGCTGCTCGTGGTCGGTGGCCTGGGCGCGCTGGCCTTCGCCGCCGAGAACGCCCACCAGAGCTGGGGCGCGGTCTACCTGTTGGACGTGGCCGACGCGGGTCCCGCGTTCGCCTCGGCGGGCCCGGCGGTCTTCGCCGCCGTCGTCGCGCTCACCCGCTTCTGCGCGGGGGCGATCGGCTCCCGGTACGCCGTCACGGTGCTCGTCTGCGGCTCCGTGACGGCCGCCACGGGGACCGTGCTGGTGGCCGTCGCGACGACCGTTCAGGCGGTCCTGCCTGGGCTGGCCCTGGCCGCCGCCGGTACGGCGGTGCTCTACCCCACGCTGATGAGCGTCGTCGCGGCGCACGTGGGCGAGGCGGCCCGGGGGAGGGCGACGTCCGTGGTGACGACGGTCGCCTACCTGGGCTTCCTGGCCGGACCCGTCTACGTCGGGTACTGGGCCGAGGTGGTCGGCCTGCCGGGGGCGATGACGGCCGTGGCCGCCCTGGCCGCCGCCCTCGCGGTCCTGGCCTGGCCCCTCCTGCGGGCGGCCGTCGGGGCCGGCTCCCCGTGGGACCGGCCTTCGGGTGAGCCCGGCCGTGCCGTGGACGGGCCCGGCCAGGCGGGAAGCGGGCCCGGCCGTGCCGTGGACGGGCATGACCGCGCGGAGAACCCCGGGCATCGGCGCGACCCTCGGGGCACGCCCGCCCCTCGAATGTGACGTAAGGGACGTCATGGCATAAGCTGACCGGCTGGTGCGTTCGGAACGGACGCATGCCATGACCGCTCGGCGGCCGCGACACGCGGTATCACCCCGGTCGAAGCCCGCCACCCCAGGCGGGCCCCGAACCGGGCGGAACCTCCGTCTGGACGATGGACGGAGATCCCTTGACGTCGTACCTCGCCGTGCTCAGGTCGCCCGGAGCCTGGCGCTTCCTCGTTCCCGCGTTCGTCGCGCGCCTGCCGAACGCGATGCTCCAGCTCGGCGTGCTGCTGCTCGTGCACTGGTCCACCGGCTCGTACGGCGCGGCCGGTGTCGCCTCGGCCGCCGCCGCCGTGGCGTCCGCGCTGATCGGCCCGCGCACCGGGCGGCTCGCCGACCGCTACGGCCAGGCCAGGGTGCTCCTCCCGCAGGTCGCCGTGCACGCCGCCGCGCTGGGCGCCCTGCTGGTGCTCGCCTCGGCGCACGCGCCGGTGGTCTGGCTGGTGCTCGCCTCGGCGCTGACCGGGGCCACGGTGCCGCAGATCGGCTCGATGGTCCGTGCCCGCTGGGCGCACGTCCTCGGCGGGTCGGGCAGGCTCGGTACGGCCTTCGCCCTGGAGTCCATCACCGACGAGCTGACCTTCACCCTCGCGCCGGTCATCCTGGTGGCCGTCTCGACCGGGTTCTCACCGGTGTGGGCGCTGCTGGTGGCCCTGGTCATGATCGTGGCCGGGACGCTCGCGTTCGCCGGGGTCCGCCAGGGCGCCCCCGAGCCGATCCCGGTCCGGGTCCGCTCGGGGCGCGGCGTGCTGAGGTTGCGCGGCGTGGCCGTGCTCGCGGGGGCGTTCGTCGCCCTGGGCACCGTCTTCGGCAGCCTCCAGGTCGGCATCACCTCCTCCACCGCCGCCCTCGGGCAGGCCGCCGCGGCGGGGCCGATCTACGCGAGCTTCTCCGGCGCGAGCTTCGTCGGGGGCATCCTGTACGGCGTCGTCCGCTGGAGGGTCGGCGCCCCGGTCAGGCTGGTCGTCACCCTGGGGCTGCTGTCGGCGGCCACCGTCGCCCTGATGTTCGCCGGGTCCCTCCCGCTGCTGTACGGCGGGGCCGCCCTGGCGGGGTTCGTCATCGCCCCCGCGGTCATCACCGGTTACACCCTCGTCGAGGGCCTCGTCCCGGCCGAGGTCAGGACCGAGGCCTTCACCTGGCTCAGCGGCGCCATCGGGCTGGGCATCGCCGCCGGGGCGACCGTCGCGGGCCGGCTCGTGGACGTCTCCGGCCCGGCCCTCGCCTTCCTCGTCCCGCCGGTCACGACCGGTCTGGCCGCGCTGCTCGCGCTGGTCTTCCTGCGCCGCCTTCTTCCGGGGGCGGAGCGCGAACCGGCCCGGGAGCTGGTCGGCGCCGCCTGAGACTCGGGGGCCGTGTCCGGGGCGGGGATCCCAGGCCGGGTCCGGGGTGAATCCGGGCGGCGGGCAGGTGGGGTCAGGCAGGGGCTCGGACGGTGGATCGAGCGGCGGGCCCGCCGCGACACGGGCGAGGCCGGGACCCGCCGTCCGCCGGGGACCGTTCTCCGGTCCCCGGCAGGACGGGCTCAGGCGTTGGCGGCCTGGCGGGCGCGGCGGGCCTCGCGGCGCTCGACGTAGCGGGAGGCGGTGACCTCCAGGCGCTCCAGGAACTCGGCGAGCTCCTCGCGGGCCTTCTCGCCCTCGGGGCCGAGACCCTTGATGTCGAACACGTCCCACTGGCGCAGGACCGGCTGGAGCACGTCGTCCAGGTGCAGGCGGAGGTCGTAGATCCCCGCGTTGGCGATGATCATGGCCTTGCGGGTGAAGCCCTCGATGCCGGTGCCGGGCATCTGGAACGTGGTGACGACGTCGGTCACGGCGCGCATGGTCTGGTCGGGGGCGAGCTTGAAGGCCGAGGCGAGCAGGTTGCGGTAGAAGAGCATGTGCAGGTTCTCGTCGGCGGCGATCCGGGCGAGCAGCCGCTCGCAGTCCGGGTCCTGGGAGGCCATGCCGGTGTTGCGGTGCGAGATGCGGGTGGCGAGTTCCTGGAAGGAGACGTAGGCCACCGAGGCGAGCACACCCTCGTAGGAGTTGGTGAAGCCCTCGCCCATGTGCACCATCCGGGCCCGCTCCAGCGCGACCGGGTCGACCGCCCGGGTGACCGTCAGGTAGTCGCGGATGGCGGTGGCGTGACGGCCCTCCTCGGCGGTCCAGCGGTGCACCCACGTGCCCCACGCGGCGTCGCGGCCCAGCGTGGTGGCGATCTCGTGGTGGTAGCTGGGGAGGTTGTCCTCGGTCAGCAGGTTGACGATGAGGGAGACGCGCGCGTCCTCGGGGATGCGGCTGTCGCTCTCGGCCCAGGCCTCGCCACCGAAGACGCCGTCGTAGTCACGCCCCTGCGACCAGGGCACGTACTCGTGCGGGAACCACTCCTTGGCCATCCTGTGGTGCCGATCCAGCTCCCCCGCGACGACGGGTTCAAGCTCGAGCAGCAGCTCGGTCTCACTGAACGTTCGCATCAGGCTTCTCCCTCAGAGACTACGCAACCGTAACCTACGTTAGCGTAGGTAGGCCCGGCGCGTGTACGGGCGACATATCACCTTTGGAAGCCTATGGGCGATTGGTAGCCCTGTGGGCAAGACGGCCGGTCACGCCGGGCCGTTCCGCTCCACCCCCTCGTAGATCGCCTCGAACCTGGCCAGGGAGAACCGGTCGTCGTGGGTCATCGCGATGGCCCGGCTCGCCGCGCCCATCGCGGCGCGCGCCTCGGGGGAGGCGAGCAGGCCGCCCAGGTGCCACGCCAGTTCCGCCACGTCGCCCGGCTGGAAGAGCCGGCCGTTGCGGCCGGGCCGTACCAGGTGGGGCAGGGCCATCGCGTCCGCGGCGACGACCGGCAGGCCGGTGGCCATGGCCTCCAGCGTGGCGATGCTCTGCAGCTCCGCGACGCCCGGCATGGCGAAGACGTCGGCGGCCCCGTACAGCTCGGGAAGCGTCTCGTCGGGTACGAACCCCGGCAGGACGACCCGGTCGCCGACCCCGATCCGGTCGGCCAGCGCGGCCAGTGCCGCCCGCTGCCCGCCGGTGCCCGCCAGCACGACCTGCGCGTCGGCGTCGTCCAGCACGCGCGGCAGGGCGCGGACGAGCTCGTCCAGCCGCTTCTCCTCGTCCAGCCTGCCGACGAACAGGATCGTGTCCCGATCGGGCAGCCCGAAGGCCCGCCGCGCCCGCGCCCGCGCGCCCGGCCCGGAGCGCGGCCGGAACCGCGTCAGGTCGATGCCGCAGGAGACGGCCTCCACGGGCAGGCCGAAGCCCTTGCCGACGAGCAGGCCCGCCGCGATCCCGGTCGGCGTGGTGACGTGGTCGGCCCGGGAGAAGACGCGGTTGAAGTCCTTCCAGGCCAGGGCGCCCGCCCGGTCCCGGAGCGGCTCGGGGACGCGCGCGAACTGGAAGAGGTTGTCCGGCATGAAGTGGTTGGTCGCCACCACGGGGACGCCGCCGCGGCGGGCGGCGGAGATCGCGGCACGGCCCACGACGAAGTGTCCCTGCACGTGCACGACGTCGGGGGCGATCTCGCCGACCAGCCGGTCCAGCCGGGCCGGCACCGAGATCCGCATGGTCGGGTGGACGAGCACCGGCGCCGAGCGCAGCCGGTGCACGGTCACCCCCTCCACCCGCTCGGTCCTGGCGGGCCCGTCGTCCGAGGCGCACACCACGTGCACCTCGTTGCCGCGCCCGGCCAGCCCCCGGGCCAGCCGGTGGGTGAAGTAGGCGGCGCCGTTCACGTCCGGCGGGTAGGTGTCCGTCCCGATCAGGACCCGGCGGGGCCGGGTGGCGACGGGGGGCGGCGCCGGGGCGGGGGCGAGGGCAGAGGCGAGGGCGGGGGGTGACATGACCATCGGTGCTCCGTTCATCGTGCCGTCGCCTCGTGCGACGGGGACATCGGGGTGGTACGGGCCAGCGCGGCGGTTCCGGCGGCGGTGAGCGCCGCGGCGACCAGCGCGGTGATCACGCTCACCGGGCCGGTCGGCAGCGGTTCGCCGAGCAGCAGGGCGCCGAAGGCGACGGCCGTGAGCGGGTCGGCCACCTGCAGCGCCGCGAAGGCGACGCCGAAGTGGCCGACGGCGTAGGCGCGCTGGAGCAGGACCAGCGCGATGAGGGCGGGCATCGGGACGGCGAGCAGGAACCAGAACTCCCACTCGCCGTCGACCAGGACGCGGGTGAGCGTGGCGGTCGCCCCGTAGAGCACGCCCGCGCCCGTCGCGAGCAGGCAGGCCCGCGCGGCGGGCGAGGCGCGCCTGGCGCCGGCGCACAGCGCCAGGGCGACGGCCGCCGCCCCGGCGAGCAGGACCACCGCCTCAGCGGTCGTCAGGCGGGGCTCGCCGCCGTGGACGGGCACGACCAGCACCAGGCCGACCAGGCCGACGGCGATCACGGCGGCGGAGACCAGCTCGCCCCTGGCCGGTCTGCGCCGCTGCAGGGCGGCGGCGCAGGGCAGGGCGAACAGCAGGCTGGCCACGCCCATCGGCTGGACCAGGGTGAGCGGGCCGTACTTCAACGCGACGATGTGCAGGGCGGTGCCGGCCGCGATGGCCAGGCCGCCCAGCAGCCAGCGGGGACGCCTGATCAGCCGCGTGAGCACGGCCGGTGAGGTGCGCGCGGCCTCGAACTGCTGCAGGGCGGCACCGAGGGCGAAGAACAGGGACCCCAGCAGTGCCAGGCCTGCCGCCAGCACGGTCATGCGCACTCCTCACAGACAGATGAAGACACGGCGAAATGACCGGATCACCTCGCGGAGGCGTCCGGCGGAGGTCTTGTGGTGAACAGTGGAAGCGTGCCCCGGCCGCGCGACGGGATCCATAGGGGATCACCCTGACTTCCGTGGGGATTCCCCGAGTTTCGCGTCGGGGCTGTTGACCCGCCCGCTCCGCCCGCCGTAGTTTCGCGGAATGGATCTCGTGGGCGCCTGGCGCCTGGTCGAGTGGCGAATCGGGGCTCCCGGGAGCGCGTTCTCGCATCCCTTCGGCAGGGACGCGGTGGGCCTGCTCTGCTACACCCCCGACGGGTACATGAGCATGACCGTCTCGCGGGCCGCACACGCCCCGTCGCCCACCCGGAGCTCCCGGAGCTCGGGGAGCTCGGGGAGCTCGCGGGACGCGCCCACGAGGACACCGGTGGTGGCCCTGGCGGCGCAGGCGCAGGCGGCGGTGGCCGGGGCACCGGGGGAGGCGTCCGCCTCCTTCTACTCCTACGCGGGCCGGTACGAGGTCCGCGAGGGCCAGATCGCCCACGACGTCGAGGTGTCGTTCGACCGGTCCATGGCGGGCGTGGTCCAGGTCCGCGAGCTGAACATCAACGGCGACCGCCTGGTCCTGGCCGCCTCGGAGCGGGGGTGCTGGCACACCATGATCTGGCGAAGGTCGTGAGGCCGGGCGCCGATCACCGGCCGCGTGACCGGGGCGCCCCGCGGAAGGTCAGCGGGGAAGGCGAGCGGCCAGGCTCTCCTCCGTCCCCGTCCCCGTCCCCGTCCCCGCCTCCGCCACGGCGCCGCGGCGCCGCAGGTGGCGGACGACCTCGACGATGACGGTGATCGTCACGGCGATGCCCAGGCCGAGCAGGAGGCCCTTGATCGGGTCGTTCTCGAACGCGGCGCCGCCCACGTAGCCGATCAGCCCGGAGTAGATCGCCCAGGACAGCACCGCCACCGCGTCGAAGAAGGCGAAGGAACGCCGGGGATAGGCGACCGCGCCCATGGTCAGGGTGCAGGCGGTCCGCCCGCCGGGGATGTAGCGGGCCACCACCAGGACCAGTCCGCCCCGCTCGGCGAGCGCCCTCTCGGCCCAGACGAACGCCCTGCGGCTACGCCTGCCGTTGCGCAGCCGGTCATTGGCGCCACGCCCGATGAGGTACGAGACATGGTCGCCGACGAACGCGCCCAGCGCGGAGACCGCGATCACCGGGAGCAGGTCGGGCGCGCCGGTGGCGGCGGCGAACACGCCGGCCGTGATGACGGCGGTCTCCGCCGGGACCACGGGGAAGAAGCCGTCGAGCAGCGCCAGCGCGAACAGCGCCAGGTAGATCCAGGGAGACGTCATCACGTCGTGCAGAAGGTCGAGAACGGTCTGCGTCATGGGGGGCTCCGGAGTCGGGGACGGGCGTGATCACGGAGAGAGTTCTCTCGCGCAACACGCTCGCGTCCCGTCGTCCCGGACACATCCGGGACGAACCCCGAAGTTCCCGCTCACATCCCTGAGATCACCAGGAGATCCGCGTCCCGGGCCGGAGGGCTCGTGGCGGTGCCGTCGCGGCGGGCCTTCCGGCCCGCTCCGGCGATGGCCCCGAAGGATCGGCGCGGGCGGCGCCCCTCGTCCGAGAGGGACCGCCCGGGGCCGCCGGCCGCTCGGAACCGCCGAGGCCGCCGGGGGTCGCCGAGGCCGTCCGGGACCGCCGGGGTCCGCCCGGCTCGGTCGAGCCGGGCGGACGGCGAGGTCAGTTGAGCTGCCAGATGGCGAAGTTCAGCGCGGCCGCGTACGTCACCCAGAGCAGGTAGGGCACCAGGAGCCAGGCGGCCGGGCGGCTGATCCGTCGGAACATCACGATGTTCAGCACGATCGCGAGCCAGAGGACGACGATCTCCGCGAACGCCAGGCCGTACCGGCCCGCGCCGAAGAAGAGCGGTGTCCAGGCCGCGTTGAGGACAAGCTGGACCGCGTACACGCCCAGCGCCGGCGTCAGGCCGCGCGCCGACCAGGCGAGCCAGCCGGACAGGGCGATCATGATGTAGAGGACCGTCCAGGCGGGGCCGAACAGCCACTGCGGAGGCGCCCAGGCAGGCCGCTCCAGCGACAGGTACTCGCCTCCGGCGTTGACGGCCGCCAGCGATCCCACCACAGCCACCAGGGCGAGGATCACGATGAAGACCGGGAGCCCGGCCCAGCGTTTCGGGTGTTGGTGTGCCATGACCATACAGACCTCCTGCCCCCTCATCCGCGCCTCTACCGCCCGGTGGTTCCCCGCCGGGGGCGGCGCCCCCCGGGGAACGCCGGGACGAGGGGCCCGGCCGCAGAGATCGAGCCAGCAGGCCATCACTGAGGGAACGGGCCGGACGCGTCAGGCCGGGGAGAGCGGGCCGCGGGGGTCAGGCCGACGGGGCGGGGACCGGGTCCTGGTGCAGGCGGCCGAGCACCCGGCGGAAGGCGATCACCGAGAAGAGCACCGCCAGACCGCTGATCGCGGCCACCGTCGCGGTGCGGACCAGCAGGTAGGTGCCGATCGACTGGTGGAGCAGGAGCCAGATGCTCACCGAGGAGTTGACCAGCAGCACGAAGGCCCACAGCAGGGTGATGCGGGCGAAGAACCGGCGGACCCGCTCGTGCTTCAGCACCGCCGAGGGCAGGTGGATGTAGTCCAGGGTCAGCTTCTGCACCAGCGGCCGGTTCAACCGCACCGAGGCGAGGAAGACCATGCTGATGCAGATGGTGCCCAGCTCGGGCTGGAGGAAGTAGATCACCGCGCTTCCGGTCCAGAACCCCAGCAGGGCGCGGACGGTGATCGCGATGACGGCGAGGATCATGGTTCCCGGAACCGGGACGCGGCGGACCAGCCGCCAGCCCACCCCCGCGTACACCCAGGTGACCGCCGCGATGAGCGCGCCCTTGAGGCCGAGGACGGCCAGGGCCGCGTAGAAGACGGCGAGGGGGGCGATGACGCCCTCCAGGATCTTCGGTGCCGCCTGTCTGGCCAGTGCGGCGAGGCGGGGGAGGACGACGATGGGCTGGTGGCTCATGACGCTCCACGGGACGGTGCGGCGGCGGGCACTGGACGTTGGCGACCATCACGGCACGCGACGAGCTCTCCAGGTCCGTCGCGGAGACAGGCGGCGAGGCGTGCGCGGAGGCGGTCTCCGTTGTTCATCGGCGCCTCACCGTACCTGACCCGTTCCCATCCCCTCGCGAAAATCCTCTGATATCACCCCAAGCAATCTGGGAGGTGTACAGATCATTACGATTCAGGAAGAGCATTGTTTTGTCGATAACGGTTGGGAAACGGAAGCTTTCCTCCTCCGAGCCGGTCCGCGACGATTGGGGCATGCCAGTGCTGCGCACGCGCGCGTCCGGCCGTTCCACCGAGGGCGTCGCGAATGTGGCGGCCCAGCTCATGGGCTGGCCCGACCTCGCACTGAAACGCACCCGCAAAGGGCTGGGGTTCCGGACCCACGGGCGGGAGATCGTCAGGATGCGGGGTGACCACACCGCCGAGCTGCTCCTGACCACCCCGGTGATCGACCGGTGGGCCCGGGTGCTCACCGACTGCCATCGGATCACCCCCGGCGCCGACGCCGGGTGGGTGTCGATGACGATCGAGGGCCGGGCCGACGCCGAGCTGTTCCTCTCGCTGGTCAGCGTCGCGATCAAGTTCAGTGAGGGCCACGGTGGCCGCGACGGCCGGCCTCTCAGCCGAGGGGTCCGCTGGCCAGCCTCGCTCCGAAGCCGATGAACAGCGCGCCCACGCCCGCCCTCATCCCGGCCGACAGCCTGTGGCGGGCCCGGAGGCGCATCGCCAGGAACGTTCCACCGTAGATGAGGGTCGAGAGGTAGAGGACGCTGAACACCTGGCAGATCACGCCCAGGATCAGGAAGGACAGCGCCGGGGCGGAGTAGCCCGGGTCCACGAACTGGATGAAGAACGAGACGAAGAACAGGATCGCCTTGGGATTCATCAGGCTGATCAGCAGGGCCCTGAAGAAGGGGTTCTGCGGGGGGCTCCCCTGACCCGGTACGGCCCTCGCCGCCTTCCCAGCCTCCACGGTCTCCACGGTCTCCACGGTCTCCACGGTCTCCTCGGCTTCCACGGCCTCCGCGGTCCCGGACGGGGCCGCAGGGGTCGAGGGAGCCGGGGACGCCGGGGACGCCGGGGAGCGCCACGCGTGCCAGGCCGACCGGAGCATCTGGAGCCCGATCCAGACCAGATAGGCCGCTCCGGCGTACTTGACGATGTTGAACAGGAGTGGCGTCGAGTTCAGTAGTGAGGCCGCTCCCGCCGCCACGAGCACCATCAGGACGGTGTCGCCGAGGAGGACCCCCATGGCTCCCCGGTACCCCTGCCGCACCCCGTGCTGCGCGGCGAGGCTCAGGATGTACAGCGAATTCGGGCCCGGTAACAGGACGATGAAGAAGGCGCCGGCCACAAAGGTCCAGATGTCGACGATGCCGAAGAACATGGTGCCGCTCCAGGGGCGTTGTTAAAGGGGACACCACCGTATCGCCCGAGAGTCCTTACTGCTGGTATTAATCCGTCATGCGGCTTTTGGGCCTTGTGGCCGGTCCCTGTCAAGGCTACGATCACGACAACTCTTAGGAAACTTTCCTAAAAGAAGTGACGGATGGGAGGGGAGATGGCCCGACCGCCTCCTCAGGCCCTACCGCGAGCTGCGAAAACCCGGTGACGGCAACCGTCGCCCACAGAAGGTCCGACCGTCCGGACGCCTCACCCCCCAGGTTCCCCTGTCCATGGGAGCGATCATGCGGCGCACCTTTCCCTTACTCGTCCTGACATCGGCTGCAAGCCCTCACCGCGCTCCGTACGCGACGGGCCACGCGACACGTCCCACGGCACGTCCCGCGACGGACCCCGTGACAGGCTCCACGACAGGTCCCGCGAAGAACCCGGTGACGAAACCCGTGACGGGCCCCGTGGCGGGCCCCGTGACGACCGCCCGGCGGGCCGTCGCCGCCCCGCCCGTTCTCCGGGTCACCGCTCCAGCCCCCGTGCTCGCCGTGCCCGCTCCGGCCGTGCCCGCTCCGGCCGCCCTACCCGACGTGCCGGCCGCGCCCGTCGCGCCCGTCCTGCCCGGCAGGGTTTCCACCGTGACGTCCGCCGCTCCCCGCTGATCCACGGCACGGTCCCTGCCGGGGGACCGGCGCCCACCTCGCCGTACGGCCCGCGCCCACGTCCGCGCCCGCGCACCCCCCGCGTGGCGCGGCCGTACGGTCACCCCCCACCGAACACATGAGGTCCATCGTGAAACCACGCGTCATCGCTCGTTCCCTCGTCGCCCTGGCGGCCCTCGTCCTGGCGATGGTGGTCGCGCCACCCGCCCAGGCCGCCTCGGCCACCGCCGTCTTCGTCAAGACCTCGGAATGGGGCTCGGCGTTCGAGGGCAAGTACACGATCACCAACGGCGGCACCACCACCGTCAACGGCTGGTCGGTCGCCTTCGACCTCCCGGCCGGGGGAAGTGTCAGCTCCTCCTGGGACGCGACGTCGAGCCGCAGCGGGCAGCGCTTCACCTTCACCAACCTCGGCTGGAACGGCACCCTGGCCCCCGGCGCGAGCGTGAGCTTCGGCTTCATCGCGAGCCCCGGCGGCGCCACCCCGGCCGGCTGCACCCTCAACGGCGCGCCCTGCGGCGGCGGCAGCGGTCCCACCGTTCCCGGCAAGCCGGGTGCGGTGTCGGCGACGGCGGCGGCGAGCAGTGTGTCCCTGTCGTGGGGTGCGTCGTCGGGTTCGGTGACGGGGTACCGGGTGTACGAGGGCTCGTCGGTCCGGGCGACCGTGACGGGCAGGAGCGCGACGGTGTCGGGGCTGGGGGCGTGTGAGGCGCACACGTACACGGTCGCGGCCTACAACTCCGCCGGTGAGGGTCCCAAGAGCGACCCGGTGACCGCCACCACGACCGGCTGCACCGGCGGCGGCCCGCTGCCCAAGCACTTCCTGACCGGCTACTGGCACAACTTCGACAACCCGGCCGTCGAGCTCCGCCTCTCGGCCGTGCCCGACGAGTACGACCTGATCGCGGTCTCCTTCGGCGAGGCCACCGCCACGCCGGGCGAGGTCGTCTTCGGCGTGGACCCGGGCCTGTCCGCCTCCCTGGGCGGCTACACCGACGCCCAGTTCAGGGCCGACGTGCAGACCCTGCACGCGCGCGGCAAGAAGGTCATCCTCTCGGTCGGCGGCGAGGCCGGCCGCGTCCAGGTGGCGAGCGCCGCCGCCGCGACCCTCTTCGCCGACACCGTGTACGCCCTGATGCAGAGGTACGGCTTCGACGGCGTCGACATCGACCTGGAGAACGGGCTCAACGCCACCTACATGGGCCAGGCCCTGCGGCAGCTGCGCGCCAAGGCCGGCGCCGACCTGATCATCACGATGGCGCCGCAGACCATCGACATGCAGTCCACCGGCGCCGAGTACTTCAAGCTGGCGCTGGCCATCAAGGACATCCTCACCGTCGTCCACACCCAGTTCTACAACTCCGGTTCCATGCTCGGCTGCGACCAGATGGCCGCCTACTCGCAAGGCACGGTCAACTTCATGACCGCGCTGGCCTGCATCCAGCTGGAGAACGGCCTGCGCCCCGACCAGGTGGCGCTCGGCCTGCCGGCCGGACCCGGCGCGGCGGGCGGCGGGATCGTCTCCCCGGCGCTGGTGAACCAGGCCCTCACCTGCCTGGCCACCCGGACCGGCTGCGGCAGCTTCGTGCCGCCGCGCGCGTACCCCGGGATCCGCGGCGCCATGACCTGGTCCATCAACTGGGACGCCAGCAACGGCTGGAACTTCTCGCGGACCGTCAAGCCCCACCTCGCGACCCTGCCCTGACCCCCTGACCCCCTGACCTCCTTGCCCTTCTGATCCCTCGACCTCCCGACCCGGGCCGGCCCTGATCCCGGCCCGGGCCCACCCCCGGTCCACCCCGGGCCCACCCCGGTACCGCTCACCCGACGCCCCCACCTCGCACCCCCCGCACCTCCCCACCCGAGGAAGAGCCATGAGATTTCGTCGAACGCTGATCGCGGTCATCGCCGCGCTCGGCATGTCCGCCGGCCTGTCGACGGTCGCGCCCCCGGCCCTCGCCGCGTCCCCCACCGCCGTCTTCACCAAGGTCTCCAACTGGGGCAGCGGCTTCGAGGGCAAGTACACGATCACCAACGCCGGCACCACCACCGTCAACGGCTGGTCGGTCGCCTTCGACCTGCCCGCGGGCGCCAACATCGGCTCCTCCTGGGACGCGGCCCTGAGCCGCAGCGGGCAGCGCTTCACCTTCACCAACGTCGGCTGGAACGGCACCCTCGCCCCCGGCGCCACCGCCAGCTTCGGCTTCAACGGCACCCCCGGCGGCGCCACCCCGTCCAACTGCACCCTCAACGGCACACCCTGCGGCGGGGGCAGCGGCCCCGGCACCCCGGGGACGCCCGGCACCCCGTCGGTGACCGGCACCACCAACTCCTCGATCTCCCTGTCCTGGGGCGCCTCCGGCGGCACCGTCACGGGCTACCGCGTCTACGAGGGCGGCACGCAGCGCGCCCAGGTCACCGGGACGAGCGCCACCATCGGCTCTCTGGGCACCTGCACCTCGCACACCTACACCGTCAAGGCCTACAACGCCCAGGGCGAGTCGGCCGCCAGCGGCCCGGTGAGCGCCACCACCACCGGCTGCACCAACCCCGACCCGGTCGGCAAGATGCCCGGAGCGCCGTACCTCTACATGGGCTGGGGCAACCCGCCCAACCCCGCCGCGGTCATGAGCGCGACCGGCGTGAAGTCCTTCACCATGGCGTTCATCCTCTCCAGCGGCGGCTGCACCCCGGCCTGGGACGGCAACCGTCCGCTGACCGGAGGCGTCGACCAGACCGCGATCAACCAGATCAAGGCCGCGGGCGGCAGCGTGCAGATCTCCTTCGGCGGCTGGTCGGGCAACAAGCTCGGCCCGAACTGCTCCACCCCGGCCGCCTTCGCCGGAGCCGTGCAGCAGGTCATCAACGCCGTCGGCCCGGCGGTCGTGGACTTCGACATCGAGAACTCCGACGAGTTCGAGAACTACACGGTCCAGGACCGCATCCTCAACGGCCTGAAGATCGTCAAGCAGAACAACCCGAGCGTCAAGATCGCCGTCACCTTCGGCACCACGACCACCGGCCCGAACACCCACGGCATCCGCCTGATCAACCAGGCCAAGGCGCTGGCCGTGCCGATCGACAACTACACGATCATGCCGTTCGACTTCGGCAGCTCCAACATCTACACCGACACCGTCAACGCCTCCGAGGGCCTGAAGAACGCGCTCAAGGCCGCCAACGGCTGGACCGACGCGCAGGCGTACGCGCGGATGGGCATCTCGGGCATGAACGGCCTGTCCGACCAGCAGGAACTGACCACGGTGGCGGCCTGGACCCAGATCCGCGACTGGGCCAGGTCCAAGGGCCTGACCCGCTTCGCCTACTGGTCGGTCAACCGCGACCGTCCCTGCCCCGGCGGCGGTGTGACCTCCAACTGCAGCGGCATCGCCCAGGCGGACTGGGACTTCACCCGCGTCACCGCCGGTTTCTGACCGATCCCGGCCGGCCCTGCCCGGCGGTCCCCGTCCGGCCCCGGTCGGTCCCCGGCCGGGACCGCCCGGTCCCCGCTCGGTCCGGGGCGATCACCGGCCGGCTCGCACCACCCACGGTCCGCGTCCTCCTCGGGGCGCGGACCGTCCCCCACCTTCCAATGATCTCTGCGGGGTACATCGGATGAACCTCAGGAAACTCGCGGCGGCCGTCGTGCTGGCGCTCGGCGGCGCGACGCTCGCCGCGACGCCCGCCCACGCCGCCAACATCGCGGTCAACCCCGGATTCGAGAGCGGACTGATCGGCTGGAGCTGCACGCAGTCCTCGGGAGCCGAGGCGGTCACCTCGCCGGTGCACGCCGGAACCCGGGCCCTGCGGGCCACGCCCGCCGGGAGCGACACCGCCCGCTGCGGCCAGACGGTCGCCGTCAGGCCGTCCTCGGCGTACACGCTGTCGGCCTGGGTCAGGGGAGGGTACGTCTTCCTCGGCGCGACCGGCACCGGCGGGACCGACCCCAGCACGTGGGCCTCCTCCCCGAACGCCTACACCCGGCTGTCCACCTCGTTCACCACCGGCCCCTCCACGACCTCGGTGACGATCCACGTCAACGGCTGGTACGGCCAGGGCGCCTACCAGGCGGACGACGTCGTGCTGGACGGCGCCCCCGGCCAGGGACAGCCCCCCGCCGCGCCCACCGGGCTCACCGGCACCGGCAACGCCACCGCCGCCTCGCTGAGCTGGACCGCCTCCCCGGGGGCGACCGGTTATAACGTCTACCGCAACGGCACCAGGGTCGGCACCGCGACCGGGACCACCTTCTCCGAGACCCCCGGCACGGGCACCCACGCCTACCAGGTGAGCGCGACCAACGCGGCGGGCGAGTCGGCCAGGTCCGCCACGGTCTCCGTGACGGTCGGCACCGGCCAGCCGCCGCTGCCCCCCGTACCGTCGGGCCTGGCCGCCACGGTGAGCGGCGCCACGGTCTCGCTGCGCTGGACCGCCTCGGCGGGGGCGACCGGCTACGCCGTCTACCGCGGCGGAACCAGGGTCGCCACGCCGACCGGCACCTCCCACACCGACACCCCGGGCGCGGGCACCCACGTCTACCGGGTCGCCGCCGTCAACGCCGCCGGGGAGTCCGCCCGCTCCGGCGAGGTCTCCGCCACGGTCACCGGCACCCCGCCGGCGGGCGGCCTGCCCAAGCGGGTGATGGTCGGCTACCTGCACGCCTCCTTCGCCAACGGCTCCGGCTACATCCGCATGGCCGACGTACCCAACGAGTGGGACGTCATCAACCTGTCCTTCGGCGAGCCCACCTCGGTCACCTCCGGGGACATCCGCTTCACGCAGTGCCCGGTCGCCGAGTGCCCCAACGTCGAGTCCGAGGCCGAGTTCATCGCCGGGATCCGCGCCAAGCAGGCCCTGGGCAAGAAGGTGCTGATCTCGATCGGCGGCCAGAACGGCCAGGTCCAGCTCGCCACCACGGCCGCGCGCGACGCGTTCGTCCGCTCGGTGGGCGCCGTCATCGACAAGTACGGCCTCGACGGGCTGGACATCGACTTCGAGGGCCACTCCCTCTACCTCGACGCCGGCGACACCAACCTGTCCGCCCCCACCACCCCGGTCATCGTCAACCTGATCTCCGCCCTGCGGACCCTCAAGGCCAGGTACGGCGCCCGGTTCGTCCTGACCATGGCGCCCGAGACGTTCTTCGTCCAACTCGGCCACCAGTTCTACGGCCCCGGCCCGAACGGCTCGGCCGACCGGCGGGCCGCCTCCTACCTCCCCGTCATCCACGCCCTGCGCGGCGACCTGACCCTGCTGCACGTGCAGGACTACAACTCCGGCCCGATCGTCGGGCTGGACGGCCAGTACCACACCATGGGCACGCACGACTTCCACGTGGCCATGACCGACATGCTGCTGGCGGGCTTCCCGATCGCGGGCAACCCGAACAACGTCTTCCCCGCGCTGCGCCAGGAGCAGGTCGCCATCGGCCTGCCCGCCGCCGCGTTCGCGGGCAACGGCTTCACCACGCCTGCCGAGGTCCAGAAGGCCTTCGACTGCCTGGCGAAGGGGACGAACTGCGGCCCGTACCGGCCCAGGGGGGTCTATCCGAACCTCCGCGGCCTGATGTCCTGGTCGATCAACTGGGACAGGTACAACGCCCTCGAGTTCTCCCGCAGCCACCGGGCCTACCTCGACGCCCTGGGCTGACGAACCCCTCGCCGCCGGAAGAGACGGACTTCCGGCGGCGAGGCCCCACCCCCGCCCGCGTCCCGCCGCCCGCGTCCCCCCGCCCGCGTTCCGCCGTCCGTTCCTCGTGGACCCGGACGCCGCCGCTCCGCGTCCCGGCGCGGTCGCTCGGCGTGACGGTCCCGGTTCCGAAGGTCGCGAAAGCTGGCAGAGTGGTCTCGTTTCCGGGACCGGGTCGCTGGAAGGTTCCGGTGTCCGGCAGGCTAGGGGCCGTCATGGACTACGCAATTCTCACGGGGCTCGTCCTCGTCTCAGGTGTCGTGCTCGCCCTGGTGGCGCAGTGGAAGGGCTGGCGGCCCTCCCTCCTCGTCGTGCTGGCGGTCGGAGTCGTCTTCAGGGTGCTCATCATGAGCACCTCGGCGATGGACAGCTGGCAACCGGTCGACTTCATGGAGAGCTTCAAACCGGCCGGAGAGGCGATCCTGAACCGGCAGGATCCCGTCCTGGGCAGCGAGGGCGGCTGGCACTTCCTGCCGACCATCCCCTACGTGTACGGCCTGCTGCTCTGGCTGGGCATCCCGTGGGAGGTGGGCGGGCGACTGGTCACCGTGGTCGCCGACATCGTGCTGATCCCGCTGGTCGGCAGGCTCGCCGGTGGCCCTGCCGCCTCGCTGCGGGCCTTCCAGTACGCCTGCAACCCGCTGGCCATCCTCGTCGCCTCCGTCCACGGGCAGGTCGAGCCGGTCGCCCTGGTCTTCGGGGTCGCCGCCTTCGTGGTCGCCCGCGGCCCCGGAGACCCGAACCGGCCGGGCATGACGACGGACGTGGTCGGGCTGGTCCGCCGAAGCGTCGCGTTCCGCGGCCTCGGCGGCGCCGTACGGCACGCCGCCGGCCCCGCGGGCGCGCTCAGGCGGGCGCTCGCGCCGCGTCCCGACGACCGGCAGGTGCTGCGCCGCGCCGTGCTCGGCGGGCTGCTGATGGGACTGGCGCTCTGCGCCAAGAGCTGGCCGATCTGGCTCATCCCCGGCATGCTCCTGCTGCTGCCCACCGTCCGGGCACGCGTGGTGGCGCTCGTGGCGACGGCCGTCGCGCCGATCTTCTTCCTGGTCACCCTGCCGATCTTCGCCGGTACCTCGCTGAACCAGATCCCCGAGGTCATCAGGGTGATCCAGGACATCCGCCCGATCGTCGGGGAGTGGGGCTACAGCGCCATCCTGGTCGGCGGGGACTGGACCCTGTCCCCAGAGATCGCCACCTTCGGCACCCGCCTGATCTACGTCACCCTGCTGCTCACGGCCCTGCTGTGGCGCCGCGCCGACCCGGTCGACCTCACCACCGCGCTGCTGCTGGCCTTCATGGTCGTCACCCCCAGGCTCGGCGCGCAGTACCTGCTGTGGTTCATGCCGTTCCTGGTCGCCCGGCCCACCCGCTTCGCCTGGCCCGCCATCATCGGCGTCTCGCTGTGGGCCGGGTACGGCTACCTCTACATGACCCAGTTCGACACCACCACCTGGTGGAACCTGCACTCCGTCTGGGCGCAGTGCTCCGTGGTGCTCCTGCCGATCCTCGCGCTCGCCATGCCGTGGGAGCGCATCGTCTCCCGGCCCGCCGGGACCCCCGGAGGGGCACCGCCGCGCGAGCCCGTCACCGCCCCCGCCTGATCCCGCCCGGCCACGCGGCCCGCGTCCTCTCCCGGAACGGCCCGGACGCGGCCTCGTGGGTCAGGACGGCCCCGTCGGGTTCGGACGCTCCTTCCGCCCCGGACGGCCCTCATCCACGGATGACGGGCCGTCCGGGCCGATCGGGACGGGCTGGTAGGTTCCGATGTCTGTGAAGAACACCGTGGAAATCCTGCGTTACACCGCTTTCACCCATGATCCCGGGGGCGGGAACCCGGCCGGGATCGTCCTGGAGGCGGCTTCCCTCTCCGACGCCGAGATGCTCGCCGTCGCGGCCGAGGTCGGCTACTCCGAGACGGCGTTCGTGACCGCCCGGGACGACGAGCGGCGCGCCTTCGAGGTCCGGTACTTCGCCCCCACTGCGGAGGTGGCGTTCTGCGGGCACGCCACCATCGCCACCGCGGTGGCCCTGGCCGAACGGCTGGGGACCGGGCGGCTGCTCTTCGACACCGGTGCCGGTGAGATCGCCGTGGACACCGAGGTCGTCGACGACGCGCTGCGGGCCACGCTCACCAGCGTTCCCACGCGCTCTGCTCCCGCCGCGGAGGAGGCGCTGGAGGAGACCCTCGCCGCCCTGGGCTGGTCCCGGGACGAGCTCGACCCGGCCTTCCCGCCGCACGTCGCGTTCGGCGGCGTCCAGCACCTCGTGCTCGCCGCGGCCTCGCGCGAACGGCTGGCCGGCCTCGACTACGACTTCGAGCGGCTCAAGGCGGTGATGACCCGCGAGGGCTGGACCACGGTCAACCTGTTCTGGCGGGAGAGCGACGAGCGCTTCCACGCCCGCAACCCCTTCCCGATCGGCGGCGTGGTGGAGGACCCGGCCACCGGAGCCGCGGCCGCGGCCTTCGGCGGCTACCTGAGGGTCCTGGGCACGGGCTCCGCGGAGTTCACGGTCCTGCAGGGGGTGGACATGGGACGGCCCAGCACGTTGAAGGTCTCGATCGCCGACCCCGACGGCCGGAGCCGGGTGAGCGGCGGAGCGGTGGCCCTGGAGACCGCCTGACCAAGGCGCCCGGCCCCGGCGTCCGGGTCCCGGTCCTGATCCCGGCTCCGGCGTCCGGCAGCGGCTCTCGGCCCCGATCTCCGGTTCCCGCTCCCGGAGCCGGGGGCCGCCGAGGGCCGGGACCGGGCCCTTGACTTTGACCAAGCACTTGCTCAAGATCCGGGTGTGGCGACATTCGCGGACCTGATCCGGGCGCGAGCCGGCGACGAGCACCCCGGCCTGCGCTTCGAGGACCAGGAGTACAGCTGGGCGCGGATCGTCCGCGAGGCCGAGCTGCGCGCCGCCCTGGCCCTGGAGACGCGGGAGCCCGACCGGCCGTTCCACCTCGGCGTCCTGCTGGAGAACGTCCCCGAGTACATCTTCTGGATCTTCGCCGCGGCGCTGTCCGGCGCTGCCGTGGTCGGCATCAACCCCACCCGCCGGGGCGGGGAACTCGCCGCGGACATCCGGCACACCGACTGCCGGTCGATCGTCACCGACACCGCGCACTCCGCGCTGCTCGACGGTCTCGACCTCGGCCTGCCGGCCGGTCGCGTCCTGCTCACCGACACCGCCGCCCACCGTGACGCGCGGGCCCGCCTCTGCGCGGCCGAGGCCGGGGCGATCGTCGCCGCCCGGCCGGCCCCCCGCCCGCAGGACGTGCTGCTGCTGCTCTTCACCTCGGGGTCCACCGGCAGGCCGAAGGCGGTGATCTGCGGCCAGGGGCGGCTGGCCGCCATCGCCGCGCGGGGGAGCGCGTTCGGGATCGGCCGGGACGCGGTCACCTACCTGGCCATGCCGCTCTTCCACGGCAACGCCGTCATGGCGAACCTGGCGATGGCCACCGCCGCCGGAGCCACGGTCGCCATGCGCCGCCGCTTCAGCGCCTCGGAGTTCCTCGCAGACGTCCGCCGCCACGGCGTCACCTACTTCAACTACGTCGGCCGCGCCCTCGCGTACATCCTCGCCACCCCCGAGCGTGAGGACGACGCCCGCAACCCGCTGCGGGCCGCGTTCGGGACCGAGGCCTCCGCCCGCGACCTGGCCGAGTTCGCCCGCAGGTTCGACGCCGAGATCATCGAGGGGTACGGCTCGTCCGAGGGCGCCATCACGATCAACAAGGTGCCGGGGACCCCGCCCGACGCGCTCGGCCTGCCCCCGGAAGGGGCGGACGTGGCCGTCCACGATCCCGGGACCGGCCGCGAGTGCCCCCGGGCGCTGTTCGACGCGGCCGGAGGACTGGTCAACGCCGACCGGGCGATCGGTGAGATCGTCCGGCGTGACGCCTCCTTCGAGGGTTACTACGCCGACCCGGAGGCCGACGCCCGGCGGTTGCGCGACGGCCTGTACTGGAGCGGCGACCTCGGCTACCGCGACCAGGCCGGCTACTTCTACTTCGCGGGCAGGGACGCCGACCGGCTCCGGGTGGACAGCGAGAACTTCGCCGCCGCCCCCGTCGAGCGCATCCTGGCCCGCTACCCCGGCACGGTCATGTGCGCCGTCTACGCGGTGCCCGACCCCCGTACCGGCGACCAGGTCATGGCCACCCTGGAACTCGGCGGCGGCCTCGACCCGGACGGGTTCGCCGCCTTCCTGAGCGCCCAGCCCGACCTCGGCACCAAGTGGGCGCCCCGCTTCGTGCGGGTGACACGGCGGATGCCGCTCACCGCCACCAACAAGGTGGACAGGAACGGCCTGCGCCGGGAACGCTGGGAGTGCGCCGACCCGGTGTGGTGGCGTCCGGCCCGCGACCTGTCCTTCGTACCGCTGACCGAGGAGGCGCGCTCGGAGCTGCGCGCCCGGTTCGCCGAGTTCGGTCGCACCCGGCTGCTTCTCTGAACCCGGCCCTCGACCCGGCCTCGTCCGCGCTCCCGGCACGTCCCCGGACGTCGCGTCAGCCGGCCCCGTCGCCGGAGGGGCCGACCAACCGGCCCAGCGGCACCCCCGCCAGCCTCCGTACCTCGTTGGCCATGTGTGACTGGTCGGCGTAACCGCTCACGGCGGCGACCTCGGACGCGGGCATGCCGTTCCTGGCGAGCCGTAGCGCCCGCTGGAACCGCACCACCCGCTGCAGCACCTTGGGACCGTACCCGAAGATCCGCAGCGTCCGGCGCAGGAACTGCCGTTCGCCGAGTCCCAGGTCCCAGGCCACCTCCGCGACGCTCCGCCCCGCCAGCAGCGCCCGGGCGATCACCGGCGCGGCCGGGTCGGGCGCGGGCACCGAACGCAGCCGTACGGCCAGGGCTCGCTGCATGGTCGTCGCGACCGCCGTCGGCGACCGGTCCCCGGCCCCGGCGACGAGCGTCTCCAGGGGGGACAGGCCGGTGAGCGGGCCCAGCTCCGGCAGGGGCAGCCGAAGGTCACGCAGGTCGGCGAGCGGCACGCCGAAGACGTCACCCGCCGAGCCGGGCCGGAAGCGGAGCCCGACGTAACGCTCGTCCGACGACATCGAGACGGGCTTGGGGCCGGTGTCGGGCCCTGCCACCTGCACCCCCCGGGGACCCAGGATGAGATCCACGCAGCCGTCGGGCACGACCAGCTTCGTGGTGACGGAGCTCGCCTCGCTGACCCACGCGCAGGTCACCCACCCGCTGACCCGCTGGTCGGGCGCCCACTCGCGGTACATGCCCTCAGAGTACGGGCGCCGGCTTCCCTTCCCGTCCGGGACCGTCGTCCGTGCCGCCGTCCCCGCCGGGGGCCTTCCCCCCGTCCTCGTCGTCGTCCCCGCCCTCGTCCTCGTCGGAGGCCGATCGCCCGTCGCCGGGCACCTCGCCCGAGACCAGGGCGGCGGCCCAGTCGCCGTCGGGATCGCTGTCGATCAGCAGGGCACGGACCAGCAGGCTGAGCGGGATGGCCAGCAGCGCGCCCAGAGGGCCGAGGAGGGTCGCCCACAGGATGAGGGACAGCAGGGTCACGGTGGTGGACAGGCCGACGGCATCCCCGAGGAACTTGGGCTGGATCAGGGACTGCACCACGAAATTGATCACCATGTAGGCCACGATCACGAAGATCATGGTCTGGATCCCTCCCTCCAGGAGGGCGAGCAGGGCAGGAGGGACGAGGCCCAGGACGAAACCGACGTTGGGGATGTAGTTCGTGATCAGCGCCAGGACTCCCCAGAGCAGGGGGAGCGGCACGCCGAGGAACCACAGGGCGCCCACGTCCAGCGCCGCGCAGATCAACCCGAACACGGTCGAGACCAGGAGATAGCGGCGGGTCTTGCGGGCGAAGTTGCGGAACGCCTGGATCAGGAGGGGTCTGCGCGCCGCTCCGGCCTTGAGGACCCGCGAGAAGGAGCGCGCGTCCAGGCACATGGCCAGGACCAGGACGACGACGAGGATCAGGCCGGAGAAGGCACCCAGCAGACCGCTGATGAATCCCTGGGCGAGCGCGAAGATCTTGCCGGGGTCGAACGACTTGATCGCCTGGTTCATCTGCTCGGTGCCGATGCCGAGTCCGGCCGCGAACTCCTGTGCCTGTACGACGAGCTCGCCGAACTGCTTCTGGTACGTGGGGGCGAGCCCCGCGAGCTGCGCGACCGCCACGGTGAGGATCGCCATCATGCCGAGGAGGATCAGCAGGACCAGCACCAACGGGGCCGCGACCAGCGTCCATCCGGGAGCCCCGCGCCTGCGGAGCCAGGTTCTGACCGGGGAGACCGCCAGGACCAGGACGAGTGCCAGCAGCACCGGTCCGACGATCGACGCGACCTCCCGAATTCCCGCCAGGGTGACCACCGCGCCGGCGGTGCAGAGAAGCACGACGAGTGCCCTGGGCAACACTCTCTGGTCCGTCATGGTCGATCTCTACCCAGCAGGCGAGAAACACGTCTGCCTGGAGCGGACGCTTTGATTTGACGATGTCCGACGACCTACATAGAGTTCACAGGCCCGAGGGAGCCGGTGAAGATCACCAAACCCCCGGGACCTTCCTCTGATCATCTCCCTTGCCGGGACGCGTGCGTCACGACAAGATCCGGTTGGACATCAACGGGATGTTGGAGTAAGTTAGAGGGGTTGCCCTGGAAGCAGGGCAGACAACATGCTAGTGGTTCTGGTGAGTGCGGGTCGAGGTCGGGAAAACCGACAGTTTGACACGAATCACCGGGATTTACTAGAATGGTAGTACGAAATGGAACGCCCCTGGTGGTCGGCTGGTTGATCCGGTCGGTGGTCGGGTG